>DASSPT010000147.1:0-3251 GCA_035699465.1 Gemmatimonadota bacterium
GAGTCGAGGAGGCGATCGAGGCCGGGTATGAGCTCGGGTGGGTGAACGGCTCCGGCATCAGGATCATCACCGGCTGTGTGTCTCACCCGACAGCCGGGGCGATGGGCTACCACTACTTCAAGCAGGCGCTGGTGGACGACAACGCGGTCGACCCCCTCGAGCCGGAGGTGCTCGTCTACGAGTCGGCCCCCGACGGCGGCCTCAAGCTCGTCGCCGTGGAGTGGGTCGTTCGTGGCCCCAACACCAACCCGCCCGGCGTCGCGACCGCGCCGACCGTGCTCGGAATGCCGATGCACATCCTGGTTCCGGCGGTCGGCTTCTGGCTCGAGCACGCCTGGATCTGGAAGAACAACCCGTCGGGGATGTTCGCCGACTGGAACCCGGACGTGACCTGCCCGTAGAGGCAACTCTGGGGGGAGAGTCGGAGGGTAAGCACCAACCCTCCGACTCTCGGGCCCCGCTCACACGATGCGGTCGTGGTCGAGGAGCTCACGATCCGGCCGTGAAGCCCTCTGACGGACTCGAACCGTCGACCCCCTCCTTACCATGACCGCGCGGCTCTACCCTGAGTGCCCGCCCTCTCCCCGAAACGGCGCGGTTGAGCCAGATCGGCCCGGCTCGGGGCGTCGCGCTTCCCCGCCTTTACGCACCTCTCCGTTCCAGCGTCGTTCCAGGTTTCGCCCGCCGCCGGGCGCGATCATGCGCGAATCAGGATCGGGCGTCGTCGGGGCTGGCCGCAGGGGGTTCGCTAATCCGCAAGCGGAACCGCCTCACGCAGACGGAGCTGGCGGAGGTCGTCGGCGTCACCTCGGCGACCGTCAGCCGGTGGGAGGGGAAGAACCGCGTCCCACGCGGCCCGGTGGCGAGGCGCTTCATGGCCGACACCTTCGACGACGGCCCGGCACTGTTCGCCGCGGTCTGCGAGCGCGGCCTGGAGGGGATCGTCGCGAAGCACTCCGGCAGCTTCTACCGGCCCGGCCAGCGCGGCTGGGTGAAGGTGAAGAACCGGGGCTACTGGCGGCGTGACGCGGAGTTGGAGGCGATGCAGCGGTCGCGACAGCGGCGCATTCAGACATCGGCCATTCGGATGTGAAAGGCTGCTTCGCGCCAACGTGCGAGAGGGGTTCCCCAATGACAGGAGCGAGCGCCTGGAGAAGCCTCCGGTGGACGACGATCGCCTTGGCAGTCGCTGGGGCTTCCCTCGTCGCAAGTACCGCGCTGGCATCGTCCTCGGCGACGAGCGAGGAGGTGCACGTGCTGCCTGAGACGTTCGGCCCGCCAGTACGTCTGGCAGCGGGGACGTATAGGACGCGTCCCGGCTTCAACCCGGTCACGACGTTCACTGTCGGGCGCGGCTGGCATGGCGGAGGATCGAGCCGCGAGTGGGCGGTTGGACAGGGATTCAGCGCCGCGGCAGACCGTTTCCGCGGGGCAAGCATCTGGGTATCCCGCCTCTCGCTTCGTTACGCGACCGCAGTCGCGAAATTCCGTGCACTCAAGACGCTAGAGGCGGGGCCGAGCAGGCCGATTCGCGTGGGCGGGTACCCCGGCGTCGTCTTCCAGGCGAAGGTCACGGGCGACCACGCAGTCATTCCGAGCGTTGCGCCCGGCCTTGACGTCGTCAACACTCCCGGCGGGCAGCAGATCTTCCTCAACGTGCGAGGCATCGTGCTTCTCCTCCGCGTGGAGGCGCGTGCGGTTGCCAGCGACGCCTCGGCCGTTCAGGCGTTCTTGCGAGCCGTTCGATTCCCGCGCTGACTAGTTAGATCCTTTTCGTCGGCCCAGCATGAGCACCCACGGCTGGGGCTGGTACTCGGGAAATGCGCCCGGCCGTCACGGCGCTCGTTGCCGCCCTTGAGCAACCGACGAGCGCCACGCGCTGTGCTTCGCCGTACGCTCGCCTCCGCGCCGGAAGATCGCTTCGCGCGAGCGCGGGGGCGGTGCCACGCCTGACAACCTACGCCGAGCGGTGGACGGGACGCAAGCGGGCGCTGCGGAGGCTGACCGCTCCAGAACGGTTCCAGAAACGACGCAGCGGCCCCGAAGACGCGCTCGTCCCGGCGCGTGACCCTGCGGATTGCAGGGACTTTCGCGAAGCCCTCTGACGGACTCGAACCGTCGACCCCCTCCTTACCATGGAGGTGCTCTACCAACTGAGCTAAGAGGGCGAAGCGCGGACAGGGTACCAAGCCCCTTACGCGCGCTCGTGGCGCCTTCGAGCCCGCGGAGCCCGCGTCTCTCGGCCCTACTCGGGCGGGTCCCCGTACGCCTCGCGGGCGATGCGCTCGACGAGCTCTCGCGCGGCGCGCTCCTCCGCGGTCTCGGGCGGGCCCTCCGGCGACTCGCCCGCGGGCGGCGCCTCGGCCGCCCCGGGCGCCGCGCCCGAGGCGCTCGCCTCCGCGAGCAGGCGGCCGGCCTCCTCCGCCGAGAGCTCGCCTCGCTCGAGCCGGGCGACGATCTCGCGCTGCGCCGGCGTCAGGCCGGCGGCGCGCTTGCCGGAGCGGCGGCGGAACGGCATGCGGAGACGTTAGACGGTCGCTCGCCGGGCGTGGCGGAGGTTCCGCTCAGAACCCGAGGCCGACGTGTGCGCCGCGCTCGCTCCCGGTCGCGCGGGCGCGGACGACGTCGCGCATCCGGACGATCCCGACCGGACGCTCCCCGTCCACGACGGGGAGATGGTGGATGTCGTGCTCGACCATCAGGACGGCCGCCGCGTCGAGCGGCGTCTCCGCCGTCACGGCGATCGGCTCCACGGTCATCCACTGCCGCACGCGCGCCTCGCTCGAGTGCACGCGCCCGGCGAGGGCGCGCAGCATGTCGCGCGACGTGAGGATTCCGATCAGGCGGCCGTACTCCGCCACGAGCGCCGATCCGGCGCCGAGCGCGTTCATCCGCTCTGCGACCTCTCCGAGGGTGTCCTCGGGAGCAACGACGACGGGCTCGCCGGACATCACCTCGGCGACGCGCGTGACGTCGTGCTCCGGGAGGCTGTCCTCGACGGCGGCGGCGATCAGGCGGTCGCGCCGGGTCGCGGGCACGGAATCGAGGCGGACCTCGACGGTGATGCCCGGCGGCGCGTCACGCTCGGGCGCCTGGGGCGTGCCGCTGAGGCCGGCGAGGAAGGGGGAGAGGTACCGCCCGACGATCTTCGACGGGGGCCACCAGAGGGCCTCGCCGCTGACCCACGACTCGCCGTGGGCGGAGAGCTCCGAGTGCAGGTACCGCGGCTCGGAGCCGGTGAGCAGCAGGCC
>DASSPT010000148.1:0-11446 GCA_035699465.1 Gemmatimonadota bacterium
GCGAGGCGAGCAGGTTGTTGATCCTCAGCGCGAGCGCATATCTGTCCTTCGAGGGATAGAACGATTCGACCTCCATGACGCCGATCCGTTCGACCGGCGGCTCCTGGATCGCGTGGAGAAGCCCGGCGAGGTCGAGGTCGCGTCCGGAGCGCCAGACCTCCTGGAGGATCGTCGCCAACAGGATGTGCTCGCGGCTCTGGAGCGGGTCGGCCTCGATGCCGAGCAGGCCCAGGAGTCCGGTCACGGTCGTTCCGACCCTGTCGGCCAGGAGCTCCGCGTCGTCGCGGATACCGGCGGCGGGGGCGGCGAGCGAGCGCAAGATCGAGAGCGGCCGCCCGGCGGTGCTCCCCGGCGTGTAGATCGCGAACTCGGCTGCCTCGCGCAGGCGCCGGATCCGGTCGCCGTCCTGGCCCCATGCCGCGAGGCCCTCGCGCCACGCCTTCGCCTGGCTCTCGGCGAACGCGTCGGGATCGAGTCCCTCGCGACGGGCTTCCGACTCCTCGACCCAGGGCCGGAAGTCTTCCGCGCTGAGATCCGGGAACGTGAGCAGGAGATTGCCGAGATCGCCTTTGGGGTCGATCGCGATCGCCGGGACACCGTCGAGGGCGGCCTCCTCGATCAGTCCGATGCAAAGGCCCGTCTTTCCGCTGCCGGTCATCCCGACGCAGAGCGCGTGGGTCGTCAAGTCGCGCGAATCGTAGAGGAGCGGCGCTCCCGATTCTTCGCCAGACCTCACGTTCCCCAGATAGAACACGCCCAGCTTCTCGAATTCCCGCGGATCCATGCGGCGATTGTACGCGCGCGGGCCGCCCCCGCACACCGTTCCGGGCGGGACTTACGAACCAGCGGCCTTGTCAGCGACCCGCCCCTCGCGCCACCTTGACCCGATCCCGTCCGCTGCCCCGCGCCCCAGAGCCGGAGGAACCGATGCCCGATGACCTGCCGACCGAGGTTGCCGACCCCCGCGCCGCCACCGTGGGTGGCCCGGGCGGGTTCTCGCCCATGGATCGGAGCTGGTTCGGACATCCTCGAGGCCTCGGTACCCTCTTCTTCACCGAGATGTGGGAGCGCTTCTCGTACTATGGGATGCGCGCGCTTCTCGTCCTCTTCATGGTCGACGCGGCGTCAGGGGAGAATCCCGGCCTCGGATTCAGCGATTCCCAGGCCGGTGCGATGTACGGCCTCTACACCGCGATGGTGTACGTCCTCGCCCTTCCCGGCGGATGGATCGCCGACAAGCTCTGGGGTCAGCGCAAGGCGGTGTTCGTCGGCGGATGCATCATCGCCGCGGGCCATTTCAGCATGGCGATCCCGAGTATCGCGACCTTCTACCTCGGCCTCTGCCTGATCGTAATCGGCACCGGGCTACTCAAGCCGAACATCAGCGCCATGGTCGGCGACCTCTACCCCGAGGGCGGCGCGCGCCGCGACGCGGGGTTCTCGATCTACTACATGGGGATCAACCTCGGCGGTTTCCTCGGTCCGCTGCTGTGCGGCCTGTTCGGCGAGAGCTACAACTGGCACCTCGGTTTCTCGCTCGCCGGGATCGGCATGGTCGCGGGGCTGATCCAGTATCGCATGGGCGGGAAGTTCCTGGGCGACGCGGGCAGGCTCTCGATCGGCGACGACGCCGCCACCCTCGCTCAGCGCGCGAGCAATTTCTACAAGACGCTCGCCATCGTGGGTATCGTAGTCATCGCGGTCGTCGCACTCGCAGTTACGGGCGTGATCGGCATGGCGCTCGAAACCGTGGCTCAGAGCCTCGGGGTGGTGATCGTCGCCACGGCTGTCCTGTACTTCGTATTCCTGCTCGTGGCCGGCGGCCACACGCCCCTGGAGAAGAAGCGGCTCCTCGTCATCTTCTGGCTGTTCATCCTGGCGGCCATCTTCTGGTCCGGCTTCGAGCAGGCCGGCTCGTCGATGAACCTCTTCGCCGAGCGGATGACCAACCGGGTCATGTTGGGATGGGAGGCACCGGCCAGCTGGCTTCAATCGATCAACTCCTTCTTCATCGTCCTCCTGGCGCCGGTGTTCGCCTCCGTGTGGACCTGGCTCGCGCGACGGAACGCCAACCCTTCGATCCCGCTCAAGTTCGCGCTCGGCCTTCTGGGTCTCTCGGCCGGGTTCTTCGTCCTGGCCTGGGGGGCCGCCAACGCGACCAACGGGAACCTGGTTTCGCCGGCCTGGCTGGTGGTGACGTACTTCCTGCATACCTGCGGCGAATTGGCGCTCTCCCCGGTCGGCCTGTCGTCGATGACGAAGCTGGCACCACAGGGCCGCGTCGGGCAGATGATGGGCATCTGGTTCATCGCCAGCGCATTGGGCAACCTGATCGCGGGCCTGGTCGCGGGATCGCTCGAGACGCTTGCGCCGGCCGCCCTGTTCTCGAACGTGGCCATGATCGTGGGCGGGGCCGGGGTGGTGGCGGTACTCGCCAGCCCGTTCGTCAAGCGCCTGACGGGCGGGGTGCAGTAGCGGCGCGGTTCCCCGCTGGAGCCTAAACTGTCACCGATATTTCATCCGCCGGCGCGCGCGGCCGGACCGGCGATTCGTACCGCAGAGGAGGAACGGGTGCCCGACAGCGTCACGATCATCGACAACCGAACCGGTGAGCGATACGAGCTTCCGGTCGTGTACGGAACGTATCCCACCTACGGCGCCGCGATCCCCGCCGCGAACTTGCGGACGATCAAGCAGTCCGCGGACGACTTCGGACTCATGACGTACGACCCGGGATACACCAACACCGCCTCCTGCAAGAGCTCGATCACCTTCATCGACGGCGAGCGCGGGATCCTCCGCTATTGTGGTTATCCCATCGAGGAGCTGGCCGGGCGCCGTTCCTTCCTGGAGGTCGCCTATCTCCTGCTGGAGGGTGAGTTGCCCGATGGGGACCAGCTCACCGACTGGACCTGGCACGTCACCCACCACACGATCATCCATGAGAAGATCAAGCGGTTCATGGACGGGTTCCGCTACGACGCGCATCCCATGGGGATGCTGGTCAGCACTGTGGCCGCCCTTTCGACGTTCTACCCCGAGTCCCGGCAGATCCAGGATCCCGACATCCGTCACAAGCAGATCGTGCGGCTGATCGCCAAGATGCCCACGATCGCCGCCTTCGCCTATCGCTACAGCGCGGGCATGCCCTACGCGTATCCCGACAACGACTTGAGCTACACCGGCAACTTCCTGAACATGATGTATCGGTCGACCGAGACGGGATACAAGCCCGATCCCGTGCTCGAGCGGGCGCTGGACGTCCTGTTCGTGCTGCATGCCGACCACGAGCAGAACTGCAGCACCAGCACGATGCGCGCCGTGGGGAGCTCGCACGCCGATCCCTACGTCGCGGTGGCGGCAGCTTGCGCCGCCCTGTACGGCCCGCTGCACGGCGGGGCGAACGAGCGCGTCCTGCGGATGCTCGAGGAGATCGGCAACGTGAGTGAAGTGCCGAAGTACGTCGAGCGTGTGAAGAAGGGCGAGTTTCGCCTGATGGGCTTCGGACATCGCGTGTACAAGAACTACGACCCCAGAGCGAAGATCCTCCGCGAGCTCGCCGAGCAAGTCTTTGCCGTCACGGGAAAGAACCCGCTCATCGACATCGCCGTGGAGCTGGAGCGAATCGCGCTGGAAGACGAGTACTTCGTCTCCCGGAAGCTCTATCCCAACGTCGACTTCTACTCGGGCATCATCTACCAGGCGATGGGCTTCCCTACCGCCATGTTCCCTGTCCTGTTCGCCATCGCCCGCACCGCCGGCTGGCTCGCTCAGTGGCAGGAGATGCTGGTCGACGAGGATCAGCGGATCGCTCGACCGCGGCAGGTCTACACCGGCGCCGACGAGCGGCACGTAGACTGAGCTTCGGGGCGTTCCCCCTCCATCTGGACACCGGGAATCCGGACCGGTCCAGACTCCAGACACGGATCTGGGATCCCGAGGTCGAGACCTGGCTCGACCAGATCGACGTCCAGCCCGGCTGGCAATGTGTGGACCTGGGATGTGGCGCCATGGGGATCCTGGAGCCGCTGAGCCGACGGAGCATGCCTACCGGACGCGTGATCGGCGTCGAGCCGCGGCCGGCCCTGCTCCTCGCGGCGCGCGAATTCGTCGCGCGGGCGAAGCTCGACAACGTGCGTCTGCTCGACACATCCCCCTACCGCACCACGCTCCCCGACGAATCGTTCCACCTCGTCCACGAGCGATTCCTGCTTTCGTCAGGCGAAAACGAGCGCGACCTCCTCGAGGAAATGATCCGGCTGGCTCGCCCCGGAGGATTCGTGGCGTTCGAGGAGCCCGACCTGTCGTCCTGGCACTGTTATCCGGACCAGGCCGGCTGGACACGACTCCGCGACGCGCTGCGGAGCGCCTTCTCAGCCGGCGGCGCGGACCTCGATGCCGGTACCCGGACGTTCGGCCTGCTGAGGCGCACGGGGCTCGAGGACGTCCGGATCCGGGCGGCTGCGATCGCACTGCAGGGCGCGCACCCCGCCAAGCGCTTCCTGGTGGACCTCGCCCGAATGCACCGCGAGCGCATCCTGGAAACGGGGGCACTCGACGAAGGCGCCCTCGAGGGAATGTTGACCGAATGCGAGACGATCGCCGGCGACCCGGAAACCGTGGTCGTCAGCTTCCTCATGTCCCAGGTGTGGGGTCGGACTACAAAGAGCCGCTGGGCCCGCTAGCCGCGGGTGCAGCTCGGATCCGCAGGGGTTAGGAGCAGGTGGCTCGTCAGAAGGGAAAGAGGGCGAGCGCGACGAGTTGGACTCCGAGGCGTGGTTGATTCCCACGCCGCAGGAGGACACGAGGAAGCGCAACGCGGCAGATGGGCCGTTTTCAACGCCCGCGAACGATGCCCATCATGACCGTTTCGTAGTGCAGCCCCTTGATCGACAGCTCGAACGCCTTCACGAGATACACCCCGGGGAATCGGTGCGCGCGGCGGGCGTAACGGTAGAACTCGCGGTTCAGCGTATACAGTAGCTCGGCGTCCTCACGCGCGACCCGGCGCGCTTCGAGCCCCTCGCGTATGCGCTCCACGATCCCGCGTACATCGTCGAGTGACCAATCCGTCCGCGCGCGGACGAGCGCGTCGCGCGCGCGCTCGATCATCGCCGCGAACTCCCGGGCGCGTTCCTCGCTGAGGTGCAACGTGCGCGCCTCGCCCGTCAAAGCACCGAGCCTCCGTTTCAGATCCGCGGCCGCGCGTCCGGCGGCGCGATAACGGGCCAGGTCGCTCCTGGTCGCCTTCCACAAGAGGGCCAGATATTCGCGCCGCTCCCTGGACATCACGCCCTGCTTCCACAGGGAGCGCAACGCGGCCTTGACGTCGCCGCCGGAGACATGCTTCCCGCGGAAGATATGGGGGTTCAGCCGGTCGATGAGGCCACTCGCGCGGCGGTAGATCTCGGCCGGACCGAACAGGCTCTCCAGGATGCGATGGTAGTTCGTCTTCATCTCTTCCGGCGTCATGTGCTTCGGGATCAGCTGCACGTCGTCGTCGGAGTTGTTTCCGGAGAACTCGCTCTCCAAGAGCCGCCCCTCCTCGCGCAGGCGCTCCGCCAGGGGAGTATGCGGGATGGGGGTCAGCATGCCGGCCATCGCGGTGGGGATCGCGACTTTCTTGGCGAAGTCTGCGATCGCATCAGCCGTCGCGGGCGTGTCCTCGTCGCCGCCGAAGATGAACCCGGCCATGACTTCGATCCCCGCGTCCTGGATTCGCCCGACGGTTTCCGCGATGTCGACCTTGAGGTTCTGCTTCTTGTTCATGTTCCGGAGAGCCGTCGGATCCGGATTCTCGATCCCCAGGAACACCTCGTTGAACCCGGCCTGCTTCATGAGCGGGAGAAGGTGCTGAAGCTTCGGGCTCCCCAGATCGAGGCTCGCCTGTGTGTAGAACGAGAACGGATAGTCGTGCTCGCGCTGGAAGCGGATCATCTCTTCGAGGATTCCCTCGATGGCATCGGGATTCCCGACGAAGTTGTCGTCCACGGTGAAGATCCCGCCCCGATGCCCGAGACCGTACATGATCGCGAGCTCTTCGCGGACCGACTCCAGCGTCTTGGGACGCGTGAACCCGCCGTTGAACTGGATGATGTCGCAGAAATCGCATCGGAATCGGCAGCCGACCGTCGTCTGCCCCATCAGCGCGCGGTAGTTGCCGATGTCGACCAGGTCCCAGCGGGGCGGCGGGGTGTAGTCCAGGTCGCGGAAGATCGATCGGTCGTTCAGCGCCTTGCGCGACCCCGGCGCCTCGGCGGCGATCGCATCGGGGATGAGGAGCACGGGACGCCCGCTGCGATGACGGCCGAGCTCCGGATCGTCGAGGATCCGGCAGATCGCGTCCACCCACTGCCCCCCTTCGCCCCACACCAGGACGTCGAGGCCTTCGTGGAGAACCGCATCCGAGGGGGTGTGAGGATCGAGCAGGTGATCGCGATAGGAAGACGGATAGGGCCCGCCGAGAATCCAGGGTGTGTCGAGACCCTTGGCCGGGCCGCTGACGAGCTCGACGAGGGAGGGCTTCTGCACGGACATGCAACCGGTGAAGACGGCGTCCGCGTCGGCGATCCGGTCCCGCAGCTCCGCGTCGGGCAACCGATCGACATTCAGGTCGATGAGCTCGAACTCCCAGTTGTCGGGCATGAAGGCGGCGAACGTGATCAGGCCCAGCGGCGGGAAGGCAGCCTTCCTGCCGATCATCGGCATGATATGGCGGTAGCTCCAGAACGAGTTCGGGGGGAATTCCGGGGCGATCAAGAGCCCCTTCATCGGACGATCGGAAACGGGAACCGTGGATCTGCCTTGCGCCGGGACCGGCTGTAGGCCCTCTATCTCCAGTAGCTGCATCCCGTGAACATCACCCGCGACCGGTCCCACCGCAAGGTGCGACCCCTCAGAGCGCTATGACGCGCCCCGTCTTGCGATCGAGGAAGTAGCCCGCGCCAAGGTAGAAGAACCGTCGCTCGTCGGGTCCTTCCCGCTCGCGATCGTCATCCCGGTTGTCCTTTCGCATGGTACGCCACCTCCCATTCGCGGTCCCTCTCGTACCGTACCCGACGATCCTGACGATCGCTGTTCGGCATCGAACGAAGTCGGTGGCCCGACGTTCCCTACAGGTATCCCGGCTCCCGCGCCCGCTCGGCCGCCTCGCGCAGCCGGCTGTACGCCCGTTCCCGGTCGCCGGCATCCGCCGCGGCGACGGCCTCCCCGAGCGCCTCGCGCACCGGCTCCGTGGCGGGCTGGACTTCCGGCGCCAGGAGCGCGCGCGCGAGCGCGACAGCCCGGTCGAGATCGCTCTCGTGCAGGCTGACGGCCAGCATGGGCCACGTCACGATCCAGGCGAGTACGTGATACGCGCCCCCCATCTTCTCGCCCTCCTCGTAGGCCCTGCGCGCGCGCTCCGCGGCGTCCGCGAGATCGCCCTCCCGCAACGCCGCCCATGCCAGGTGCGCCTCGGCGGCCGCCACATACTCGGCCATGCCACTCAGCGCGCCGACTTCGAGCGTGCGATGCGCCCAGCGCCGGGTTCCGGCGACGTCCCCACGCTTGCGATGGATGAGCGCGATGTACGCCACGCAGCGTGACTGGATCGTCGCGTATCCCACCCGCTCCGCCTCTACCAGCAACTCGCGCAGGTGATGCTCCGCTTCGTCGAGGCGGCCCGCCCAGACGAGGCTGAACGCGTATACGAACCGGACATCTCCGACCTCCAGCCGGGCTTCCACGTCCAGCGTCGCGTCGTACCCGGCGCGCGCATGCTCCAGGGTGTTCTGGGACGCCACGTACCGCTCGCGCCTCAGACCGAGGAGCGCCTTCGAGTTGAACAAGAGCGCGCGCTGAAGCGCCGTGCCCCGGGCCTCCACGACCGGGCCCGAGCACTCGATCTGGGCGGCAAGAACGTCCGGCGTGGAGGTGAAGTACTGGAGCATGATCCGGCCCAGCTCGACCGCGGCGCGCTCCTCGTCCCACTCGGTCCTCGGCTCGGCGGGCGGGTCGCCGAGCTCATCGACCGCCCGGTCGAACAGGGCGAGGGCCTCCTCCCGACGGCGCTGGATCTGGCGGCTGTTACCGGCTTTGCGCAAGAGACGCCCGCGGGCGAGGCGCTCCTCGGCCGGCCGATCCTCCAGCGCGCGCTCGAACGATTCCACCGCTTCGTCGTGGCTGCCCCGCAGCTCGAGGACGTCTCCCATCGACTCCCGTATCCGCGCCCGGAGGTGGCGCCCGCCCTCGTCCTCCGGCAGCGAAGCCAGGCGCTCGAGCGCCCGGTGGAACGCCTCCAGCGCCTCCTCGTTCAGGTGCGCGCGTCGCGATTTCTCGCCCGCGCGGAACAGATACGTGGCGGCGCGAGCGGCGTCGTCCGTCCGTTCGAAGTGGTATGCGAGTCGCTCGACCTGCTCCTCCAACCGGTCCGCGTACAGATCTTCGATCGCCTGGCCGGCGGTGAGGTGCAGCGCACCGCGGCGCTTCCTGAGGAGGCTCTTGTAGACGGTGTCCCGCGTGAAGACGTGCTTGAAGGAGTACTCCTCCTCCGGAACGACCCGATCCAGGTACACCAGATCGTGCTGCTCGAGCTGCCACAGTGCGCGGTCGAGGTCCAGCTCGGCACCGACCATCTTCTCGAGGAGGCTCCTGGAAAAGACCCGGCCGATCACCGCCGCCGCCTGGAGCGCGCGCCGGGGCTCGTCGTCGATCCTGTCGACGCGGGACTGGATGATGCTCTGGACGGTCGTGGGGACGTCATCGACCCCGAGCCGATCGGCCACCGCGACACCCTTCTCGCCGATCGCGATCTGTTCTGATGCCAGCAGCGACTGCAGGACTTCCTCGACGAACAGCGGATTCCCCTGGGCTTTGTCCAGGATGGCGCCGAGCGCGATGGAGGGGAACTCCTCGGCCCCGAGGAGCGAGAGCACCAGGCGGCGCGTCTCTGTTTCCTCGAGCGGCCGCAGTCGCAGCTCGGCGTATCGACCCCGGGCATGGCGCTCGACGAGCGGGACGAGATGCCGGGATGCGTGCTCCTGCACGGGGCGCTGCACGCACACGAGGACCGAGCGCGAGTCGGCCAGCCCCTCGACCAGCCGGGGCACGAGCTCCACCGTCAGGCTGTCGGCCCAATGGAGGTCGTCCAGCACGACGACGATCGGCTGCCGCGCGGCGAGCGCCCGCAGGTATTCGACGACCGCGAGGAAGGTCCGCCCCTTGACCTGCTGGGGTGGCAGGTCGCCGAAGTCCAGCGCACGGCGATCGGGAATCGACAGGAGGTTGAGGAGCGGCACCAGCACCTCGTCGGTCCGCTCGGCGGAGAGCGCGTCGCCGACCAGCCCCGAGATCTCCTCGGCTACCGGTTCCACCCGGGCGGCGACTCCGGCACCCGCCGGGAAGCGCTCCCTGAGGAGATCCACGATCGGGGCGTAGCTGGTCGCGGCGCTCGACTCGAGACAGCGGCCCTCGAGCCAAAGGAACCCTCCATTCCCGTCCGGTCCGAGCGCGATCCTGCGAGACTCGGCCAGGAGCCGCGACTTGCCGACGCCGGCCTCGCCGATCACCGTCACCGCCTGGCCCACACCGGCGCGCGCCTTCGCGAAGGAATCGGAGAGCCTGGCGATCTCTTCATCACGGCCGATCAGCGCCGCGCGCAGGCCATCCGCGCCGCGCGCGATCTCGGGACGGGGCTTCGGCCGTAGCGCGGCCCATGCCGCCACGGGCTCCGCCAGACCCTTGATGCGGGTCTCACGGGCCTCGAAGTCGAATGCCCGACGGGCCACCCGCCATGCGCTCTCCCCCACCAGCACCTCGCCGGGCTCGCAGCGCCCCTGGAGCCGCGCGGCCAGATTGACGGCGGGGCCCATCGCGGTCAGCTCGCGGTGGACGTCCGACCCGACCCGGCCCACGTACGCATCCCCGGTGTTGATCCCCGCCGTGATCTCGAACCCCCGAGTGCGGGCTTCGTCCCGCATCTCCAGCGCGGAGCGAATCGCCCGCACCGGGTCGTCCTCGCTCGCGCGCGGAGCTCCGAAGAGCGCGAGGACGCCGTCGCCCAGGTAGCGGTCGATCCGCCCGCCGTGCCGCGCCACGGCGCTCGACATGACTTCGAGCGCCTCGCTGACCCGCTCGAGCGCCGCCTCGGGGTCCAGATCCGACGTGGTGGCCACCGAGCCGCTCATGTCCGCGAACAGAATCGTGACCAGACGGGTCTCGTCCTGGCGGGACGCCGCGACGGGCAAAGCGCCGCCGCACGTCGGGCAGAACCGGGCCCCGGGAACGGCCTCGGCCTGGCAGCCCGGACAGATCATCTCACGCGGAGATCGGGGACAGGAGGGACTCCTGCGATGTCTGGGAGGTTGCGGCGGGCAGCGTGAACCGGAATACGCTGCCGCGTCCGGGCTCCGACTCGGCCCAGATCCGGCCACCCTGCGCCTCTACGATGCGGCGGCAGATCGCCAGGCCCAGTCCGGTGCCGGGCACGCCGTTATCTGCGTTCAGACGCTCGAAGATGACGAACACCTTCTCGGCGTCGCCGGGATCGAATCCCCGGCCGTTGTCGGCGACGTCGAAGCGCCACATCGAACCCTCCCGCGTGGCGGAAACCCGGATCTCCGGTCGACGGTCATTGTGGCGGTACTTGATCGAGTTCGAGAGCAGGTTCTGGAACAGCCCCGCCAGGCGCGCCTCGCCGACCGCCACGCGCGGCAGGTGGCCGACTTCGATGCGTGCATCGGTTTCCCGGATCGCGGACTTGAGTCTCTCCACCGCACCAGCCACCGCCTGGCTCGATTCCACCTCCCCGGCGGAGCGGCGATCGGCGGTCGAGTACTCCAGCAGGTCGTCGATCAGCTCGTTCATCCTGCGGACTCCTTCGAATACGAAGCCCGCCGAGCGGCGGATCTCGGGCTCGTTGATCTCCCGCAGTCGACTCTCGATCAACTGGACGTTGCTGACGATCGTCCGGAGGGGCTCCTTCAGATCGTGGGACGCCGCATACGAAAGCACGGAAAGCTCCCGGTTCGACCGACCAAGCTCCTCCATCCGCCGCTCCAACTCCAGCTGATTGCGCTTTCTCTCGGTGATGTCGTGACACGTCCCGATCATGCGCCGCGGAAACCCCGCTTCGTCGCGGATGACGTACCCCTTGCTCTGCAGCACGCGCACCTCGCCAGCGGGCCGCACGATGCGCTCTTCGAACTCGAATTCCTCGCTTCCCTCCAACGCCGCGCGAATGGAGCCGGCCGCGCTCTCACGATCCTCCGGATGGACGCGCTCGATGTACGACTCGTACGTGATCTCGACGGATTCCGGCTCCAGTCCGTAGATCCTGTACAGCTCGTCCGACCAGGCCACCTTGTTGGCCGGGATGTCCCACTCCCAGCTGCCGATGTGGGCCACCTGCTGGGCGTCGTTGAGGACCGCGCGGCTCTTCTGGAGTTTCTCGACGGCTTCCGCGAGC
>DASSPT010000149.1:0-38672 GCA_035699465.1 Gemmatimonadota bacterium
GAGTGCCCCGGGCCCCAGCCCACCCGGACCCCTGGACCGCCGGCCGCCACCGCCCAGACCGCCCCCTTGATCATGCCCTGGAAGTCGAGAACGAGGTCGTAGCCCCGGGCGCGCATCGCGCGCCGGAGGCGCCACGCCGCGCGCGAGAACGCCTCGCGCCAGCTCCGGAAGGGGATCACCCACAGCCGCGCGATCTCGGGATGGCCGGCGAGGAGATCGGCGGCCTTCGACTGCACGACCCAGTCGATCTCGGCGTGGGGGAAGCGCCGCCTTATGCCGGCCAGCATCGGCATCACCCGCGCCACGTCGCCGATCGCGCCCAGGCGCACGATGAGGATGCGGCGCGGCTCGGAGGGCATGGAGCGGATCATGGACGCCGCGAATCTAGCGGGCGCGCCGGCTCCGCGCGCTCGGCGCCGCGCGCCGGCCCCGTGGCCGCTTCTTTGGCGGCGCCCTGCGCCCCATGTATCTTGCTCCCGGAATATCCCCACAGGAGACGGAGCGATGGCCCCCGAACAGACCGGCCGGGAGACCGGCACCCCCGAGGTCAAGCGCGGCCTCGCGCGGATGCTCAAGGGCGGCGTGATCATGGACGTCGTCTCGGCGGACCAGGCGCGGATCGCCGAGGAGGCGGGCGCGGTCGCCGTCATGGCGCTCGAGCGCGTGCCCGCCGACATCCGCGCGGCGGGGGGCGTGGCGCGCATGGCGCCGGTCACGCGGATCAAGGAGATCATGGACGCCGTCACGATCCCCGTCATGGCGAAGTGCAGGATCGGCCACTTCGTCGAGGCGCGGATCGAGGAGGCGCTCGGCGTCGACTACGTCGACGAATCGGAGGTCCTCACACCCGCCGACGAGACCCACCACATCGACAAGAACGCGTTCACGGTGCCGTTCGTGTGCGGGGCGCGGAACCTCGGCGAGGCGCTCCGCCGGATCGCCGAAGGGGCTTCGATGATCCGCACCAAGGGCGAGCCGGGCACCGGGAACATCGTCGAGGCGGTGCGCCACATGCGGCTGATCCAGGGCCAGATCCGCGCGCTCGCGTCGATGGACGAGGGCGAGCGGTTCGTCGCCGCCAAGGAGCACGCCGCGCCGCTGGACCTGGTCGTCGAGGTCGCCGAGTCCGGCCGGCTCCCCGTCGTCAACTTCGCGGCCGGAGGCATCGCGACGCCCGCCGACGCCGCGCTCATGATGCAGCTCGGCGCCGACGGCGTCTTCGTGGGGAGCGGCGTGTTCAAGTCCGAGAAGCCCGCGGCGTTCGCGCGGGCGATCGTCCTCGGCACGACCCACTACGACGACCCCGATATCCTGGCGCGCGTCACCGAGGAGCTCGGCACCGAAGAGGCGATGAAGGGGCTCGACCGCCTGGCGGCCGAGGAGCTCATGCAGACCCGCTCCACCTGAGCCCCCGCCCGATCCTTCCATGACGCGGATCCACGACCTGCCCCGGCCCGGGGACCCCGCCGTGCGGCGCGAACCGCAGCCCGCGCGCGCATCCGGCCAGCCCCGCGTGCGCGAGCCACGCTTCGACGCCTCCGGCGTGCCGCCGACACCGGCCGAGATCGCGCTCGCCCCGACGATCGGCGTCCTGGGCGTCCAGGGCGACGTCTCCGAGCACGCCGCGGCGCTCGAGCGTGCGGGCGCGCGCGTCGTGTGGGTGCGCCGGCCCGAGGACCTCGAGGGCGTCGATGGTCTCGTGCTGCCGGGCGGCGAGTCGACCACCCTGCGCCGGCTCCTCGACTTCGAGGGGCTCCTGGACGCCGTTCGCCGCCGGGGCGAGGAGGGGCTGCCGATGTTCGGCACGTGCGCGGGTGCCATCCTGCTCGCGACCGAGGTCGCGGGGGCCCCGGTCCCCCACCTGTCGCTCGTGCCGATGACGGTCGCGCGGAACGCCTACGGCCGGCAGCGCGAGTCGTTCGCCGCCGATCTCGCCGTCGAAGGCCTGGAAGGCGGTCCGCTGCGCGCGGTGTTCATCCGGGCGCCGGTCATCGAGGAGGTCGGTGAAGGCGTCGAGGTCCTTGCGCGTGAGGGTGGCGAAATCGTCCTCGCCGAGACCGACCGCGCGCTCGTCGCGACGTTCCATCCCGAGCTCGCCGCCGACGACCGGTTGCATCGGCGGTTCGTGGCCAAGGTGCGCGCAGCGACCGCGCGCCGCTGATCGTTCTCGGCATGCCAGCCGTCGGCGGCCGCGGTTGACGGCTCTTTTCTCGCGGCGGACCTTGTGCCGAGGCGCATGCGGGACCGCGCCGCCATCTCGTCCCAGGAGAGTCCGCTCATGAACCGCACCGCAACGATGGACGCGAGGACCACGGCCTCCACGCTCGAGGAGCGTCTCCAGGAGTACCGCCCCGAGTCCTACCACGACTTCTCGGATCACGAGACCGCCGAGCGGATGCGTGACGCGATCGCGCAGGTCGCGGGTCAGCTGGGCCGCGAGTACCCGGCCCGCGTCGGAGGCGAGGACGTGCGCCTCGACGAGACGCGCGCCTCTACCGACCCTTCGCGCCCCGGCCGGGTCGTTGGCGTCTTCCCCGCCGGCGGACAGGGGCTGGCCGACCGCGCGATCGACGCCGCGAATCGGGCGTTCGCGACGTGGAAGAACGTGCCCGCGAGCGATCGCGCGGCAGTCCTGTTCCGGTCCGCGGACGTCATGCGCCGCCGGCGGCTCGAGCTCGCCGCGTGGATGTGCTTCGAGATCGGGAAGTCGTGGGCCGAGGCGGACGCCGACGTGGCGGAGGCGATCGACTTCTGCGACTACTACGCGCACCTCATGCTCCACTACGCGTACGACCCGTACCCGCTCGCGCCGTACGAGCCCGAGATCAACGAGATGGTCTATCTGCCGCTCGGTGTGGTGGCTGTCATTCCGCCGTGGAATTTCCCGCTCGCCATCCTGACCGGCATGACCGTCGCCGCGATCGTGACCGGGAACACGGTGGTCCTCAAGCCCGCCAGCGAGACGATGACGATCGGGTGGAAGCTCGTCGAGGTCATGGACGAGGCGGGCCTGCCACCGGGAGTCCTCAACTTCATCACCGGTCCGGGGGAAGTCCTCGGCAAGCGCATGGTGGAGCATCAGGACGTGCACATGATCGCGTTCACGGGCTCCCGCGAGGTCGGCCTCGAGACCGTTGAGCGCGCGGCACGCCATCAGCCCGGGCAGACGCACATCAAGCGGGTGATCGCAGAGATGGGAGGCAAGGACGCGATCGTCGTCGATTCGGATGCCGATCTCGACATGGCGGTCGACGGCGTCGCGGTCTCGGCGTTCGGATTTCAGGGGCAGAAGTGCTCGGCCTGCTCGCGGGCGGTGGTGGATGCCTCGTTGTACGACGAGTTCATCAAGCGTCTCGTGGCGCGCGCAGCCAGGATCGAGCCGGGCGAGGTGACCGAGGGCGCCTGGATGGGGCCGGTGGCGAGCCGCTCCCAGTTCGACAAGGTCCGGGAGTACATCGAGATCGGCAAAGGGGAGGGCACGCTCGTCCTCGGCGGCAAGGCCGACCCTTCGCGCGGCTGGTTCGTGCAGCCGACCATCTTCGCCGACGTGAAACCTGACGCCAGGATCGCGCAGGAGGAGATCTTCGGACCGGTGCTGGCGGTCATCAAGGCGCGCGACTACGACCATGCGCTCGACATCGCCAACGGCACCGAGTACGGACTCACCGGCGCCGTATACAGCCGGGACGAGTCCAAGCTCGAGCGCGCCAAGCGCGAGTTCCACGTCGGGAACCTGTACATCAACCGCAAGTGCACGGGCGCGCTGGTCGGCGTCCACCCCTTCGGCGGATTCAAGATGTCGGGAACCGATTCCAAGGCCGGCGGCCGCGATTATCCGCTGCTGTTCATGCAACCGAAGTCGATCGCGGTGAAGAAGGACGCGTAGCCCGGGCGGAACGCTCGCGATCCCGGCGGCCCTGGCGCTGCTGGCGGCGCCCGCGCGCGCGCAGAGACCGTCGGACGCGCTCCGGATCGCACCTGCGGAAGTCCGCTACGCCGTCCGCTCCGCCGACGAGATCCTGTCCACTCCCGACAGCGGCGTGGGGCTCGAGTCCTTCGACTCGGGCGTCGTCACCGGTGTCTATCTGATCGGCTTGCTGGCCGACGAGCGCGAGTCGATCGGCTACGGCCGCGACGATGCTTCCCGCCGCTACCTGTGGTTCTCCGTGGGCCGCGGGGACTCCATCGACTACGTCGTCATGACGTACGACGTGGACCAAGACCTGCGACCCGAGTTCCTGATGTTCCATACCGTCGACAAGAGCGCGCGGGTCGAATCGATCGTCGAGTACCGCGCTCCCGCGGTCGTCGACGTGGAGTTCGGCATCGAGGTGCAGCCGGCGTGTCAGCCGCCACGCTGCGACGCCTCGACATGGACGCGCGCCGAGCGGGAGGTCGTGGTCGTTCCGGCCGACTGGTTCGATCCGTGGCGGGCCCTCTACGGGATGGCCGCGATGCGCGGCGAACGCTGGCTCGGGAAGCCGGTCGAGAGCGTGGCGCGCGGCGACGCCGCCGGACCTTGATCGTCCGGCCGCTCCGGCGCCGCGGAGCCGAGCGGGTGGAGCGGATGGACGCCGGCGAGGGCTCGCCGGAAGAGGTCGCGGAGGCCTACCGGCTCCTCGACACCGTCAACCGCAGGCTCGGCGGCCATCGCCTGACCGAACGGACGCTGGGCCCCCTCGTGGCCGGTACCACGCTGTCCGTGAGGGCTGGCGGCAGCGACACGTCGCGGCGGCTCGAGATCGTCGACGTCGCCGGCGGCGACGGGGCGTTCGCGCTGCGGCTGCGCGAGCACTCGCTCGGAGCGGGGCGGGACGCCCGCGTGACCGTCGTCGACCTCAACCCCGTGGGGCTTTCGGCGAGCCCCCCGGGCGTGGCCGCGGTGCGGGGGGACGCCTTCGCGCTTCCCTTCGCCGATCGCGCGGTCGACCTCGCCCACTGCTCCTGTTTCTTCCATCACCTTTCGACCGCCGACGCCCGCGACGTCCTGGCGGAGATGTGCCGGGTCTCCCGCCGCGCGGTGATCGTCAACGATCTCGTCCGTTCGCGCGTGGCCGCGGCCTCGATCTGGGCCCTGACGCGCGCGCTCGTGTCCAACCGACTCGTCCGCGCCGACGGTCCGCTGTCGGTCCTCAAGTCGTTCCTGCCCGACGAGCTTCTGGGAATCGCGCACGCCGTAGGGATCTCGGAGCATTCGTCGTTCCGGTGGACGATCCGCCGCGGATTCCCGTACCGCATGGCGCTCGTCGGCGTGCGCTTGCGCGGATCCGGTGACGGCACGGAGGCCAAACCCGAAGAATCGGTGGAAGCGCGAGCCGAACGGCGGTGAACGCCGAAGTGATCATCGTGGGGGGCGGACCGGCCGGCGCCTCGGCCGCGATCCGCCTGGCGCGCCGGGGAATCGACGTGTGTGTGCTCGACCGCGCGCGGTTTCCACGCGCCAAGCCGTGTGGCGAGTTTCTGAGCCCTGGAGCGACGCCGATCCTGGAGGAGCTCGGGGTCCGGGAGGCGGTCGAGACGGCCGGCGCGCTCCGGCTCGAGCGCGTGCGCATCGACGCGCATGGCGCCGTCGTCGAGCTCGCGTTCCCCGAAAACGAGGGCGCGCCGCCCTGGGGCTATTCCCTCTCGCGGCTCGCGCTGGACGCGATCCTCGTCGAGGCAGCACGCGCTGCGGGCGCCCGCGTCCTCGAGGAGACCCGGGTCGACGAGGTCCGGCTCGAGGCGGGGCGGGCTGTCGTCGAGGCCCGCGGACCGGACGGCGAGCAGATCGCGATCGGGGCCTCGCTCGTGATCGGGGCCGGCGGCCGCAACTGCCCGGTCGCCCGTGCGCTCAAGCTCCAGCGGCGGGACCGCCGCGCACGGTTCGACCTCCTCGCCCACTGGTCGGGAAGGCCCGAGGAGCAGGACGGCACGGCGGCCAGCCGGGAGCGCGAGGGCCTCGCCTGCGAGCTCCGCGTACGGGGCGACCGCTACGTGGCGCTCGCGCCGATCGAAGGCGGCCGCTGGAACGTCAACTGCGTCGTCCCGCGATCGGCGCTCCGCGCCGAGACGGATCCTGATGCGCTCTATCGGCGCGTGACCGCCGTCCGAGAGACTCCATCGGCGAGTCCCGACGAGGCCGTCGTGGCGAGCGACGTGACCGCGATTCGGACCGCCCGCGCCAGCGCGGACCGGGCACTCCTGATCGGCGACGCCGCCCTCTTCCTCGATCCCTTCACGGGCCAGGGGATCTACCTCGCCCTTCGAAGCGCGGCATTGGCGGCGGCGGTGATCCCCGAGGCGCTCGCGCATGGGGCGGGACGAGAGCGGCTCGCCCCGTACGAAGCCGGCCGGCGCGCCGAGTTCGCTGCCCGGAGGCGGGTGAGCCGCGCCCTCCAGGCCGTGCTCTTCCGGGACGGGCCGGCGCGCGCGATGGTCCGCGCGATCTCCCGGGACAGGTGGCTCACGCGGGAGATCGCGGCGGCCACCGGAGACCTGACGCCCTCGGACCGCGTCTGGTCGCTCGGGTTCGCGGTCCGGCTCCTCCTGGCGATCACCCCGGGCGTCGAGCAACCCGACCGAATCCGGACTTGACAGCCCCAGCGTTCCGGCTACTCTCGTTGAGACTCATTCTCAACGATTCGGAATCGTTCCACTCCGATAGCCGTTCCTGAACGCCGCGCACGCGATCGTCCCGGTCCGTCGCGCCCGATGCCCGGAAGGTCCCCATGCGTCCTCTTCGATTTCTTCCGATCCTCTTCCTTGCGGCGGCATGCGGGGGCGACCCCGGTGAGGGTGCGGGCACCGACGCGCCGGCCGTTCCCGCAGACTCCCTCCCCGACACCCCGGCAGAGGCGGTCGACGCCGGTTACCCGGCGCCGGCCGACAGCGTGGTCGCGTGGGCGACCGAGATCCGGGAGGGCATCCGGCCGCTTCCGACCCGCGTCGCCGGAGATCCGGACGGCGCTCGCCAGCGTGCGGTCGAGCTGTACGTCACGCGCCAGGAGCGGATCGAGCAGGCGGTCGGCCCCGGCACGGGCGCTCCCGTCGATCTCGCCGAATCCGTCCATGAGGCCGAGGCCCGGTTCCACGAGCTCATGCAGCTGTTGGGCGAGACGCCTCCGCCCGATTCCGCCGCCGTCGAGAGCGCTGTCGAAGCGCTCGACGCCCGGCTAGCCGAGGTCGTCGAGCTCCTGGAATCGGGCCGCGACGTGGCCGGAACTCCATGACGCGCTGGACGACCGTCCTCGCGGTCGCGCTACTGCTCTCCCCGTCCGGCGCCCGGATCGCGGGTGCGGGGGGGCTCGACCAGCCCGGCCTGATCGAGCGCCTGGAGGCGATCCGGCACGGCCTCGAAGACCTGGAGCGGTCGCTGTCGCGCGGCGACCGCGAGGGCGCGCGCGCTCTCGCGCTGCGCCTGTACCTGGACCAGTTCGAGACGATCGAGGGCTGGTGGGGTCCGGGAGGACCTCACGCGACCCCCGAGCTCGCCTCCCGAGTGCGGGATGCGGAAGCGGCGTTCCACGCCCTCATGCAGGCCGACGGTCCCGGGATGCCGGAAGCCGCGACCCGTCTGCGGGGTGCTCTGGGGCCGCTGGAACAAGAAGCGCGGAAACCAGGTGTCGTCCTCGACCCCGATGTCGCGGGCCGTTCCGTTGCATCCGCCCACGCCGGCGAGCCCGTCACCGCCGGGGCCCGCGAGATGCGATCCGCGGAGATCGCCTCGCTCGCGGCCGAGCTCGAGCGCGCCCGCGCCGCGTACGCAGCCGGGGATCGGGACGCCGCTCTCGCCGCGGTCGAGCATGGATACCTGGAAGGATTCGAGCCGCTCGAATCCCGCCTGCCGTCGGATCTCGTCGGCCGGATCGAGCGGGCGATACACCTGTCGCTTCGCCCTTCGATCCGCGCCGGGCACCCGGTGGCGGAGGTCGACGCCACGTTCGCGGCGCTCCACGCGGACCTCGCGCTCGCGGACTCGCAACTCTCCGGCGGGGCATCGTTCTGGTTCGGCGCCGTCAATGCGTTCGCGATCATCTTCCGGGAGGGGCTCGAAGCCGTGCTCCTCATCGGGGCCATCCTCGCGTACTTGTCGCGCACGACCGCGGACGCGCGCCATCGGCGGCAGGTGTGGCTGGGGGTGGCCGGTGGCGTTGCGGCGAGCGCCGCGACGTGGGTCCTCGCGGTGACGCTCGTGCCGATCAGCGGGGCGAGCCGCGAGATGGTCGAAGGCGTGACCGCGCTCGTCGCCGTGGGCGTGCTCCTCTACGTCTCCCACTGGCTCTTCCAGAAGACGTACATCCACGACTGGAAGACGTATCTGCAGGAGCACGTCGGGCGCGCGATGACCCGGGGCTCGGCGCTCGCCATGGCAGGGCTCGCGTTCGCGGCGGTGTACCGCGAGGGCTTCGAGACGGTTCTCTTCTACCAGGCCCTCATGTTCGACGCCGGCGCAGCCGCCGTGATGGCGGGCTTCGCGCCCGGGATCCTCGTCATCCTGGCGATCGGGTACGGGATCGTGCGCCTGGGTCTGAAACTTCCGCTCAAGCGCGTGTTCGCGGCCACCGGCTCGGTGATGCTCTATCTCGCGTTCGTGTTCATCGGAAAGGGCCTCTACAACCTGCAGGAGGCGGGGGTGTTCGCCCCGCACCCGGTCGCCTGGGCTCCCGATCACGAAGCGCTGCGCCAGCTCTTCGGCCTCTATCCGCTGGCCGAAACGTTACTCGCTCAGGCCGCGTTCCTCGGCCTGCTCGGCGCGGGCGCCTTCTGGTACCGGACCCGCCGCGGGCGCGCTGCGGTCCCGGTGTCGGCGGCCGCCGCGAGCGAGGCGGCGCCCGCCCCCCCGGTTCCGCCCTCGCCCGGACCCCATCCCCCCATCGCGACTCGCGCACCGCAGCTGGAGCCCGCCGAGACGCGCTGAACGGGCGAAGGCTCATACGCGAAAGGGGCGCGGCCATCGGCCGCGCCCCTCGCAGGAACCCTTTCAGCGATTCGTCAGTTGAACAAGTAGCGGAAGCCGATCTGCGCCCTCCAGCGCGACAGCTCGCTCGGATCGTCGATGAACGTCTCGGTCACGGTCCCAGGGAACTGGTACAGCGGCTCACCTTCCCCGTTGAACCCAGTCAGGATCAGAGGGGTCTTGGCCGCGTTGTTCACGACCTCGCGAACGCCCCAATCCGAATTCAGGAAGTTCGCGACGTTCAGCATGTCGAAACTGATCTGGAACGTGTGGTCGCTAACGATCACGTCCTGCAGAATCCGCAGGTCGAGGTTCGAGAACCACGGGTTGATCGCCCCGTTCCGCTCCGTGATCTCGCCCCGGTGCTCGCTCAGGTACTCGTCCTGCTCGATGAACGCGTTCAGCGCGCTCCACTGCTGTGCGGCGGTAAGCCCGCCCGGAATGTCGACCAGGTTGATCTCGCTCTGATCGCGCGGGACGTAGATGAGGTCGTTGCCGCCGTTGCCGTCTCCGTTCAGGTCACCGGCCACGGTGTAGGAGTAGCGGGACGTCCTGCCGGCGGTGAAGAAGCCACCCTCGGCGACCTCGAGGAACACGCCGAAGCTCGTGGCCAGCATGTCCGACCAGCTGTGGCGGTAGTTCGCGCTGCCGGTGATCCGGTGGCGGTGTCCGAACTGCGAGTAGCCGGCGTCGTAGTTGTTCGGGTTCCCCTCCACCGGGTTGAACTGCCATAGCGCGAAGGCGATCTCCGTCGAGTCCATGTTGTTCTTGGCCTCGGTGAAGTTGTACGCTGCGGACGCCGACAGCCCGTTCTGGAACACCTGCCGGAGCTGCGCGGTGAACGAGACGTCGTACCCCTGGCCGTTGTTGTCCAGGACGTAGGTGTCGCCGCCGCTGGCGATCGCGTTCAAACGATTGTTGCCCGCTCCGCCGTAGAACGGCCGGCCATCAGGCCCGGGGATCGTCCCCACCGGTGCCACGAGGTTCGGATTGCGGATGAAGATCTCGTTGATGTTGTCGCCGTACAGGAATTCCAGCGTCATCAGCGTGTTGGTCGGCAGCAGCTGGTCCAGGGCGATGTTCGTCTTCCAGACCTGGGGCCATTTGAAGTCGTCGACCGTGGCGTTCAGGTCGAAATCGTTCGCGTCCGGGCCCTGATTCGCCGCCTGGTTCCCGATCCATACGAACGGAAGCCGGCCGGTGAAGATCCCGGTGCCGCCCCGGATCTGCATCGTGCGATCGCCCTTTATGTCATAGTTGAATCCGACGCGGGGCGACCACAGGATCTGCGTGTCCGGGAACTCGTTCCAGGTGATCGATTCCGGGTTCAGGTC
Organism: Gemmatimonadota bacterium; assembly: GCA_035699465.1. Classification (GTDB taxonomy): domain Bacteria; phylum Gemmatimonadota; class Gemmatimonadetes; order JACCXV01; family JAHWKZ01; genus JAICNR01. The sequence continues at coordinate 10,270 of DASSPT010000149.1, forward strand.
CTCGTCGAGGAGCGTGAGCGCGTCCGCGATGGGAGTGGCTGGCAGATCCGTGTTGTAGAATGGGAGGTCCGCCCGCAGACCGAACGTCAGGTTCAGACGATCCGTGAACCGCCAGTCGTCCTGGGCGTAGAGCGCGAACTGGCCCGGTTCGCTGGGGTCGTCGGCGAACGGCGCCGTCGCGTTGTCCACCATCGCGTTATAGTCCTTGAAGTTCGGACTCGTCGGGTCGGTGGCGTCGAAGAACGCCTCCAGCGACGGGAACTGGTCGAGGAAGAACGCGTTGTAGTAGAACAGGTTGAACGAGTTGCCGAACTTGAAGAGCTCGTAGTTCGCCCCCACCGTGTACACGTGACTCCCGCGGAAGAGGCTGAAGTCGTTGGTGATCTGCAATACGTCCTGGTCTAGCAGGTTGTGGATCGAGAACGGCTCGTGGCCGAGGGTCGTGTACGTGACCCCATCCTTGGCGATCTCGATCGTCGGGAACGGCGCGCTGTTCGGCTCGCGGAAATCGCGGAACCGGTTGTAGCTGGCGAACAGCCGGTTCGACCAGCGGTCCGCCTGGGTGTTCAGCTCGCCGGCGAAGGAGTTCAGCTCGTTGTTGATCGCGTAGCCCGCGTTCTGAAACGGTAAGCTGCTCTCGTTCGGTCCGCGGCCCGTGTTGTTGATGCTGATTGCGAACGGGTGCGGCGGCAGCGCGCGGACGGCGTCGAGCAGGTTGTAACGGAACGTCAGTTTGTTCCGATCGTTGACGTTCCAGTCGAGCTTGGCGATGAACTTGTCGCTGTCCGTATTGTGGATGTAGTTCTCGAACGCCCCGGGATCATAGTCGTAGACGTCGATCATCCGCTGGCGAATCGCCTCCAGGTCTGCCGCGGTTACCCGGGATACCGTCCCGCCCGGCGTTTCGCCCGGTCGTAGCGCCGAGAAGTTCGAGCCTGGATCCTCCCGCCGCTCGCGCTCGTAGTTGGCGAAGATGAATGCCTTGTCCCGAACGATCGGGCCGCCGATGCTCACACCCGACTGGTTGAACGACAGTTCGGGGACCAGCACGTCGACGTCGCCGATCTGGTCGCCGATGAACGACTCGTTCCGGAGGAACGTGTAGGCCGAACCCCGCCACTCGTTGGTGCCGCTCTTGGTCACCGAGTTGACGGCCGCACCCGTGAAACCGCCCTGCCGCACATCGTACGGCGCCACTGCCACCTGTACGGCCTCGATCGCGTCGTAGGGCACGGGCTCGGCGCCTGACTGACCGCCGGGAGCGGGATCGTCCAGGCCGAACGGATTGCCGAAGTACGAGCCGTCGAGCGAGATGCTGTTGTAGAGCCAGTTGCGACCGCCGAAACTGAAATTCCCGTCGCTCCGTGGGTCGAGACGGGACAGGTCGCGGACACTACGCCTCAAGGAGGGGAGCTCCGTAACCTGCTCCGGAGCGATGAACGTAGCGGCGCCGGTGCGCGTGCTGTTGAGGACCGGATCGGCCTCGAGGTTGACCGTGATGCCCGCCACCTCGACGGCTTCCGGAACGATCGTGAAGTCGGTGTCGACGGTCTGGTTCAGGTTGACGAAGACCTCCGTCTCCTGCGACGTCTCGTACCCGATCATCTGGACGGCGATCGTGTACGGGCCACCGACGCGGACGCCCCGGATGTCGTAGGCGCCCCCCTCGCGCACCGCGGTACCGTACTGCGAGCCGCTGGGCTCGTGGGTCGCGATGACGGTCGCCCCGACCACGTCCTCCCCTGTGCTCGAAACGACAGTGCCGGAGAGCGCTCCGGTCGTCACTCCCTGCGCGGCGAGCGCCGCCGGGAGGAACAGGAACAAGCCCAGGAACAGGATGCTCTGCTTCAGGATCTGTCCCGACGGACCACGGACAGGAGCCATGCCGACCTCCGGTAAAGGCTGGGGATGGAGCCCTTGAACGCCGCTGACGTTGGTTTCCGGGAAACACGGCTGTCCCGTGTTTTGCGAAGATTATAATCCGCTCGTCCGTTGCACAAGCGCGCCCGCCCGCGCGAGCCATTCCAGCGCCAGGTCCTCCCCCCAGGAGCGGGCCGCCCACGGCGGCCCGACGACCCAGCCCACGTGACCTCCCCGGTCGGTGAACGCGCACCGCACGAGCTCCGACGCCCGCTCCTCCGCCAGGGCCAGGACCTCGCGGGGCTCGAAGGGGTCGTCGCGCGCGTTGATCAGCAGGGTGGGCACGCGGATGCGGGACAGGTACGGAAGAGAGGATGAGCGGGCGTAGTAATCGTCCGCATCGGCGAAGCCGTGGATCGGCCCCGTCGCCGCGTCGTCGATCTGGCGGAAGGTCCGGGCCGCCCGCACGGCGGCGGGGTCGATCCGTCCGGGGAAGCGCTCCGCGAAGTCCAGGGACTTCCGTTTGAGCGAAGCGAGGAAGAAGCGCATGTACAAAGGTCCCAGCCCGGACTCGAGGTGACGCGCACAGGCGGCGAGATCGAAGGGGGCGGAGATCGCGGCCGCCGCCCGCACCTGGGGCGGTATCGACGCGTCGCGCTCCCCGAGCCACTTGAGGAGCACGTTCCCGCCCAGTGAAACGCCCACGAGGCGCAGGTCGAGATCCGGCTCGCGCTCGATCAATCGCCCCACGACCCATTCGAGGTCCGATGTCTCCCCCGAGTGGTAGAGCCGCTCCCCCCGGTTCATCCTCCACTCCCCTCGCGGCCGTCCGGGCGGCGACGCGCACGAGCGGAAGTTGAGAGCGAGGCCGCGCCACCCGCGCGACCGCGCCCGGTGCATGAGGCCCTGCATGTAGAGGGAGGTCGAGCACCCTTCGAGCCCGTGGAGCCCGAGGAGGATCGGCGAGCCATCCGGACCGTCGACCCAGTCGAGCTCGAGGAGGTCCGCGTCCGGCGTCTCCCAGGTCTCGCGGCGGAACTCCACGCGAGGGCCCCGGCGCAGCACCCGGCTCCACAGGGTCTGTAGGTGCGCTCCGGGGAGCCATCGTGCGGGGCGAAACGTCCCCGCCTCGCGGGCCGGATCGAGGGCGGCGTCGCGTGTCAAGCGGGTGCGCCGAGCGCGGCTCGCCAGACGATCGCGGCCAGGAACATCGTGCTCGTCACGTACGCGGCGGTCATGACCTCCCGATGCGACGGCACGCGGCCCGCCGGCCATGCCACCGCCGCCGCGCCCGCCAGGGCCGCCGACCCCCCCGCGAAGGCGACGAGCCCGCCCGCTCCCGCGCCCGCCAGCGCGATGGCCGCGGTCGCGAAGCAAGCCGCGCTCCAGGCCAGCGTCCCGCGAGCGCCCAGCGCCGCTGCGAGCGTGCGGTCGCGTCGGGCACGGTCGGCCTCCAGCTGGTAGACCTGGGTCAGAGGATAGAGGGCGGCGACCACCGCGCACGCGGCCACGAGTGCCCAGGCGTCCGCCGCCGTCCACGCCGAGGCGACCCGGCGCGGCCCCGTCTCGGCGGCCCCCGCGGCGCTCCACCCCAGCCAGTATCCTATGCCGCCCTGCCCGGCGACGATCGCGGCGGTGGAGGTGACCGGGGATCGCTTCCACCGCGTCCGGGGATGGGAGTACGCGGTGAAGATGCCCCACAGCGCCGCATAGCCCGTCGCGAAGAGCGGTCCCACGACGAGGGACAGCGCCGCGCCCATGCCCTGGAGCCACACGCTCCACCGCCCGAGTCCGGGTGGCACTGCGGGTGGGCGCGCGAGCCCCCCGATGGGTCCCGTGTCGCGGTCGTACGCGGAGTTGAACGCGTTGGCTCCCGGATAGAGCGCGAGGTGCACGAGGAGGAAGGCGAGCGTCGTGCGCGCCGTCCAGCCGCCCGGACCCCATGCCGCCCCCCAGACGAAGATCGGCGAGAGGATGTAGACGAACGGGAACCGCAGATGGAGAACCGTCGCGCGCATCGGGGCGAACTTGGGATGCCGCCCCGCCGGCGGCCAGCCTCGCGGCCTACTCCAGCTGCCCCAGGAGATTCCTCGCCTCCTCCTTCTCCACGACGTCCAGCCGCTCGCGAGCGGGCGCGGCGAGCGCAGCGCGTAGCTGGCCCCGAGCGTCGTCCTCGCGGCCCAACTCCGCGTACGTGCGGGCGAGCTCGAGGTGCGCGGTCACGTCTCCGGGATCGAGCCGGACCGCCCGCTCCAGGTTGCGCGCGCTCGCTTCCAGCGAGACGGGCGGGTAGCCGCCCAGGAACGTCCTGGCGATCACCTTGACGACGAGCGGGACGGTCGAGAGGTCCCGGTGGTAGAGGCCGAGGACGATGAACGGAGCGGGGTCGGAGGGGTCGAGCTCGATCGCGCGGCGCGTAGAGCGGTACCCCTCCTTGCCCATGTCCACGATCTGCCCGGCGCAGCGGATCCGGCACTCGTGCGCCAACCAGCGTCCGTGGCGCCCCAGGGCCGTGGCGAGCGTGGTGTGGGTGCGGGCCAGGTCGGGCGCCGCGGCCACTGCCCTGCGCGCGAGCTCGACCGCCTCCAGATGGAGCGGCTCGTCGCCGTCCCCCCCAGGCGTCTCCGCGGTGCGGTTGGACAGCGCGCGGGCCGCGCGCCAGAGGAGCATGGCGTCGTCCGGATACGCCGCGATCCCCTCCCGATACGCCTCAATCGCCCGTGCGGTCTCGAACGCCGCCATCAGGCTGTCCCCGCGGGCCTGCGCCGAACCCGATTGTCCGCCGGCGGTCCCCGGGAGTGCGAGCGCCAACAGCGCGATCAGCTCCAGGATCCGCGCCGGAACCGCCACGCGGTCAGTCCAGCTCGCGGAGGAGCTCCCGCGCGCGGTCCTGGAGCACGGCGTCCAGCCGCTCGCGGCGCGGGAGCGCGAGGGCCTTGTCGAGCTCGGCCCGCGCCTCGTCCACTCGATCCATCTCCACGTACGTGCGCGCGAGCTCGAGGTGCGGGGCCACGTACGCCGGAGCGAGCCGCACGGCGCGGCCGAGTAGCGCCGCGCTCCGCTCGAGCGAGGCGTCCGGCACGCCGCCGAAGATCGCGCTCGCGAACCCCTTGAGGAGAGGGTTCAGCGTCGCGAGCTCCCGCTCCAGCACGCCCAGGACCGCGAACGGGGCGAAGTCCTGCGGATCGAGCTCCGCTGCGCGGCGGGCTTCGCGCCCGACCTCGCGCGCGAGCTCGACCTTCCGCTTGCCGCCCCGGAAGAGCGCCAGCTTGCCGAGCGAGGCGGCGAGCGTCGTGTGCGCCCGCGAGATCCCCGGCCCCGCGCGGACCGCGCGACGCGACAGCTCGACGGCTTCCTCCATCCGGGCTTCGTCGCCCCCGTCTCCCGGCGTCTCGTCCGCGAGGTTGGAGATGGCGCGCGCGGTCTTCCAGAGGATGGTCGGGTCGCCCGGGTACGCGGCGAGGCCAGCGCGATACGCCTCGATAGCGGCCTCGGTGCGGCTCTCCGCCATCAGGCGGTCGCCCTCGGCGATGGCGTCGGCCTGCGCCCGGACAGCCCTCGGGATGGCAATGGCGAGCGCGAGGAAGAACCCCAGAGAAACGGCGACGACAGTGCGGGGCAAGCGTACTCCTTTGGGTCGCGGCTGCAGGATCGTACCTGCGAAGCACCGCGGGCGTTCCAGCAACGCGCTCGCGCCGCGCGAACTACAGCGGCAGCGAGTACCCGCGCGTGGCCTCCAGCCGCCGCTGGATCCGCTCGACGACGCGGGTCAGCTCCTCTTCCTCGGCCACCAGGTTGCACGCGTCCGTCTCGACGATCAGGAGTGGCGACAGGTCGTAGCGGGCGATCCAGTCCTCGTAGTGGCTGTCCAGCTGCTTCAGATACTCGACCGGTATCGCCCGCTCGTACTCGCGGCCGCGTGTCCGGATCCGCTCGACGAGCACGGGAACCGACGTCCGCAGGTAGATCAACAGGTCGGGGGGCTCGAGGAACTGGATCATCGTGTCGAACAGCTCGCGATAGTTGTCGTGGTCACGGCTGTCGATGAGCCCGTTCTGGTGGAGGTTTCGGGCGAAGATTTCGGCGTCCTCGTAGATCGTCCTGTCCTGGATCACCGACATCGGCGACGCGAGGATCTCCTGGTGGTGCTGGAACCGCTTGGACAGGAAGTAGACCTGGAGATGAAACGCCCAGCGCCGCATGTCGGCGTAGAAGTCGGCGAGATAGGGGTTGCCCTCGACGTGCTCGTAATAGGGGCGCCACCCGAGGCGCTCGGCCAGGAGGCCGGTCAGCGTGGACTTCCCCGACCCGATGTTGCCCGCCACGGCGCAGAAGGTCCGCGGGCCGTTCATAGCGTCTCAGGCTCCAGTGCGAGCTCCCGCTGCCCGCCTTCGATCTCGGCGACCTTGTGCTCGACCAGCGCGCGTACCGCGGCGAAATCGGCTTCGCTGCGGACGAAGTCGAGCGCCGAGACCTCGAGCACGAGAAGCCTGCCGGGCCATGCGTCGAAGAAGCGATCGTACGCCCCGTTGAGGCGTGCCATGTAGTCGCGCTCGAGATCGCGCTCGAACGGGCGGTTCCGGATCCGGACGCGGTCCATCAGAACGTCGACGTCGGCCTTGAGGTACACGGTGAGATCCGGCCGGGGGACGTCCGGCTGAAGCGCTTCGAACAGCCGCTCCCAGAGGGCGAGATCGCGCGGGGTCAAGGTCAGCTCGGCGAAGATCCGGTTCTTCTCGAACACGTAGTCGGCCAGCACCGGCGTCCGGTCCTCCTCCAGCGCCGCCGCCAGCGCGCGCTGCTGTCGGAAGCGCGATAGCAGGAAGAACATCTCGGTGTCGAACGCGTGGGCCTCCATGTCCTGGTAGAAGCCGCCGGTCAGGAACGGATTTCCCTCCACCACCTCCAGGAACCGGCTTCCGCCCCACTCGCCGTGGAGGCGGTGGACGAGGGAGGTCTTCCCCACGCCGATGGCGCCTTCTACGGCGAAGTGTCGGACGGAGGTCATGCGGGAGGGACACCCCGACGGGTCGTGGGCCAGGTGTAGCCGAGGACCGAGGTATCGTAGGCCGCGCCCCCGGTCGTGTCAACGCGTTGCGGAGCCCGGAAGCGCCCGGTACGTTGTGCCGCCCCATGCGCGACTCCGCCCTCGAAACGGGCGTCCTCAGGTTCGGCCACAGCCCGGATCCCGACGACGCGTTCATGTTCTTCGGCTTGGCGCGCGGCGCGGTGAAGATCCGGGACTTCCGCGTCGAGCACGTGCTCCACGACATCCAGACGCTGAACGAGATGGCGATGGCGGGCGAGATCGAGATCACGGCGATCAGCGCGCACGCCTATCCCTCGGTTGCCGACCGCTACTGGATCATGCGTTGCGGTGCGTCGATGGGAATCGGGTACGGCCCGATCCTGGTGGCGCTGCCGGATGGGCCGGACGGCATGTCGGCGCTGGCCGGCGCGCGAATCGCCATCCCGGGACTGCTCACGACCGCGTACCTCGTCGCGCAACTCTACCTGCCAGAGTTCGACGCCGTCGTCTATCCCTTCGACGACATTCCGCGCGCCGTCGCCGACGGAGAGGTCGATGCCGGGCTGGTGATCCACGAGGGCCAGATCACGTACGGCGATCAGGGGCTGGCGAAGATCGGGGACCTGGGGGTCGCGTGGATGAACGACACCGGGCTGCCCCTGCCGCTCGGCCTCGATGTCGTCCGCAAGGACCTGGGACGCGAGCTGGCCGAGGAGGTCAGCCGGGGGCTCGCCGAGTCCATTCGCTACGCGTTCCTGCACGAGGACGAGGCGGTCGCCTACGCGCTCGACTACGGGCGCGGCCTCGATACCGAGCGCGCGCGGACGTTCGTGAAGATGTACGTCAACGAATACACGCGGGACATGGGAGACGAGGGCAGGCGGGCGCTCGAGAGCCTGTTCGCGAAAGCCGCCGCCGCGGGTCTCACCGACCCGGTTCCTATCCTCGACCTCGTCTGACCACGCGCCGGTCGCCCGCGTCCCAACGCCAGGGCGCGGCGCCCCCGGCCAGGTGGACCCCTCCCAGCCACCGATCCGAACCGCCGAGATCGATCCAGTCCAGCTCCCCGTCGAGGATCCTGCGTCCGTCGTCGGTGAGCTCGGCCACCGCGTAGGGGTCCGCGGGGATCGCACGCTCGCGCGAGCCCGGCCGTTGGACCGAGACCAGCGGGCGATTGCCCGACGCCAGTCGATCGAGATAGGAGTAGAACACCAGGTCGCCGAGGAAGACGAGCGCTTCGCGCGCGTGGTGCGCGGCGACGAACGCCTCGCGCGCGGCCAGCGGCCCGGCCTCCAGCGCCTCGAGCGCCTGTCGCTCCGAGCGCGAGAGCCCGTCCCGGAGCCCAGGGAGCTCCTCCAGATGGCGCCGGACGGCTCCTTGCAGGTGCGGGAGCCCGGGGTGCGGCCGCGCCGCGAGGCCTTCCAGGCGTGTCGGGTCCGGATCGCGAAAGCGCCGCCAGGCATGGGCCGCCAGCTCCCGCGCCCCCGCGGGGAGGGCAGTCCGCGCGAGGTGCAGCTCCCTCGACTCCTGCTCTTGGAGCTCGCCCATTCGCTCGACCGAAGCGACGGCGGTCACGCGGGTCTCCGCGAGGTCGTCGCGCGACAGACGGTCCAGGACCTGAAGCAGCTGAAGCTGGTCGTAGAGGTCGGGCTCGAACCACAGGACGATCTCGTCGCGTGAGGGAACCGCGAGTCGCGCGTCCCGCTCCTCGAGGTCCCGCAGCACGGACTCCACGGCGGCCGGCTCCGGGCCTCCCAGGAACTCGGCGCGGCGCGCGCGCAACCCGGCGTCGTCGAGATCCGCGGGGACCGGCCCCTCGTGAAGGACGTCCCGCCAGGGCAGGATCTCGCCGCCGAGTCCGGCGCGCGCGATCCGGTCGGCCGCGCAATCCCCGTTCGTCACGTGCAGCATGGGCTTCGCGAGCCGGAATCGCTCGGCTTCAGTACAGCCAGAGCGTGAGGAACGCGACCAGGCCGAGGATCAGGCCCGCCAGGATCGCGTACAGGAGGCCGAGCGCCGCCCAGCGCCACAGCGTGCCCAGGAAGCCTCCGCCGTACACCCGCCGCATGGCGAGGAGCAGGTATGCACCGAGACCGAGATACCAGACCGAGACGATCGCGCGGGCAGCACTCCCCTGGCGGTCGAGCGCGGGGATGAAATCGATGGCGGCCACGATCGGCGCGGCGGTCAGCAGCGCCAGCGCATGGAAGTGCATGCCGAACACGAGATGCTCGGCGTAATACCGGTGCCGGTAGAACGCCTCGAGGAGGAGCCCTAGGACGGGGAGCAGAAGGAAGTGCGCGTAGGACAACGTGCCCTGGACGGCGCGACCGTACGCCTGGGGGTCCTCGGCTGCACGCTGCGCGCGCTCCTCGATCACGGTCCCCACGTCGGCCGGGCCCGCCGCCGTGTCCGGCGCATCCGCCGGCTGTGCGTCGGCCGGCGCAGGATCGGCCGCGGTCGGCCCGGCACGCTCGTCGGCTTGCCGGTCACCCGGACCCCCGATGCCGAAGGTCACTCCCTCCTCGGTCTCCTGGACGAACGCCTGGAACGGCCCGCCGCCGCCGATCGCGACGATCGTGAAGTACAGGAACGCGGCGAAGACGTACAGCTTTAGCGGCGGCACGTAGCGCGCGCGGCGCCCCTCGATGTAGTCGACGGTGAGGTCGCCGGGACGCGTGAGGAGTGGCGCGAGCGTCCGAAAGATGCGCGCGTCGAAGGCGAAGAAGTCACCCAGGAAGTCGCGCGAGATTTCGGCGAACGGGCGCCGGATGTCCTCCTGGTCCTGGCCGCAGTCGGGGCAGAACCGGCCGTCGAACTCGCGCCCGCAGTTGGCGCACGTGACGACCTGCCCGGCCGGGGCGGTCATCCCCCGATCAGCCGATGACCGGAAGGGCGTGGGGGTCCCGGCCGGCGCGGCGCGGGGCGCGGACCGCCAGCCGGTCGAGCGGCGTCTCGGGGAGACGTTCGTAGAGGGTCGTCCGCTGGACCGGCGCGAAGCCCGCCTCGCGGATCAGCTCCCGGATCTCCGCGACGCTCGACGTGTTGACGTAGTCGGCCTCGGCGTGCACGGATTCCTCGAAGAGCGTCCCGCCGAAGTCGTCGGCCCCCCAGTGAAGCGCGATCTGGCCGGTCTTCTTGCCCTCCGAGAACCACGACGCCTGGACGTGATCGACGTTGTCGAGGTAGAGCCGGGATGCCGCGATCATGCGGAGATACGCGGCCGGCCCCTCGGGAACCGGGCGGACCTTCTCCAGCGGGGTGTTGCCGGGCTTGAAGGACCACGGGATGAATGCGGTGAAGTTCCCGGGCGTTTCGGCCCGCGTCGCCTCGCCGAGGGCCAGCGACCGGTCCTGCGCCGCGCGGACGGCCTCGAGATGCTCGATCAGCTCGGCGGGCGTCTCGATCGAGCCGTACATCATGGTGGCGGTGGTGTGGAATCCCACCCGGTGCGCCGCCTCGTGGACCTCGAGCCATGCCTCGGGCCCGCCCTTGCGCGCCCCCAGCTTCCTGCGGACGCGGGGCGCCAGCACCTCGGCGCCGCCACCCGGTATTGTGCGCTGCCCCGCGTCCCAGAGCGCCTCCAGGACCTCGACGAGCGGCCGCCCCGAGACCTCGGCCATCCCCTGGATCTCGACGGCGCTCCAGAAGTGCGGCGTCACCCCCGGGAACCGGCGCACGGTCTCGCGCACGATCTCGAGGTAGTAGTCGAGCGACAGCTCGGGGTTGACACCGCCCTGGAGCAGCACCGTCGTCGCGCCCTGCTCGACCGCCCACCCGATCTTCTCGAGCACCTCATCGACCGGGTGGGTGTACGCGTCGGCATCGCCCGCGTGGCGATAGAAGGCGCAGAACACGCAATCGACGTTGCAGACGTTCGTGTAGTTGGGATTGGAGTCGATGACGTAAGTGACTTCCCGCGCCGGATGGCGGCGGAACCGCTCGGCAGCGGCCATCTCCCCCAGCGCCGTCAGGGGGGCGGACGTGAGGAGCCACTCGCCCTCGGCGGGCGTCAGCCGCGCGCCGGCGGCGACCTTCTGGCGGATCGAATCGAGCATGAAGCGGGAATGTACCGCTCAGCTTCCCTGGCGGAACAGCGGCAGATACTTCCTGTAGCCCTCGGCCTCCAGGCGCTCGACCGGAACGAAGCGCAGGGCCGCGCTGTTCATGCAGTAGCGCAGGCCCGTGGGCGGCGGGCCGTCTTCGAACACGTGGCCCAGATGGCTGTCGGCCTTCCTCGAGCGAACCTCGGTCCGCGGGTAGAGGAGCTTGTAGTCCGTGCGCGTGACGATGTTCGCGGGCTCGAGCGGCCGGGTGAAGCTCGGCCAGCCGGTGCCGGAATCGTACTTGTCGAGCGAGCTGAAGAGCGGCTCGCCCGAAACGACGTCGACGTAGATTCCCGGCCGATGCTCATCCCAGTACTCGTTTCGGAATGCGGGCTCGGTCCCGTCCTCCTGCGTGACCCGGTACTGGAGCGGTGTCAGCCGCCCGCGGAGGGCGGCCTCCTCGGCGTTCGCGGCAGCGGAGGACTCCTGGCCGCAGGCCGATCCGGCACCGGCGAGGAGGGTGCACGCCAGCACGGCCGGCGCTCGCAGCAGGCGGGGGCACGGGCTCAAACGGCTTCCTTTCGAAGGGGTGGCACGCGCATCACTCCCGGGAGTATACGATGAATCCTTCTCACTGTTCCCTCGTACCCCCGGAGGTCGCATGACGCGCACCGCGTCCGTGATCGTTCTCGCCGGGATCCTGGCCGGGATCCCCACCGCCGACCTGGCCGCCCGGACCGCGGGCATCCGCGTCGCGGCGACGCCCCTGGAGGCCGATACGCTCGAGGTCGCGACGTTCGCGGGGGGCTGCTTCTGGTGCATGGAGGAAGCCTTCGATGCGGTGGCCGGGGTCGAGGTCACGATCTCGGGCTACACGGGCGGGACCGTCGCGAACCCGGGATATGACCAGGTTTCGTCCGGCCGCACCGGCCACCTGGAGGCCGTCAACGTGTTCTTCGACCCCCAGGCCGTCTCCTATGCCGAGCTGCTGGATGCCTTCTGGCGCAACGTCGATCCGACCGACGACGGCGGGCAGTTCTGCGACCGGGGGAGCCAGTACGTGAGCGCGATCTTCGTCAGGAACGAGCGCCAGCGCGCGCTCGCCGAGGCCTCGAAGCGAGCGCTGGAGTCCGACCGCCGGATCGTCACGCCGATCCTGCCGGCCACCACGTTCTGGCCCGCCGAGGAGTACCACCAGGACTACTACACCAAGAATCCCGTCCGCTATCGATTCTACAAGTTCAATTGTGGGCGCAAGGCGCGGCTGGAGAAGGTCTGGGGCGAGATCGGCGGCTGAGAATGCAGATCGTCGACGGCGGGATGATCGCGTTCTCGGCATGGCACGCCTTGAAGGGCAAGGTCTCGTGGCCGCTCACCTTCCAGGTCCCGCGCATGCTGCGCCGCATCATGGCCGAGTCGGGCGACACGTGGACCGTCTGCTGGAACGGGTATCACGAGTGGAAACGCGAGTTGTGGCCCGCGTATCGCGATCGGCCCGAGATCTGGGACGAGGCCGGGCGCGAGGACTACGAAGCCATGCTCGACGTGCTGGCCGCGCTGGGGGTCGTGCAGTACCGGACCGACCACCTCGAGGCGGACGAGGCGGTCGCCGCGCTGGTCCATCGCCTCGAGGGCAGCGAGCCGATCGTCATCCGCAGCGACGACAAGGACTTCATGCAGCTCCTGTCGGGATCGACCTGGATGGAGGGCCGGGTCCGGGGCACGGTGCGGTTCTCCCGGGTCCGCGAGATCCTCGGCGTTTCGCCCGCGTACGTGGCCGACCTCCTCGCGTTGTCGGGCGACGTGGCCGATGGCATTCCGCGAATCCTCTCGCCCGCGACCGCCGTCAAGCTCCTCCGCTCGCGCGGCCACGTGCGCGACTGGATCGACCGCGACCTGCGGGTCGCCGAAGGAATTCGCCGCCGGCTCGTCGATGGCCGCGACCAGCTTCGGATCAACCTGGAGCTCGTGGACCTGTCGGCGGCCGCCGTGCAAGCGCGCGGAGCGCCCGGCACTGCGCTCGTCGACGGGTGGGGCGACTGGACGCTCGCCCGGGAAATCGGCGAGCGCTCCAAGATCTCCTGGCTCGCGGGCCCTGAACCGCCCGCCGACTTCGCGGTCGTACGGGAGGCCGGGGAGCGAACGCGACGCCGACTGAGTATCTGATCGAGGGAGCGGGCCGGTCGGCATCTGGCCGGGGACCGGAGGCACGCTAGTATGGTGTCGCGTCGCGCACGGTGCCGGCGCCAACGCTCAGCTGCGAGGTCGCGATGGTGCTCCCCCTTGGTGATGACGACTCCGGGATCGATATCACTCCCTTCGTCACTTTCGCGCTGATCGCCGCGAACGTTCTCGTATTCCTCTATCAGCTCACGCAGGGGAACATCGAAGGGTTCTTCCAGACGTGGTCGGTTATCCCGGTCGAATACTCCCGTGGAACCGACGTCGCGCCTACCCATCCGGGGCCGTTCTGGATCACGACCCTGAGCGCCATGTTCATGCACGGCGGCTGGTTGCACCTGCTCGGCAACATGCTCTTCCTGTGGATTTTCGGAGACAACGTCGAACACGCGATGGGCTCGATCCGCTTCCTGGTCTTCTATTTGCTGTGCGGGATCGCCGCCACCCTGGCCCACATCCTGATAGGGCCTTCGAGCCAGATCCCGAGCCTCGGGGCCTCGGGCGCGATCAGCGGGGTGCTCGGCGCCTACATGGTCCTGTTCCCGAAGCAGCGCGTGCGCGTGCTATTGTTCCGCATGATCACCTACATGCCGGCGATCGCGGTGATCGGCATGTGGATCGTGCTCCAGTTCATCAACGGGATCGGGGCGATGGCGCAGACCGAAGAGACGGGCGGCGTGGCATACGCCGCGCACGTGGGCGGGTTCCTGGCGGGGCTGGCTCTCGTGTGGGTTTTCCGCCGACGGCATCCGGCCCGGGCCGGGGCCTGACCGTCAGGCCCGCGCGTCCTGGTACTCCTGGATGTCGTGCTCGGCCAGCAGGTCGCGGAACCGGCGCATGCCAGCGAGCTCGTCGGGTCCCAGCCGGTAGGTGAAGTGACGCAGGTAGGCCTCCAGCGTCTCGGCGTCGCCGAGGGTTCCGGCGTGCTCGGCCGCGATGCTTTCCAGCCGCTCGCTCCCGAGTGCCAGGGATCCGCTCAGGTACCCGCCGAAGCGCGCCCGCTCGCGGCGCGGTAACCCCGAGCGCACCGCCCATACGGCGAACACGAACGGCAGCGCCTGCCATGACCACCACTCCGTGGCGAGATCGGTTTCGCGAGCCCAGCCTCCGTGCACCTCGTCGGCCATGAGCTCCAGCGCGCGATCCCCGATGAGGAGGAACCCGTCGACCTCCTCGGCCGGATCGCCCCGCAGCTCGTCCTCCGGGATCCACTCGATGTCGGCCTTCCAGTACGCGACAGCCAGCAGCTGGGCCAGCCTGCGGGAGGTAGAGCTCTCGCGTGTAACCGCAACGCGCCGGCCGTCCAATCGCCCGGGGTTCTCGTTCGAGAACAGGATGACGCTCCGCACGTGCTCGCTCGCCGCCACCCCCAGCTCGGGCTCGATCAGCTCGAACGACGCATCCTCGCGAAACCAGTCGGCCACGGCCATCAGCCCCGCATCGATGGTCCCGTTCCCCGCGGCTACGCCGAGGTCACGCGGCGCCATCGAAACGGTTTCGAACGGGGGGTCGTCGCCCCACCCTTCATAGAATGGAGCGGCGTTGAGGTAGGGGATCTTCGCGACCTTCAGGCTCTTACGACCTCGCGGTACAGCGCGTCGCGCTCGACGGGGTGCTTGCCGGCCGCGCGGATGATCCTGAGGAGGTGCTCACGGGTGTGCCCGGCCTCGCTATCGGCCAGCGCGTAGTGGGCGATCTTCTCGTTGCCGATCGTGCCGTCCAGGTCGGTGGCGCCGAAGTTGAGCGCGAGCTCCGCCGTCTGCTCCCCCAGCATCACCCAGTACGCCTTCACGTGCGGAACGTTGTCGAAGACGAGTCGGCTCATGGCGATCGTCCGCAGGTCCTCGACCGCCGATGCCTGGCGCTCGACGAGCTTCGTGGTCCCGACCTGGTACTCGAGGGGGATGAACGCCTGGAAACCCGCGGTCTTGTCCTGCTGCGCCCGCAGCTTGAGCACGTGGTCGACCCGCTCCTCGTAGGTCTCGATGTGGCCGTAGAGGAGCGTGCAGTTGGTGGGAATGCCCATGCGGTGCGCGGCGTCGTGCACCGCGAACCATTCCTTCTCGCCGATCTTGTGCTTGAAGAGAGCGTTGCGGACTCGCTCGCTGAACACCTCCGCGCCGCCGCCCGGCAGGGCGTCGAGACCCGCCGCCACCATGTCCTCCAGCACCCGCTCTATCGAGCGCTTCCCGATCTTCGCGAAGAAGTCTATCTCGACGGCCGTCCAGGCCTTGATCGTCAGCGACGGCGCCTTCTCCCGGATCCGGCGGACGATGTCGACGTAATGCTCGTAGCGCCACTTGTGGTGGAGCCCGCCCACGATGTGGATCTCGGTGATGTCGTCGGTGACGTGGGCCAGGATCTCGTCCCAGTCCATCTCGTAGGCCTGGGGGTCGTTCCTGGGTCGCGCCGCGAAGTCGCAGAACGCGCAATCGAGAACGCAGATGTTCGTGGGGTTGAGCTGGCGATTGAGCGTGAAGTAGACCCGCTCGCCGTGCCGCTCGCGGGCGACGTGGTCGGCCATACGTCCGAGCGCCGGCAGATCCCAGGTTTCGAGGATCGTCAGGCCGTCGGTCAGCTCCAGCCGGTGCCCGCCGAGGACGCGCTCCCACACCCGGTGGAGGGCGGGGTCGCGGAAGGCGATCTCCGGCGGCGCCGACGTATCGCCAGGCGCCTCGGGTCGTGCGTCGATGGCGGCCGGAGAGCTCACGAGCGGAAGTTCGTGCCCGCAAGAGAGGCGGGCAAGCTGTCCGCCCCGAGCCGATCGACGGAGTCTATACGGCCAGGACCGCTACTCGCTCAGGGTGCTCGTCCAGAACGTGACGAACGAACGGACAGGTCGGGAGCACCTGGAAGTCGTTCTCCGCGGCCCAGTCGAGCGCATGGAGCACCAGCCGCTCTCCCAGCCCCCCCTTCCGCGCCTCTTCGGGGACGAACGTGCTCGTGAAGTCGAGCGTGTCCGCGTCGGCCCGCTTGTACTTCAACGTGGCCTCCCCATGCTCGGTCTGGGCTACGAATCGGTTGTGCTCGATGTCGTTGTAGATCTCGAGTTCCATGCGAGGCTCCTTGAGACCGGTTGCGGGGCCGCGATTCTCCCCTCGAGGCGATCCTATACCGGATTTCGGGTAGGGGCTGTCGCATTCCTTACGTCTCAGCCCGGTAGACCGTACTCTCCCCATCTCGCATCTACCCGTCGCACGACGGCTGTGTCCATGACGATCGGGGCGGGGTATCCGGGCTTCCAGGTCGCGTCGATCGCCATCCGCCCTGCGTAGCGCGGCCAGGCGCCCTCCAGCCGGGACTCGCTGAAAACGGTGTCGCGCGCCGCGTCGAAGCGGGTGAAGATCCCCCAGAGAAGCAGCGTGGGATCGTCGAGCGGCACGTCGTCCGAGACGACGGCCGCCCATTTGTAGCGGCCGAGCGACGAAGAGGCGGCGAGCCGCTCGGCCACGGCGCGCCCCGTGCGGCCGTCCTTCTCCCGGACCCGCGCCACGAGGAGCGCATCGCCGTATCCGCTCCAGTCCACGATGCGTGGATCGAGGTCGTTCGGCGCGCGGAACGGGGCTTCCGCGCCGCCCGGTAGCTCGCTGATTCCCGCGGACTCCTCGCCGGTCACGGGTTTGTCGTCTCCCGAGATCCCGCCCGCCCTGCGCGTGCAATCCAGGATCAGCTTGGAGCCCAGATTCATCGTAAACGAGGTGAAGTCGAGCGTGTCCTGCGGGACGCCTGGAAGGAGGAGCGCATCGTCGGACGCCGCCCAGTTCCGCCGGAAAGCCTCGAGGACCGCGGCCCAGTCGTCCGGCCGCACTTCCTCGTCGACGACGATCGCGACCTTGGTGAGCGCGAGCTGACCCTGCCCGCAAAGAGACAGCGCGGCCTTGACCCCTTCCTTGGCGTAGCGCTGCCGTACGGAGACGACCAGCAGGTTGTGGAAGCCGGTTTCGTACCAGGCGTGGAGCGCACGCACCTCCGGATGGACCAACCGGATCAGCGGCCCGACGATCCCGGCCACCGCCTCTCCCATCGCGACGTCCTCCTGCGGGGGGACGCCGACGACCGCGGCGGGGTACACCGGAGCCTCTCGCCCCGCGATCGCCCGCACGTGGAATACCGGGAACGGCGCGGCGTGCGAGTAGTGTCCGAAGTGGTCGCCGAACGGCCCCTCCATCCGCCGCTCACCGGGCGGGACGACGCCCTCCAGGACGAACTCCGCCGACGCCGGGGCGAGCGCGGCGATCGATCCGCAGCGGGCGAGCTCGCTCGGCGCGCCTCTCAGGAATCCGGCGAACGCGAGCTCGTCGATCCCTTCGGGGAGCGGCGCCACCGACGCCAGGAGCGTGATCGGGTCGGCGCCGAGCGCCACCGCGACCGGGAGCTCGACACCCAGCCGCTCGGCGGCGTCGTAGTGGTACCCCCCGCCTTTCATGATCTGCCAGTGCATCCCCGTCGTCCGGCCGTCGTACACGTGCATGCGGTAGATGCCGAGGTTCCGCTGGCCGGTCGCGGGGTGCGCGGTGAGGACGAGCGGAAAGGTGATGAAGGGCCCGCCGTCGTGGGGCCAGCACGTGATGACCGGAAGGTCGTCGAGCGTGAGGCCCGGCATCGGCCTCCAGGCGGGCCGACGGACGCGCGTCGTGCGGAAGTTGCGCCCGCCGAGAAGCGTCCGGCGGGCCCCCCACAGGGCGCGCGGGCTGGGAGGCAGGATACGCTCGGCGGTGGCGAGGAGGCGCGCGCCGATCGCCTGCGGGTCGTCGCCGAGGGCCCACGCACAGCGGCGGCCGGCGCCCAGAACGTTGGCCGCTACCGGGAACCGCGACCCCGCTACGCGCTCGAACAGGATCGCGGGGCCATCGGCGCGAACGACGCGGGTCACGATCTCGGCGATCTCGAGCCTGGGATCGACTTCCGCGCGGACGCGGACGAGATCCCCCCGCTTTTCGCAGTGGGCAAGAAACGTCTGAAGGTCGGGAAAGGGCACCGAGGAGACGGCTACTCGGGGATCTGCTCCCGGGGCAGTGCGCGCCGGCCGCCGGCCAGCTCCTCCGCCCGCCAGCCTCCCGGGCGATCGACGCCGAGCACCTGCAGGACGCGTCCGACGAAGCCCGCCACGAGATCGTCGATCGACGCGGGGCGATCGTACCATCCGGGGGAGACCGGCATCACCGTGACCCCGTCGCCCGCCAGCCTCGCGAGCTGCCGCAGCGTCACCGCGGAAAGAGGCGTTTCCCGCGGACAGAGCACCAGCCGCCGGCCTTCCTTGAGCGTCACGGCGGCCGCTCTGGTGACCAGGGTGTCGGCGATTCCGCTCGCGATCTTCCCTATCGTCGACGCCGAACAGGGCAGGACGACCATCGCCTCCCACGCGTTGGATCCCGAGGCCAATGGTGCGGAGAGATCCGAGTCGGTGAAGAGCCGCGTGGCGAGTTCCGCGACGTCCTCCCTGCCGAGCCCCGTTTCCTCCCGCGTCACGTGTTGCCCCCAGCGCGACAGGATCGCGAACCGCTCACCGGGCAGGCGGCGCAGGAGCTCCAGCCCGAAGACCGCCCCGCTCGCTCCCGTGATCGCTACGATCGTCCGCATGGAACGAAGCTAGCCCTCGACTCCGGAGCGCGGCAAATACGCGACCGGGTGCGCCACGCCATCGAGTGTCACCGCAGAATGAGTAGATCGACCCGTATATGAGTAGGTCAGAGAGCATACAGCAACATGGGGTTCCGTCGGATAGGCTCGGGGCCTCGTTCAGCCGATGCGCATCGAACGATCATGCGAAAAATCGGACGTCATGCCAAAACGCCTCACGAAAGGAAGCATGTACATGAAGATCTTCTTCAGCGCCCTCCGGGGTCGCATCGCTCGGGGCGCGATCCCCCTGGCTGCGTGCAGCCTCCTGGCGACGGCCGCCGCGTGCGAAGACGACGACGGGCCGACCGGACTCGACGACGACGTCGAAACCGTCGAGTTCACCACCACCGGTCCCATCGATCTCGAGATCGGGTCGACATCCCAACTGGCGTTCGAGATCCGCGATGCGGGTGGAGACCTGATCGATCCCGACGACGTGAACCTCACGTTCACCTCCAGCAGCCAGACGATCGCGACGGTCTCGACCTCCGGGCTCATCACGCCGGTGGCGCCCGGGACAGCGACGATCACGGCTCGGGTAGGGACGATCAGCGACACGATCACCGTCGTTGTCGGTCCGGAGATCTCCTCGATCGACATCGTGGACACCGAACTCGACCTCGTATCCGACGAGACATCTACGTTCGAGATCGAAGTGCTGAACGCGGCGGGGGGCCCGGTGACGGACCCGAACCTGACGTTCACGAGCTCCAACAATGCGGTCGTGACCGTGGACGACGACGGGACCCTGACCGCCGTCGGCCCGGGCACGGCGACGATCACAGCGTCCGGCGGAGGCGAGAGCGACACCTTCGAGGTCACGGTCTTCGCGGATGCGAGCGGAGGCCTCAGCGCGCCGGTCGGCTCGTCCTTCACGGTCGCCACCGGGGATGCGGTGGAGATCAACGACCTCTTCGAGGTGCGGGACGCCGGTGGAGTGATCATTCCCGACGCGGAGCTCGTCTTCGCGACGACGACGGGCGGAATCGTCGACGTCGATGCCGCAGGGGAGCTGACCGGTCTCGCCCCCGGAACGACGCTGGTGACGGTCACGAGCCCCGATGCGACGGGGAGCTCGACGGTGCGCTTGAACGTCGTGGACGTCGGTTCTCTGGACGTTTTCCAGGTGAGCCCGGCGACGGCGACCGTGGCCGTGGCCGCAACCGTGGATCTGGGCCTGGGCGTCCAGGCGGACGGCACGAGCATCCAGGACTTCCTGGGGCTGTTCACGACCAGCGATCCGACGATCGCGACGGTCCACCCGTTCACCGGAGTGGTGACCGGCGTCGCGCCGGGCACGGCGACGATCACCGTAGCGGGAGGCGGCCTGTCGTCGGAATCGGTGATCACCGTCCAGTAGTCGACGGAAGCACCGGTAGCAATCGAAGGAGCGGGCGGCCCTCGGGTCGCCCGCTCTCTTCTTACATCAGCCCAGTCTCGGGAACGCGACGCCCGCGGCCACCGTCACGAGCGCGGCGAAGCCGACCCAGACGTTGATCCGGAAAAACGCCAGGTCGATGTCCCGCGCCCGCGCGTTCTCCCACACGAGAAGCGCGCCGACGGCGATCAGGGGCAGGTGGGCCGCCGGCCACGCCAGGCGCCAGAAGACGAGCGCGGCCAGGGCGGTCCAGGCGAGCGCGTGGAGTCCGCGCGCGATCCGGAGTGCGGTCCGCCGCCCGTAGCGCGCCGGCAGGGATTGCACGCCGGCCGTGCGATCGAACTCCTCGTCCAGTGTCGCGTAGATCACGTCGAACCCCGCCACCCACGCCAGCGTGAAGAGGCCGAGGAGCAGAGGCGGTCCGAGATCGGAGAACTCCAGCCGCACCGCGAACCATCCCCCGAGCGGCGCCATCGCCAGGCCGAGTCCGACCCCCAGGTGGCACCATGGCGTCCAGCGCTTGAGGTAGGGATACGCCGTGAAGACGACGAGCGGGATCGGCGCGAGGGCCAGGCAGATCGGCGCGATCAACCAGGCAGCCGCCGCGTACACCATCGCCCCGACTGCCGTCAGGGCCCGCGCCTCGCCGATTGCCATTGCGCCGCTCGGGAGCTCGCGGGTCGCGGTCCGCGGGTTCGCAGCGTCGATCCGCCGATCGATGATCCGGTTGAGGCCGAGGGCCGCCGTCCGCGCTCCGGTTCCCGCGAGAAGGACGAGGCCGAGGAGGGAGGCAGGGACATCGAGGCCGCCGGCACCGAGCAGGACCCCGGCGAAGAGGAGCGGCAGGGAGAACAGCGTGTGCTCGAAGCGGACGAATCGGCCCCACGTGCGGAGCCGGCCCGCCGGCGCCTGGGGGGTGCCGCCTCCTGCCCGCGGCGGCAGGTCCGGCGCGCGGATGGCCGTCATTCCCCCCGCGGCGTGGCCCCGGTCGGAGCGGTACCGGTCGGCGTAGACGCGGGCGGCGATTCGTCGTCGGCCGAGCCGTGGAGGTCGCGCGCCAGCTCCACATTGGCTTCGTTCAGGCGGTCCACGAGACCTGCGCGCTGAGCGGGAGTCATGGCCTCGATCATGGAAGTCCAGTCGGCGTACCCCTGCTCCCGGGCGGTCCGTAGCTCGGCCTCCCGCTGGAGCTCCCTGTCGATGCGGCCGCGGACCGAAGAGCCTTCGGAGCGGAGCGACTCGCCGTAATGCCGCCGATAGGCGTCGGCGAGGAACTCGACCGCCGGATCAGGGCCGCCGGGGAGAGCACCGAGCGGGTCGCCGAACGGATCCCCGTCAGGAAAGCTGTCGAGATCGACGACCTCGAACTCATTCACGGAGTCGGGCCGGAACGTGTCGGGCGCCATCGCCTCGCGCGAGACGCGCGGCGCGTTGGCCGAGGGCGGCAGCGCGAGCTCCCCCGGCTCGCGTGCCGGCCGCACGACCTCCGCGCTCTCCCTTCCGCCACAGGCGCAGAGGATGGAGGCCAGACCAACGAGAATGCGTGCTCGGGTCACCATTCCTTCATCGCTTCGATTACCGTGTAATGGGGCCGGATGTCGACGGGGACGTCCCCGATCCGGCCGATCGCCTCCTCCACCGCCGGCGGCAGGGTGCCCTTCTCGACCAGCAGAGTTTCCGCGCCGGCCACGTCGCCGGTCGCCTCGATCGTGAGGAGCTGGCGCGCCAGGCTCTCGTACGCGCCATGGACCTTCCCGAAGTCGATCCCGAAGAGCCCTTCCCCTTTCTCCGTGATCGCCCCGTGGTCGAGCAGGTGGTTCAGCTGGACCGCGCATCCTTTTCCATGTGCCTCGTTCGTCCCGAACCGCACGCACCGGAAGAGACCCGCCACCGAGCTGATGTACACCTGACGCTTGAAGGCCTCGTCGTAGACCCCCGCGTCGGCCAGATGGGCCAGCGAAAGCACACCTACAACGTCGGCCTTCGCCTCCTCGACGGGGGAATAACTGGCTCCAAGGCGCACCGAGACCGACTCGTCACTGCCATGGACGAGCCGCGGGCCGAGACCGTGGGCCAGCTCGTGCATCACGACGTTCGTCGTGAACGGCCGCGGCTCGATCTCGGCCGCGAGCGAAGGCTCCATCACGCGCGTGGCGATCGGCACGAGGACCTTCTCGAACTTCGCGTCGATGACGTTCCGGAGCATCACCTTCTTCGTTCCGTATTCATCGGATACCCGCGGATCGTTGGGCAGATTGAACGCGAGAATCATGACGCCCCGCCGCGCATCCCCCGCCGTGTAGATCACGTCGATCACCGACAGCGGGGATTCGAAGGAGCGATCGGGATTCTTGTACGCCGCGTCCATCGGTAGAGCCGCTTCCAGATCGGGCAGATGCGAGACCAATATCTCGAGGTCCGCGCTCGCGCCGGGATCCTTGATGCCGATGAACGACTCGTAGGCCGTCTTCCACCCCATGAGGCCGTCCTCGTAGACCTCGTAGGGACCGAACGTGACGTCGACCAGATTTCCGGAGAGCTGCATCCATGCGAGCTCGGATGCGAGGTAATCGTCAGTGACGAGCGACTCCGCCCGCTTGCCCAGGAAGTCCGCGAGCGAGGCGTTCTTCGCATGCTGGGCGGCCTCCCTCAACAGGCCTGCCGCCCGCTCGAGCCGTTCGGCATATGCCTCCCTGTACGGGACCGACACCAGCCGATCGCCCTCTCGCTCGAGGATCGTGTAGTACGACGTGAACGTCTCCCGGTCCTCCGGATGCGCCGCGATCCACGCCTCGATCTCCTCCTGGGTAACATCGGCGGGATAGTAGCCGGCCCCGGCGGGCTTGGGGCCGACAGCCAGGAACGGCTCCGAATCCGCCAGCCGGTCCCACGGTCCGGCCATGATGTCGTAGTACTCGCGGGCGGGCTCCAGGTCCGTCCCTCCGACTTCCTCCAGGCTCGCCCTGTAAGCGAGGTTGTCCGGCCAGACCTGGAGCCAGAAGATCTCGTTCAGCACGTCGGACGCCTCGACCAGCTTCCGCACGGCGATCCGCTGGTGGGCATCGAGCAGCGAGGCATCGAACGTCAGGTCCACCGGCGCGAACTGCTCCACCCGCGCGCTCAACTCGGCTGGCGTGAGCCCGGGCGCCAGCTCCGCGGGCGGAAGCTCGTGCGTCGCGATCTGCCCGCGAGCAGGCCCGGCCGTGATCAGGACAGCGGCCAGTCCCGCCAGCGCGAGGTTCGTTCCGGTCATCCCTTCCCCCTTCCGTTGTTGGCGGTTACCGGGCAATATAGCCCGCCATGCATACCCGGTCGTCCATCGACGAGGTTCGACTCCTCCGCGAGCTGGTGTCCATCCCCTCCCCCAGCGGGTCGGAGGCGGAAGTCGCGCGGCGCGTGGAGGACGCGGCGCGCGATGCGGGGCTGGACGTCCTGCGGAACGACCTTGGCGTCGTCGTCGAGGTGGCCGGCCGCGCCGGCGGCGCGACGCTCGCTCTCGTCTCCCACCTCGACACCGTCCCTCCCGGGGATGGCTGGACCAGGGACCCTTACGACCCGGCGGTCGAGGACGGGCGGCTCTACGGCCGGGGGTCGGGAGACGCGAAAGCGTCGGTGGCGGCCATGCTCGCCGCCGCGGCGGACGTGGCCTACCGCGGCGGGCCTGAGCGCGGCCGGCTCCTCGTCGTCCTGGGATTCCGCGAGGAGACGCGCGACACCACCATGCCGCGAATCGTTCCTGCTCTCGGGAGCGTCGAGGCGGCCGTCATCGGGGAGCCGACCAACCTCGACCTGGCGACCGCGCAGCGAGGCGTCCTGTGGCTCGACCTGGTCGCGCGGGGGACGCAGATCCATGCCGGCCGCGCGCGCGGCGACGGCCGGACGAACGCGATCGCGACGCTCGCTCGCGACCTGCTGGCGCTCGAAGGGGTCGGCGCGGGGCGGCCGCACGCAGTCCTCGGCGATCCGACGATCACGCCCACCATGATCGAGGCCGGTGTGGCCCGGAACGTCACCCCTCCGCTCGCGCGCGCCTCGCTCGACGTGCGCACCACTCCGGCATGGAGCCACGCGGAGCTGATTCAGGCGATCCGCGAGCGCGTGGCCGCCGAGGTCGAAGTCGTCTGGGACCGGCTCGTACCGTGCGAGACCCCGCCACGCTCACGGCTCGTCGCGGCAGCGCGCAGGGTGCGCCCAAGCGCGCGTGAGTATGGAAGCCCTACGTGCTCGGACTGGGTGTGGTTCCGCGGAATCGACGCGGTGAAGTGCGGCCCCGGCACGAGCGCGCGGTCGCATGGGCCCGACGAGTGCGTGGAGGTGGACGAGGTGCGCGAGGCTCGCGCCTTTTTCGCGGCGTTAGCGGAAGCCTGGTGCGGGTAGTGGATCGCTTCGCAGGCGCTTCCCGGGCGGAGTAGCGGGCTACTTCAGGTCGAGCGCGAAACGGCGGTCGCAGCGAGCGCAGGTCTCGCCCTCGATCTCGCGAAAGCCCCGGCTTTCGTAGAGGCCGACCGCGGCCGTCATCGCGCGGTTCGTCTCGAGCTCGACGCGCGGGCGACCCGCCTTCCGCGCGTGCCCCAGGGCGGCCTCCAGGAGCTGACCCCCGAGCCCCCGCCCGCGCCAGTCGGACAGGAGGTACATCTTGCGGAGCTCGCACCGCGCGGGATCCTCGGGGTCGAGCCACAGCCCGCACGTGCCGACGATCCGGCCGCGGCCGTCCTCGACCACCCAGAAACCGCCTCCGGGAGCCAAGTAGTGCAGCTCGACGTCGGACAGATCGATGTCGGTCCCCGCGTGATCGGGTGCGAGTCCGAACTCCGCGAGGACGCCGAAGACGATTTCCCGCACCGCATTCGCGTCCTCCCGTCGGAAGCCCCGGATCCAGAACGCCGAAGCCAGCGGATCCTCGTCCAGCGGCATCTCCCCCGCAGGGTGTCGCGGATCGGGGCGCCGGATGCTCATCGCGCCACCTCCCGACGCATAGCCCGGGCCTTCATCGCGCCACGGCCGGGCGGCGAGCGATCCGCCGCAGTCGCTCGTCCCGGTTCTCGGAGAGCGTCGCCATGCGGGCCTCGATCCGCGCCCCGGCTTCGCGGCTGAACTGGCGCGCGATGTCGATCTCGGGCTCGGCCGCAGCCTCGCCCGCGCGCTCGATCGTGGACTGCACGCGGCCGACGACCGCGGTAAGCGCATAGAGGTCGATGGCGATGTCGGCCAGCCGAGCGAGCGCGAGCTGCTCTTCCACGATCCGCTCGCGATGCGTCCGGATGGCGCGCTCGGCGGCCTCGTGTAGCGCACCCGCGTAGCGCTCGATTGCCCTGAGCGGCGCCGCCAGCGGCTCGGCCACCTGCACGCCCGCGCGCGGCCTTCCGACCGCGTCCTTGATCCGGTGGAACGCGAACTCCGTCAGCACCCCGATGTCCTTGATCGGCTCGCGCAGCGCCGAGCCGACGTGCTCCAGGTAGTCTCCCAGTCGCTCGATGCCCGCCAGCGCGATGAACGTTCGCAGCACCTCGTTGGTGCCCTCGAAGATCCGGTTGATGCGCGCGTCACGCAGGTAGCGCTCGAACGGGCGGTCCCGCATGTAGCCTCGGCCGCCGGCGATCTGGAGCGCGTCGTCGGCGGCGCGCCACGCCGCCTCGGACGCGTACACCTTGCAGATCGCCGACTCGAGACTGTAGTCGATGCCGCCGCGATCGATGAGCGCCCCCGTCAGCTCTACCATGGACTCCGTGACGTAGCCGTCGATCCGCATGCGGGCGAGCTTCGCCGCGATCAGATCGAACTCCGCGATGGGACGGCCGAACTGACGGCGCGACCAGGCGAACTTCTCCGCGGCCCGCAACATCGTCTCCAGCCCGCCCACCGCACATGCGGCGAGCCCGACCCGGCCCCCATTCAGGACGTTCATCGCCACCTTGAAGCCGTGGCCCGGGCGGTCGAGGACCTGGTCGTCCGCGACGCGCACGCCGCGGAAGAAGATCTCGGCCTGCGTCGAGGAGCGAATCCCGAGCTTCTGGTCGGTCCAGATCCGCCCGATCTCGATCCCGTCCTGATGGCCTTCGAGGACGAAGGCGGTCACGCGGTCCACCGTCCGTCCGTCCTTCGCGACGGGCGTCTGCGCGAACACCGTCAGCACGCCGGCGCGGTGCGCGTTACCGATCCAGATCTTGTGTCCGTCGAGGATCCATCCCGAGTCGTCGGGCGCGCGCAGTGCCCGGGACTGGATGTTGGCCGCGTCCGATCCGTGCTCGGGCTCGGTGAGCGCGAAGGACGCCAGACTCTGGCCGCGGGCGCAGGCCGGGAGCCAGCGCCGCTTCTGCTCGTCGGTCCCGTACATCCAGATCCCCTTGATGCCGATCGACAGATGGGACCCGAGCAGGACCGCGAGGCCGGCGTCGCGCGCCGCGATGCGGGCGGCCACGCGGTTCGACTGCCGCTGGGTGAAGCCCATGCCCCCGAACTCCTCGGAGACATAGAGCCCGAAGACCCCGCGCTCGGCGAGGCCTTCGAGCACGCCCTCGGGGATCGCCGCGTCCTTATCGAATGCGGCTCCGTCGACCTTGGCGTCCTGGAACCGCTCGAGGTCGTCCAGATAGCCCGTGAGTTCTTCCGATTCGTGGGGGGAAAGCTCGGGAAACGGAAAGACGATGTCGGCGGCGATCACGCCGCTGAACATCGACTTGCAATACGACGGAAGCTCTACGGACGGTTCTTCGGGTTGCTGCGGAGCGCTCCGCGCGGGTTTCATCGCGCGGCGATCAGGTCCCCGACTCTACCGGGTACCCCTTCTCGGACCACGCGCCGAGGCCGCCCTCGAGGACGACCGCTCTTTCGTATCCATTGTCTTCCGCGATTTGCGCCGCCCGGACGCTCAGACCGTCGTCGGGTCACGTGCAGTAGAACACCGCCCACTTGTTGAGCGGGAGGCTGCCGAGCGACGGCTCCACGTCGTCGGTGGGGATGAGCCGCGCGCCGGCGATCCGCCTCTGCTCGAACGTGAACAGGTTGCGGTTGTCGATGAACACGACCTCGTCCGCGTGCCCGGCCTCCATCCAGCCGTGGAGGTCTTCGGCGGTGACGAAGGTGACGTCGCGCTCTTCGTCGCGATGCGTGGCCAGCGGGGCGTTGGGGTCGACCTGCCCGCCGCACGCGAGAAGAAGCGCTGTCGCGAGGAGTGTCAGCCGGGTCATCGCGCGGCAATATACAGCGTCTCACCCCCGGCGCCGCCAGCCTCCTCCGCTCCTTGGCGGTCGCCGTGGCGACTCCGTATCCTATCGCAATGTCCGCGCATAGCCGCCTCCCCAGCTCGCGCCCGATTCCGCGACGCGGGTTCCTCCGGGCGGGCGGCGCAGTCGCCCTCCAGACGGCGCTGGGCGATTGGTCCGGCCTCGCGATGTTCGCCCGTCCGCCGTTCGATCTCCTGCTCGTGGGCGGCCGGGTAATCGACGGGACCGGCGCCGCGGCGTTCGCGGCCGACGTCGGGATCCGCGACGGGCGGATCGTGGCGGTCGAGGCGCTGACGGGCGCGACCGCTCGCGAGACCCTGGACGTCAGGGGCCTCGTCGTGGCGCCCGGCTTCATCGACATCCACGCGCACACGGACCTCGGCATCTTCGCCGACAACCTTGCCGACTCGAAGATCCGCCAGGGCGTTACGACAGAGGTCGTCGGGCAGGACGGGAGTTCGGTGATGCCCGTCACCGAGGGCATGCGCACAGGCCGGCGGGAAAGCTACCGGGAGCGGTACGGGGTCGAGGTGGACGCGGGCGACTGGGCGGAGCTCTTTGCCGCGCTGGGTGCGCGGGGCCACCTCACCAACTTCGTAACGATGGTGGGCTCCGGCACGGTGCGCGAGGTGGTGGTCGGCGAGAGCGACCGCCCCCCCACGCCCGACGAGCTCCGCGCCATGGTCGCGCTGGTCGAGGAGGCGCTGGCGGCCGGGGCGGCCGGCGTCTCGAGCGGCCTCGAGTACGTGCCGAACGCGTTCGCGTCGCCCGAGGAGCTCGCCGCGCTCGCTGCGCCTGCCGCCTCGGCGGGCCTGCCGTACGCGACCCACATGCGGAACGAGGCCGACACGGTCGAGGAGGCGCTCGCCGAGGCCCTCGAAGTGGCGGAGCGGGCGGGCACGCCGCTCCAGGTGTCGCATCTCAAGGCTCAGGGGCAGCGCAACTGGCCCAAGGCCGAGCGGCTGCTCGCGACGATCGAGCGCGCGGCGGCGGAGCGTCCCGTCCGCTTCGACCGCTACCCGTACACCGCGTACTCGACGGGCCTGTCGTCGCTCTTCCCCGCG
>DASSPT010000150.1:0-5923 GCA_035699465.1 Gemmatimonadota bacterium
GAAGCCGCTGCCAGGTGTCGCCGGCGTCGGCCGAGGCGTACACATCACCGCCCGTGGTTCCGAAGTAGACGCCCGTCTCCTCGCTGCCGTCCAGCGCCATCGCGTCGCGGAGGACGCCGGAGTAGATGCGCTCATCACCGGGGCTGACCTCGCGCCGCGCCCACGTCCCGCCCGCATCGCCCGATCGCCAGACCACGGCCTGCCCCTGATCGAAGAGGCGGTTTTCGTCCGACAGCAGGGGAATCACGAACAGCTCGCCTTTCCGCGAGAGCGTCATCGCGAATCCGAACCTGTGTGGCAGCTCGGCGTCGATCGGGCGCCACCTCGCCCCCGCGTCGTCGCTCCGGAACACCCCGCTGCTGCGGGAGCCGTCGGCCGTCATCGTGTGCGCGTGGAACTGCATGAAGAGCCGGTCGGAGTTCGACGGGTCGAGGACCATCTTGTGAATGCAGAACATGGCGTCTTCGTCGGGCGAGCCCGTCATCGTCATCGGGGGAAGACCCTCGTTGAGCGCCTCCCACGACTCGCCTCCGTCGGTCGAGCCGAAGACCCCGACGGCGCTGACGCCGACCCACATGCGGCCCGGATCGTCGGGATCGACGAGGATCGTGTGGAGACAGAGGCCGCCGTTTCCGGGCTGCCAGTGCGCGCGCGAGGGGTGTCGCGTCAGCCCCTCGATCTCGCGCCAGGAAGCCCCGTCGTCGTCGCTGACGTAGAGAGCGGCGTCGGCCACGCCCGCGTAGATCCGGCCGGGCTCTGGCGCGCGGGCGAGCTGCCAGATCCGCGTGAGGGGGTGCTCGGCGGGCGCGTCGGGAGGTCGCAGAGGAGTCTGGGTCCAGCTCCCGCCGCCATCGCGGGTCTCGCGTACGGTAGCTCCCCACGCCATGTGGGAGGTCCCTACGAGCACCCGGTCGGGATCGGCGGGGTCCATGAGGAGCGCGTCCACCCGCCATTCGGGAAGCGACTGTCCCGCCAGTCGCCACGCGCGGCGGTAACCGTCCGACTCGAATGCGTACATCCCCTTCTCGGTTCCTACCCGGAGTATCACGCGCTCGGCCATGATGGCTCCTCGGATGACAGGTCCCTCACCAAGCCCCGGGGCTCGAATCTTCCGGATTTCCGCCCGGCTGCAACCCTGGGGGCCATTAGGGCATCCCACTACGGGAGGCCGAATCCCGAAGGTCGGACCATATCGTCGGAGGTATGTCGATGTTCCGCTGGAGCTCGATCGCGCTCGCCGTCGTCCTGTCGATGCCCGTCGTCCTGCGCGCCCAGACCAGCGGACCGGCGCCGCCCCTTCGCGCCAACGGCGCGACCGATACCCAGGCGCTGGCCACCCCGGCGGCGGGCACGCCCGAGCACGACCGGCTGGCGCCGGTCGCCGAGGCGGTGCGGCTGGAGGGCGAGATCGAGCTGGACGGAGAGCTGAACGAGGCGATCTGGCGCTCGGCGCCGGCGGTCACGCGCTTCCTGCAGACCGAGCCCCAGAACGGCCGCCCGGCGTCGCAGCCGACCGAAGTGCGCTTCGTCTACGACGACCAGACCCTGTACATCGGCGCCAGGATGTACGATTCGCTGGGACCGCGCGGCGTGGTGGGACGGCTCGCGCGCCGCGATTCCGATCCGCCCGGGGACCGGCTGACGATCAGGTTCGACACCTTCCTCGATCATCTCGGCCAGACGGAGTTCACGATCAATCCGACCGAGACGCGGATGGATGCGTACGGGCCGGGGGGCTCCAATCTCGACTACTCGTGGAACCCCGTGTGGCGCGCGGAGGCCGAGATCGACTCGCTCGGCTGGACCGCCGAGATCGCGATCCCCTTCGCGCAGCTCCGGTTCCCGCGCGGCGCGGAGCAGGTGTGGGGCCTCCAGATCGAGCGGGAGGTCAGCCGGCTGAACGAGTTTCAGCTATGGTCGTTCTGGACGCGCGACCAGCAGGGTGGCCCGTCGCGCTACGGTCACCTGACGGGCCTCTCGATCCCCAACGCGAGTCCGAACCGCTTCGAGCTCCTGCCCTACGCCGTCGCCCAGATGGAGACCGCGGCCGAGATAGACGCGGACGATCCGTTCGCGCAGGAGCGCGACCAGGACTATCGCGTCGGGGCCGACCTCAAGTACCTGCTGACGTCGAACCTGACCGTCTCGGCGACCGTGAATCCGGACTTCGGCCAGGCGGAGGTCGATCCCGCGGTCGTGAACCTCTCGGCCTTCGAGACCTTCTTTCCCGAGAAGCGGGAGTTCTTCATCGAGGGGAGCGGGCTGTTCAGCTACGGCGGCCTGTGGTGCTTCACGTGCAGCAACGTCTCCTCGCTGGACCTCCTGTTCACGCGCCGGATCGGGCGCGCGCCGCAGGGCGGCGGCCTGGCGTTCGACGCGGGGGATTTCGCCGACGTGCCGGACGCGACCACGATCCTCGGCGCGGCCAAGTTGACCGGGCGGACGCGCGCGGGGACCTCCATCGGCGTCCTCGGGGCGGTCACCGAACGGGAGCGCGCGGACGTGGCGCTCCTCGGGGGAGAGCGGTTCGAGCAGGAAGTCGAGCCGCTGGCCGGCTACCTGGTGGGGCGAGCCAAGCAGGATCTCTTCGACGGAGACCTCCAGGTAGGCGGGATCGTGACCTCGGTCACGCGCAGCTTCGACGATCAGGATCTCGAGGATCTGCTACCCTCCCACGCCGAGGCGGTCGGCGGGGACGCGGAGTGGTGGTGGAACGACCGCACGTACCACTTCCTCGGCAGCGCGGCGATCTCGAACGTGTCGGGCGACCCCGACGCGATTCTCCGGATCCAGCAGTCGAGCGCGCGCTACTTCCAGCGTCCCGATCGCGAGCACGGCTCCAACGGCCTGTTCACGGACCGCTTCGACCCGACGCTGGAGTCGATCCGCGGCTGGGGCACGTACAGCCGCGTGGCGAAGGAGGCCGGCGCGTGGCGCTGGGAGGGCTCCCTCGCCGCGCGAAGCCCGGGCTTCGAGATCAACGACCTCGGCTTCCAGACCCGCGCGGACTGGGTGTGGCTGCACGGGAACATCCAGCGCCGCTGGACCGAGCCGACGAGCCGCTATCGTTACCTGCAAACGACGCTCGGGGCGCAGAATCGCACGAACTTCGACGGCGACCTGGAGGAGCGGCAGCTCCACTGGAGCGCGTACGCGGAGCTTCCCAACTACTGGGAGGTCTCTCTGTTCAACATGGCCCGGCCGTCGGCGTTCGATCCCCGCGCGACCCGCGGCGGGCCGGTGGTGAAGTCGCCGGGTCACGGCTTCCACAGCCTCTACGTGGCCACCGACTCGCGGAAGCGGTTCGTGGCCTCCGTCGAGCCGACGTACACGTGGATCGAGGAGGGGAAGAGGGAGTACGCGCTGTTCCTGAACTTCACGTACAAGCCGGCCTCGAATATCTCGCTCTCGCTGGGGCCGTACTTCGAGCATGGCGAGTCGGCCGCCCAGTACGTGACGACGGTCGCGGACGCGACCGCCGAGGCATTCTACGGCAGCCGGTACGTGTTCTCCGACTTGGATCAGAACACGTTCTCGATGAACACGCGACTCGACTGGACGTTCACTCCCAGGATGTCGCTCGAGCTGTTCCTCCAGCCTTTCTTCTCGAGCAACGAGTTCGACCGCTTCAAGGAGTTCGCCGCCCCCCGCACGCTCGACAAGCTGGTGTACGGGGAAGACATGGGGACGATCGCGCTGAACGAAGGAGTCTACTCGGTCGATCCGGACGGCGGGGGGCCGGCCGAGACGTTCACCTTCGACGACCCCGACTTCAGTTTCAGCTCGCTGCGCGGCAATCTGGTCTACCGCTGGGAGTACGTGCCGGGATCGACGCTGTTCCTCGTCTGGACGCAGGACCGGAATACGGAGTTCGACCAGGGGGACTTCGACCTGGGCAGGGACGCCGACGACCTGTTCTCGACCGCGGCCGACAACGTGTTTCTCGTCAAGCTGACGTACTGGCTGGGGATCTAGTGCCTTGCTGCTGACCGGGCCCGCAGCGGGCTAGAGCTTCTCAAGAAGCGCCTGGTAGCGGGGCTCCTCCCGAAGGGGATCCAGGTCGCTGTCGTGCTCGACGTACTCTCTCGTCACGCGGCCCACCTCGGCGGCCTTCTCTAGACAGTCGATCGCGGTCTCGTTCTCTCCGGCGAGGGCATAGAAGCAAGCCAGGTTGTAGAGGACTCCGCGATCGTCGGGACCCTTTTCGAGCGCCCGCTTAGCCCACTCGTTGGCGGTCTCTTTCTCGCCCGATTCCAGCAGCGCGTGTGCTCCCAGTACGAGCGCGCGCACGTCGTCGGGGTTGAGCTTGACGTGTTTCTTGACCAACCGCCCGCCGCGCTCGTAGGCGGCGCGCACCTCCGCTTCCCGCCCCAGCGAGCGATAGACCTGAGTGACTAGCAGCGGAGCCTGATAGTCGTCCGGTCGCACGGCAATTGCGCCTTCGAACATCTGCGCGGATTTCTCGTACTTGCCCTGCATAAGGGCCGCACGGCCGTAAAAGTAGTATGCCTCGTACAATGTCGGATCCAGGCGGATCGCGGATTCGAATTCCCGCTCCGCATCCTCGTAGTTCTTCTGGAGCGTCAGCACGTGCCCTCGGGCGGCATGGGCTTCGGCTAGATCCGGATCCAGCTCGAGCGCCTTGAGGCTCGCCTCGTCGGCCCGCTTGAGGTTCGCCTCGTCCTTCTCGTACCACATGTATAGCACCCCCGCCGTGTCGGCGAGACCGGCATACGCCAGCGCGAAATCGGGGTCGATCGCGATCGCGCGCGAGAACTCCTCGAGGGCGGGCTTGAGACCCCCTCGCTGATCGTACAGGAACCTCCGGCCGCGCAGGTAGCAATCGTAGGCGTTGACGTTCGCAGTAGGGGCCTTCTCGATCGCGCGCTCCTGCTTCGGGCTAAGCGTGATCTCGAGCGCGTCGACAATGCTGCGCGCGATCTCGTCCTGCACGGCAAAGATGTCTTCGAGCTCGCGGTCGAACGTCTCGGACCACATGTGAAATCCGGAATCCGCGTCGATCAGCTGCGCGGTGATGCGGATGCGCTTGCCCGCCCGGCGTACACTGCCTTCCAGGACGGACTTGACTCCAAGCTCCCTGGCGATCGACTGGACGCCGATCTCCTTCTTCTTGAACGCGAAGGACGACGTGCGGGCGGATACCTGGAGCTGCGGCAGCTTGGTCAAGAGGTTGATGAGCTCCTCGGAGATTCCGTCGCTGAAGAACTCGTTCTCCGGATCCGAGCTCCAGTTCGCGAACGGCAGGACCGCGATCGATCGCTTCTCCGGGGCCTGATCCTTGACCTCCGCTCCGGACGTACGGTCGGGGTCGAAGCGAAAGCCATAGACTCGGACCGGACGGGCGATGTTCTTGACCGTGACCTCGCCGAGGTCGCGGAACGGGACGTCCACTCGTCCCCGGGCCAGGTCCCAGGCACCCTGGGAAATGCAGATCCCGCCGGGGTCCGAGATGTTCTCGAGCCGCGCCGCGACATTGACACCGTCCCCGAAGATGTCATCGCCGTCGATGATGACGTCCCCGAGGTTGATCCCGACGCGGAACTGCAGCCGCCGATCTTCCGGGATTCCCGCGCCGCGCTCGGCCATACTCTGCTGCACCTCGACCGCGCAGCGGAGCGCGTCGACGACGCTGGGGAATTCCACCAGAAGACCGTCGCCCGTCGTCTTCACGATCCGGCCATGACGTTCCGCGATCGCCGGATCGACGACGTTCGCCCGAACTTCCTTGAGGGACGCGAGCGTCCCCTCTTCGTCGCGACCCATGAGGCGACTGTAGCCGACTACGTCCGCCGCGAGGATCGCCGAGAGCCTGCGCTCCATGGGATTCACCGACTCGTCAAGACGTTGGGGAGTGCTCCCGAATGTCGGGGCCCCTCGAATCTACCGTGAAGAGCAGTGCCGA
>DASSPT010000151.1:0-3103 GCA_035699465.1 Gemmatimonadota bacterium
CGCTGCGCCCTCTGCAGGAGCCCGGCGCCGGCGCTGCCGGTATCGAGCGCACGCGAGACCTCCGTCAGCCACTCGAACTGCGCGGGCTCGAAGCGCTTGCGGATGACCGATTCGAGCTCGGCGGCGCCCGTGGTGAGCGTTGTCTCGAGCCCGGGCGGGGGTGCGTTCGACGGGGTGAGGTCGATCAGCGTCGAGCCCACCCGCACGGTGTCCCCCGGCCTCAGACTCGCGGTCTGCACGAGACGATCGTTGACGAACGTTCCGTTGATCGAGTGGAGATCGGTGACGATGACGTCCTCGCCGAGCGCTTCGATCGTGCAATGCCGCCGCGACACGGCGTGATCGTCGAGATAGATCTCGCAGTCGCGTGCACGACCGATCGTCAGCCGCGAGCCGCCCGTCAGTACGTAGCGCTGACGGGTGCCGCGGACGAAGAGGGTCGGCGAGCGCAGCATGGCAGAATTATCATATGCAGACGCGCCGCCTCCGCGATCCCCGTCTTCTCGCGGTATCGCTCGCCCTCCTCACGGCTTATCCGTCGGCCCAGGACGGCTGGCTCGACGCGTACCGCGAACCCGCGACCCGGCTCATCGATGAAGCCACAGGCAGCCGATTCGCGTGGGAACGCCTCGCCGAGCTCGGCGACACGTTCGGGCATCGGCTGAGCGGGTCGGCGTCGCTCGAAGCGGCGATTGCCTGGGCCGCCGAGCAGATGAAGCGGGACGGGCTCGAGAACGTCCGGCTGGATCCGGTCACGGTGCCGCGCTGGGTCAGAGGCGAGGAAAGCGTGGAAATCACCTCACCCGGACGCCATCGCCTGGCGATGCTCGGCCTCGGCAACAGCATCGGCACTCCGCCGGGCGGTATCGAGGCCGAGCTTTTGGTGGTCCGCAGCTTTCACGACCTGGACGCCGCCGCCGATCGCGTCAAGGGGCGCATCGTCCTCTACGACGTGCCGTTCACCACCTACTCCGAGACGGTGCAGTACCGGATCGACGGCCCGTCGCGCGCCGCAGCCCGCGGCGCGGTGGCGGCACTCGTCCGATCCATCGGGCCGGCGGGCCTGCGGACGCCTCACACCGGCATGCTCCGCTACATCGACGGGCCGCCGCAGATCCCGGCGGCGGCGATCGCGGCGGAGGATGCGGACCGCCTGCGGCGCATGCAGGAACGCGGCACGCCGGTGCGCCTGCGCCTGAAAATGGGAGCCAGATTCCTCCCTGATGCCGACTCGTCCAACCTGATCGGCGAGCTCCGGGGGCGCGAGCGTCCACAGGAGGTGGTCGTCGTCGGCGGGCACTTCGATTCGTGGGATGTCGGCACGGGATCGTCCGACAACGGCGGCGGGTGCGTGGTGACCTGGGAGGCCCTCCGCCTCATGAAGAAGCTCGGCCTGCGCCCCCGGCGTACCGTGCGCGTAGTGTTGTTCACGAACGAGGAGAACGGCCTGCGGGGCGGCCTGTCGTATCGCGACCGGTATCGGGATCAGCTCGCCAACCACGTCCTGATGCTCGAGTCCGACAGCGGCGTGTTCAAGCCGGTGGGATTCGGCTTCTCCGGCAGCGACGCGGGGAGGAGGACGGTCGAGGCGATCTCGTCGCTTCTCGCCGGCACGGGGGCGACAGCCATCACCAGCGGCGGGGGCGGCGCGGACATCGGGCCAAGCGTGCAGGCGGCGAACATCCCCGCCATGTCACTGGAAGTCGACGGCGACTACTTCCTCATCCACCACACGGCGGCGGACACGATCGAGCGCATCGATCCGAAGGACATCGCGCGCGCGTCGGCCGCGATCGCCGTCATGGCGTACGTCGTCGCAGACATGGCGGAACGGCTGCGGTAGGACTGGGGATCAAAGATTAGGACTGGGGACTGGGGACTGGGGATTCGGGATTAGCGATTAGGGATATTCCGACTTCGGACTTCGGACTTCGGGGTTCGGACTTCGGAGTTCGGAGTTGGTTTGTGGGTATAGAGGAGGAAATCCGCCCGGGTGAGGTCCTCCTCGGACGGGGCGAGGCCGTCGAGGCTCGGCACCGGCAGAATCGAGACTACGACGACGCGCCGGCCGGCCAGACGACGGCGGGTGCGCTCTGCGGTGCCCGCACCGAAGTCGGAATGGAACGCTCCGGTGAAATGCACCACGGGTCCTTTCTGCTCCGCGCGGCGATCGATCGCGGCCGCAATCGACTCGGCCATGGTCTCGTCCTTGACGCACTGTGACCAGTAGTAGCGCTCGGTCGCCGCCTCGACGGCGTTCGGAGCCTGCGCTGGCGGCTCACCGCCAGGAGCCGGGGGCTGTTTGGCGGTTCCGGTCGCGTGTCCCCCCATCGCCTCACTGAAGCGCTCGAAGTACGCATCCTGCGGGCACAGGAGATCCCGCGCGGCCAGTGCCCGATCGGCGGCAGACAGCGAGTCGAGCGCCGCTCTGCCGGATTTGGCGACATCGGCGGCCAGCCGGCGCGGCACGTTGGCCGCAACCACGGGCCATCCATGTCCCCGCGCCAGTTCGACGAGGGGCCGATAGTCGGTGGCGTAACGCGGCCACGGCCTCGAGGACTTGAGGAACTCTTCCTCCGGGATGGAGCCCGCGAGGTACTGGTCGACAGCCGCCTGCACGTCCCGCTCGAACATCTCGAGTGAGACGATTACCCGGACCCGGCGCCTCAGGAAGCCTTCCAGGATCGCCTGCTCGAGCCGGTGCGTGTTCGGGTCGTCGTGCTGCTCCCCGACCAGGATGACATCCGCCGTCGCCAGGTCGGCGATCATGACCTCGAGGTCCGCAAACGCCCCGCGGCGCGTGTCGAAGACCCGCTCGGGCACGTATGCCGACGGCGCGAGCTGGGCAGATGACGCCTGGGCGAGCACCGTCAACAGCAGAAGCGTGAAGGGCATGCGGAGGCTGATCCTCATTGTTGAGGCCGCGCGTCCCCGTGTCAATGCGGGAAAATTCCCGGGGATCAAAGATCAGGGATCAGGGATCAGGGATCGGGGATCGGGGATCGGGATCAGGGGCCAGGACCTCAGGAGCGATCCCGAGCCCCGGTCCCCCGTCCCCGATCCCCGATCCCCGGTCCCCGATCCCCGATCCCCGACCCGTGAT
>DASSPT010000152.1:0-5473 GCA_035699465.1 Gemmatimonadota bacterium
CGTCGAACGCGGGATCTGCCTGCGTCCGTCGCCTGCACGATTTTCCGATTTTCTCCGAGACATCGCCGCCATGATCCGTTACCGCAATGTCCTGCTCGCCACGGACTTCTCGGCCGCCGCGCGGGCGGCCGCGAGCCACGCGGTCGCGGTCGCGTCGGCCGCCGGGGCCGAGCTCCACCTGCTCCACGTGGTGGAGGAGTTCGCGTACTGGGAGAGCTTCAACCTGAAGCACTTCCCGTCGCAGGAAGTGTTCGAGGAGCTGGAGAGCAACGCCCGGATCGCGCTCGCCGACCTCGCGCGGGAAGAGGAGCTCGGCGCAGGCGCCGTCACCCACGTGCGACACGGGAAGCCCTTCCTCGAGATCATCCGCGCGGCACGCGAACTGGACGCCGACATGCTGGTGATCGGAAGCCACGGGCAGAGCGGCCTCTCGGAGACCCTCTTCGGGTCGACCGCCGAGAAGGTCGTCCGCAAGGCGTCGTGCGCCGTCCTGGTCGTGCGCCATCCCGAGCATCGGTTCGAGATGCCCTGATGGGGGAGCCGCTCGCGAAGGAGAGGCGCATCCGGGTCCTCCCCGACGGGGTCGTCAATCAGATCGCCGCCGGCGAGGTCGTCGAGCGGCCCGCTTCGGTCCTCAAGGAGCTGATCGACAACGCGCTCGACGCGGGCGCGACGCGCATCGACGTGTTGCTCGAAGCGGCGGGGCAGGAGCGGATCTCGGTCGCGGACGACGGCCGGGGAATGCACCGCGACGACGCGCTCGCCGCGCTCGAGCGTCACGCGACAAGCAAGATCGAGCGCCTTGAGGACCTGGAGCGTATCGCCTCGCTGGGGTTTCGTGGCGAGGCCCTGCCCTCGATCGCCGCCGTGAGCCGCATGGTCCTCGAGACCGCGCCGGCAGGGGGCGAGGGCACGGTGCTTCGCGTCGAGGGCGGCCGGGTCGCCGAGATCGAGCGGGCCGCGCGCGCGCCGGGAACGACGGTCGACGTGCGCCAGCTCTTCTACAATACCCCCGCGCGAAAGCGCTTCCTGAAATCCCACGCCACCGAGCAGGCGCATCTCGTGCAGCGGCTGGTCGAGCATGCGCTGGCTCGCGTCGATGTCGCGTGGCGCGCGGTCCACGGCCCGCGGTCGATCCTGTCGCTCGCTCCGGCCCGCGACCTGCGGGAGCGGTTGGCGGGCCTCTACGACACCTCGTACGTCGACACCCTTCTCCCCGTCGAGGCGATCCCGGAGGCGGGAGTCGCCGTCGACGGGATGACCCAGCGACCGGCGGCGGCGGCCACCAGCCGCCGGCGGCAGTTCGTGTTCGTCAACGGAAGGCCGGTCGACGCACCCGATATCCTGCGGGCCGCGCTGCGCGGCTACCGCTCGACCCTGCCCGCGGGATCGCGGCCCGACGTATTTCTGCGGATCCGGATCGATCCCTCGGCCGTCGACGTCAACGTGCACCCCGCCAAGCGCGAGGTGCGGTTCCGGGATCCGGCGGGCGTGGCCGCGGCGGTCGAGGAGGCGATCCGGTCCGCGCTCGGCGCCGGGCCCGCGGTGGCCTCGCGCGTCCCCCTGCACGGCGCCAGCCCCCGAATGGCGGGCCGTCCGGAATCACGCCCGCTGCGGGTCGGCGAGCCCCGGCCCGTGGGACCGGGGAACGGAGCGGCGAGCGCCGGACCGGATCAGCTCGCGCTCTTCGTTTCCCGGCGGGCCCGCGCCGCCGCGGACTTGCAGGCGGCGAGCGCCGTCGCCGACCTCGACCGCGCCCGTGTCGAGGCCGGATTGTGGCAGCTCCACGACCGGTTCATCCTCGCTCAGACCGGACGCGGGCTCGCGATCATCGATCAGCATTCCGCGCACGAACGGATTCTCTACGAGGAGGTCGTCGCGGACCTGCGGGAGGGCGAGCGGCCGGCCCAGCGGCTCCTCTTTCCGATCGTCCTTCACCTCACGCCGCTCCAGCGCGCGACGTGGGAGTCGTACCGGGGCCTGATCGAACGGCTGGGATTCGAGGTCGAGCCCTTCGGCGGGGACGCGATCGCGGTCTCCGCCGCTCCCGCGTTCCGCCACGCCTTCGATCCCGAGGGCGCTCTCGCCGGCCTGCTGGACGATCTGTCGGAGCCGGGTGGGGGGAGCGCCGACATGAACCAGCACGAGCGGGTCGCCCGCCTGTTCGCGTGCAAGGCGGCGATCAAGGCCGGCTCGCCGCTCGCCCGCGAGGAGATGGCCGAGCTCATCGACCGGCTGTTCGCCACCCGGCTGCCCTATGACGACGTCCATGGCCGTCCGGCGGTGCTCCAGATCGGACTGGAGGACCTGGATCGACACTTCGGCCGGCATTGAGGCGCGCGTGCTCCCGCTCGAGGAAGCCCGATATCTCGTGGTCGCGGGACCGACCGCCGTCGGGAAGACCGCGGTCGCTCTCGAGGTCGCCGAGGAGCTGGACGGCGAGATCGTGATCGCGGATTCGCGGCAGGTGTACCGCGGGCTGGAGATCGGCACGGCCAAGCCGACCGCGGACGAGAGGTCGCGCGTACCCCATCACATGCTCGACGTGGTCGATCTGGGACAGCGGTACACGGCGGCCGACTTCGCCGCCCACGCCGGGGAGGCGATCGACGCGATCCGCTCGCGTGGCCGGGTGCCGGTCGTCTGCGGCGGCACGGGGCTCTATCTCGCGGCGCTCGCAGGCTCGCTCGATCCGGTGGAGGAAGGCGCGGGCGAGTCGGAGCGCGAGGAGGCTCGCGCGCGCGTCGCCGCGATTCCGGCCACGGAGCGACATGCGGCGCTTGCGTGCGTCGACCAGATCTCCGCCACGCGGCTCCACGCCGCCGACAGACAGCGGGTGGACCGCGCGCTCGAGGTGTGGTTCCTGACCGGGGAGCCGCTCTCGCGCCTCCAGTCGGGGGGCGGCGCAATGCGACCCCACCTCGCCATCCGGCTCGATCGCTCGCGCGCCGAGCTCGGCGCGCGGATCGACCGCCGCCTGGACGCCATGCTCGATGCTGGACTCGAGGCCCAGGCGCGCGTTCTCTGGGAGGACGGCTGGACCCCGGAGGATCCGGGGATCGACACCATCGGTTACCAGGAATGGTGGCCGCACTTCGAGGGCGCCGTCGGACGCGACGAGACGATCGCAGCCATCCGCACGGCCACGCGCCAGTATGCCAAGCGGCAGACGACGTGGTTTCGCAATCAGGGCGATTACCGGGCGTTGCCGGCCGAAGGAGCCAGGGATGGCGTGATCGAGCTGTGGCGGGATCGGCGATGACCGCGTTGGATGCGCTGATACTCGGGATCGTCCAGGGGCTGACCGAGTTCCTGCCCGTTTCCTCCAGCGCGCACCTCGTCATGGGGGAGGAGCTCCTCGGCGCGAACGAGCCCGGCATCGCGTTCGACGTGCTGGTCCACAGCGCGACCCTTCTGGCGGTGCTCGTCTACTTCCGCAAGCGAATCCTCCAGCTGGTGCGTGATCATTCGTGGGGATACGCGGCGAAGATCGTCGTGGGGACGATCCCGGCCGCGGCCGTGGGCCTCCTCTTCGAATCGCAGCTCGAGAGCACGTTCGACGACCTGGGTTTGCTCGTCGTCACACTGGCCATCACCGGGATCCTCCTCCTCTCCCTCGACGCCATTCCGGAGGGCCGTTCGGAGACCGTCGAGCCGACCTGGTGGCAGTCGTGGTGGATCGGTTGCGCGCAAATGGTCTCGATTCTGCCGGCAATCAGCCGATCGGGCGCCACGATCGTGACGGCGCGCTGGCTGGGGCTCGCTCCCGGGCCGTCGGCGGAGTTCTCGTTCCTCTTGAGCATTCCCGCACTCCTTGGCGCCCTCGTCCTCCAGCTCGGAGAGATCCAGGCCGGAGGCTCGGGGCAGGGCTTGGCGTACCTGGCGGGGTGGATCGCGGCGTTCGTGTCGGGCATCGTGGCCATCGTGCTGGTGTTCCGGACGCTGGCCGGCGGCCGGTTTTCCCTCTTCGGCTGGTACTGTCTGGCCGCGGCCGGCGCGTTCGGTGCCTGGGTGTGGCTCCGGGGGTGAGCGTCACCGCCGATTACGGCGCTCCCCTCGGGCTCTCGGACCTGGTGCGGGCCGCTCTCGCGGAGGATGTGGGCGGGGGAGACGTCACGACGGCGGCGACGATCGCCCCCGATCGCGCGGGGCGGGCCCGTGTGATCGCGCGCGCTCCCGGGATCGTCTCCGGTCAGGAGGCGTTCGCCGAGACGTATCGGCAGGTCGACGCGAGCGTCGAGGTCGAGCTCGCGAAGGCGGACGGCCAACAGGTGAATGTCGGCGACGCGCTCGCGTTCGCGCGCGGGCCCTTCGCCTCGCTCCTCATCGCCGAGCGCGTCGCGCTCAACTTCCTCCAGCGGCTTTCCGGCGTCGCCACGCACGCGCACCGGTTCTCGCAGGCGGTGGCGGGGACGGGTGCCCGCATCGTGGACACGCGAAAGACGACCCCCGGGTGGCGCGCGCTCGAGAAGGCCGCCGTCCGGGCCGGCGGCGGGTTCAACCACCGGATGGGTCTCTACGACGCGTACCTGATCAAGGAGAACCACGTCGCGGGAGCGGGAGGCATCGAAGCGGCGCTGGCCGCGGCCGCGGCAAGGAACCGCGCGCGACTCCCGGTCGAGATCGAAGTGCGATCGGCGGAGGAGCTGGAGGCGGTCCTCGAGTCGCCCCACCCCCCGGATCGGATCCTCCTCGACAACTTCGGGATCGACGATCTCGTGCCGGCCGTCCGGCGGATCCGCTCTGTGGCGAGCCCCCCCCTCATCGAGGCCAGCGGCGGGATCTCGCTGGCCACCGTGCGGACCGTCGCCGAGGCGGGAGTCGACTGGATCTCGGTCGGCGCGCTGACCCACTCGGCGCCCGCGCTCGACCTGTCGTGCTTGATCGAGCCGGCTTGATCGAGGAGCTCGAGCGGCGGCTGGGAGTCCGCGTCGTCGGGCACGGGACGATCGATTCGACGATGGCGGCGGCGCTCGCCGATCGCGGACCCGTTCCGGCGGTCCACCTGGCCCGCGCGCAGACGGAGGGTCGGGGTCGGCTCGGCCGCACGTGGGAGAGCCCTCCCGGAAACCTCCATGCGACGATCCGCTGGCCCGAAGGCGAAAGGCCCTTTCCGCCGGGGCTCCTGGCGGCGGTGCAGCTGGGATGGGCGCGGTCGGTGCGGGACGCGGGCGGGCCGGAAGTCCGGTGCAAGTGGCCGAACGACGGGATGCTGGGGGAGAGAAAGTGGGCCGGAGTGATCGCCGTGCGGCCCGGCGAGCGGCCGGGGGAGCTTCACCTCGGGCTGGGCGCGAACCTCGTCACGGCGCCCCCGTCGGTCACCGACCCGCCCGCGGCGGACCTGAAGAGCCACTGGGCGAAGTGGCCCGGCGAGGAGGCGGTCACCGCGATGCTCCTCTCCACCGCCCTGGAGGTCCTCCGCAAGGGGCCG
Organism: Gemmatimonadota bacterium; assembly: GCA_035699465.1. Taxonomy (GTDB): domain Bacteria; phylum Gemmatimonadota; class Gemmatimonadetes; order JACCXV01; family JAHWKZ01; genus JAICNR01. The sequence continues at coordinate 5,432 of DASSPT010000152.1, forward strand.
GCTGGGCTCGCGGAGCGGCTGGCGGATTGGGCTCGCTTCGAT
>DASSPT010000153.1:0-3333 GCA_035699465.1 Gemmatimonadota bacterium
CCCGCGTTCACGATCGAGCGGTTCTCGCTCGCCTCGTGCGAGTCGGGCGAGTATCAGCCCGGCGGCCCGCCCGAACCCTTCGAGTTTCCCGCTCCGGGCGAAGAGACGTCCGTGGAGCTGCCTCTCCGCTAGTCCCCGTCGGGGTATCCGGCGATGCCCCTCGGGCGCGCCGACCTACGCCGCCGGTCCCCCCAGGATCGCCTTCGCCCGCTCCACCGCGCTCCGGAAATCGGGAACCACGTTCTCTTCTCCCAGCCGCGTCAGGATCCCTGCCCGGGCGAGCACGGACCGCGGCTGGGTCTGAACGCCGGTCAGCAGAACCTGCGTGCCGTCCGCCTTTGCCTTGTCGAGCACGTCCTCGAGCGCGCGAAGCCCCGTCGCGTCGATCGCCAGCACTTCGCGGAGCCGCAGGATCAGGATCCGCGGGGGCTTCTCGACCCTTCGCATGGCGTCCTTGAACTTGCTCGCCGCCCCGAAGAACAGCGTGCCGTGCACCTGGAACACCTCGACGCCGTGCGGCAGCGGCTCCGCCATCTTGGGATCGAGCCCTTCACCCTCCGCCATCATGTCCTTCACGTACGCGGCCTCGCTGAGCTCCGCCATCCGCCGCATGAACAGGAACGCCGCCAGGACGATCCCCGTCTGGAGCGCGACCACGAGATCGACCAGGACGGTCAGCAGGAACGTCGTCAGCATGACGAGGATGTCGCTCTTCGGACTCCGGAAGAGCTTCACGAACATCCGCCACTCGCTCATGTGGTAGGCGACCATGAAGAGCACTCCGGCGAGCGCCGCCATCGGGATGAGGCCCGCCAGGGGCGCCAGCGCGAACAGGATTCCGAGCACGGTGAGCGCGTGGACCATGCCCGCCACGGGCGTCCGCCCGCCGCTGCGGACGTTGAGCGCCGTGCGCGCGATCGCGCCGGTCGCGGGGATCCCGCCGAAGACGGGCGAGGCGACGTTGGCCACGCCCTGCGCGACCAGCTCCATGTTCGAGCGGTGCCTCCCGCCGATCATGCCGTCGGCGACCACGGCGGACAGGAGCGACTCGATCGACGCGAGGAGCGCGATCGCGATCGCCGGGGGGAATAGGGCGCGCACCTCGGCATAGCTGGCGCTGGGGAGACGGGGTGACGGGAGCATGTGCGGGATCGCGCCGAAGCGGTCGCCGATGGTTTCGATGGGTAGACGCAGGGCCCAGGCGCCCGCCGTCGCCAGCACGAGCACCAGGAGCGGCGCGGGGATCCGCGGATTCACCCGCGGCCAGTAGCGGAGGAACACGACCGTGCCCGCGCCCACCGCCAGCGCCCAGGGGTCGACGCTGTCGAGGCTCTCGGCGTAGGCGCGGATCTTCTCGAGGAAGTCGACCGGCACGACCTCCATGTCGAGCCCCAGGAGATCGCGTAGCTGGGAAACCGCGATGATGATCGCGATCCCGGAAGTGAACCCGACCACCACCGGGTAGGGCACGAACTTGATCACGTTCCCCAGCCGGGCGACTCCCATGAGGACCATGATCCCGCCTGCCATCATCGTCGCCACCGCGAGGCCGTCGTATCCGTGGGTCTGCACGACCCCGTAGACGAGGACGATGAAGGCCCCGGTCGGACCGCCGACCTGGACGCGGCTCCCGCCGAGGGCGGAAATCAGAAATCCCGCCACGACCGCGGTGAACAGCCCCTGCTCGGGCCGGACGCCGCTCGCGATGGCGAGCGCGAGCGAAAGCGGCAGCGCGACGATCCCGACCTGGACGCCCGCGGCCACGTCGCGCGCGAGCTGGCGGCGCGAGTATCCCTCGCGCAGAACGGTGACGAGCTTCGGCTCGAACTCGCGCTGGGTCACGGAAGGGCGGGCCTCAGGCCCGCATCATCTCCTCGAGGGTCGTGACGGTGCGCCAGTTTCGCATCGTGGAGACGGTGCCGAGGCGGGAATCGAACCAGGGATTGGTCAGCTTGCTCTTCGCGAGGCCGTTCGGGAAATGGAAATAGATCTCGCGGCCCTCGACGACGAACGTGTCGGGGGGAGAGCGGTCCGGATCGAGCGCGGCCACGGCGCGGGCGGCGGGCTTGTCCCTGAGGAATCCCACGTGGACGGACTTCGGGTTCGCCTCCGCCTCGTCCGGGTACGGGTTCGCGCGGACGACGGCGGCGAGCTCGGCCGCGGTCCGGGTCACGACCGGGGCGTCGTAGCCGAAGCGCTCGGCGATCGCCGCCTCGACCAGCGCCGGGATTCGCCGCGCGAGCTGGGCTCCTGCCCGGTACACGACGTTTCCGCTCTGGATGTAGGTGCGAACGTCCGCGCAGCCGGCCGCCTCGAAGATCCGCGCGAGGTCCTTCATCGGCAGGCGTCGACTCCCGAGGTTGATCCCACGCAGAAGCGCGACGTGCATGCCTGCGGTTCGGGCGACCATGGGTGGACAGACTAGAGTCCCGCGGACCTGGCGTCGACCGGGAATGAACGCCCCGGCGGCGGTCGGCGTTTGCCAGGGTGCCGGCGCGTGGCGGCAGGCGCTAGCCTGTCTGGGGTCGCGCCGAAACTCGCATACGAAGGAGTGGAAACCATGGCCAAGCGTGGGCAATTCGTGTGGTACGAGCTGATGTCGACCGACCCGGAGGGCGCCCAGAGGTTCTACGGCGACGTCGTCGGGTGGGGGACGGCTCCGTGGCAGAACTCGACGGGCATGGAGTACACCATGTGGACGCAGGGCGAATCGATGGTGGGCGGCGTCATGGAGCTGCCCGAGGAGGCCCGGAAGGGCGGCGCGCCGTCCCACTGGATCGGATACGTGGCCGTGCCGGACGTCGACGAGACGGCGAAGAAGGCGAAGGAGCTGGGCGGTACGGTGATGCATGGCCCCGAGGACATTCCCGAGGTCGGGCGCTTCGCGGTCCTGTCCGATCCGCAGGGAGCGGTCTTCTGCGCGTTCAAGGGCCTCCAGGAGATGCCTTCCGAGGACGGTCAGCCCCAGCCCGGGCACGTCTCCTGGCACGAGCTCGCCACCACCGACCACGAAGCCGCGTTCGATTTCTATTCCGCGCTCTTCGGCTGGGAGAAGCAGCAGGCCATGGACATGGGCGACGGCTTCGTGTACCAGATGTACGGGCTCGGCGAGACCATGCTGGGCGGGATGTACAACAAGTCCTCGGAGCAGCCCGGCCCGCCGGCCTGGCTCTATTACACGGTGGTCGACGACCTCGACGGCGCCGTCGCGAAAGTCGAGAAGGACGGCGGGCAGGTGATCGTCGAACCGATGGAGGGGCCCGGGGGAAGCCGCGTCGCCGTGGGTCTCGATCCCCAGGGCGCGGCGTTCGGCCTTCACGAGCTCGCACAGTC
>DASSPT010000154.1:0-18422 GCA_035699465.1 Gemmatimonadota bacterium
TTCGCGACAGACGCCCGCACCGGCCGTGGCACGCCGACTTCCGACTCACTCCCGAGCAGGCGCGGGAGATCCGCGGCATCTGGAACGCGCTCCACGACGCGCTCCATGAGATCGCGCGGCAGCTCCATGCGGGCGAGATCGCGCGCGACGAAGCGCGTCTTCTGGCCCGGCAGGCGACGAGCCGCGCCCACGCCGGGATCTGCGACGTGCTGACCGAAGAGCAGGCCGCGAAGGTGCCTTTCTGTAGCTGAACCGGGTCGTAGCGCCCCCTGTCAGCGACTCCCGGAATGGTGCAGGAAACGGTTTGCCCCGCGGTGGCGGGCGGGTACCTTCGCTTCATGATTCGGTGGACGCCTCTCGTCGCGATCCTCGCCGCCGGGCTTCTCGCGTGCGGCGGCGAAGGCGGCTCGCCGCTCGGCGCGGAGAGTGAACGCCAGGCCACGCCGGAGGCGCTCGCCGCGGCAGAGCTGGAGATCGCGCGGAACGAGATCGCCGGCTCGGAGGTCGGCGCCCTCGATCTCGCCTTCGATCTCGAGGAGGGCCAGCGGGAGGCGATCGCGGACGCGCTCGCTCGCGCCCGCGCCTCGCTCGCCGATCTCCGGCTCCGGTGGCGGGCCGGCGAGATCGGCTCCGCCGAGACCGTGGCCGAGGCGCGCGCGATCCGCCAGACCCTGAAGGCCGAGATCGCCGCCGTCCTCACCCCGGAACAGCGGGCCCTGCTCGAGGCTCGCCGCGCCGCCTTCCATCCCGACCTCGGATTGACCGACGAACAGCGCGCGCAGATCCGCGGGATCGTCGACGACTGGCGCGCGCTCGTGCTCGACACCGCGCGCGACCTTCGCGAGAACGAGCTCACCCCGCGCGAGGCGGCCGAGGTCCTGTTCGACGGCGCGCGCGCAGCGCGGACCGCCGTCTGCGGCGTACTGGAATCCGAGCAGCGGGCGCTCTTCCCGCGCTGCGACGCGCTCTTCGCGGGCTGAGACCGGCGGCCGGCGGCCGCCCTCCCGATGCGCACCGATCCCACTCTCGATCGACCGGCCATCTCCGCGGCCGGGCGCTACGACGCGCTCCACGCCGACCGCATCTCCGACGTGGCGTTCTACGCGCGCGAAGCGGCGGCGGCCGGCGGCGCGGTCCTCGAGGTGGGCTGCGGCACCGGCCGCGTGTCGCTCGCGATCGCCGCGGCGGGGGTCCGGATCACCGGCCTCGATCGCGATCCCGCGCTCCTGTCGGCCGCCGCTTGGAAGCGCGCGGCGACGGAGATCTCGCCGGACGACGTCGGCCGCGGGGAAGGCCGCCGAGGGCGGCTCACGCTCGTCTGCGCGGACATGCGGGCCTACGCGTTCCGCCGACCGTTCGCGGCCGTCGTCATGCCGTTTCGCGTGTTCCAGTCGATGCTCACGGTGCCCGACCAGCTGGCCGCGCTGGCGGCCGCGCACGCGTCGCTCGCGCCGGGGGGGAGGCTCCTCCTCGACCTCTTCGACCCCCGCCTCGACGTCCTCGCCGAGGCGGCCGAGGGCCCGGCGGCCCTGGCCGAGACCGGCCGGTACTTCCGGGACGCGCGCGGGCGGTGGCGGGAGCGCGTGGCGGCGCGCTACGACCTCGAGAGCCAGATCGTCGACCTCACCTACGTCTATGAGCGGCTGGCCGATGCCGGCGGGGTGGCGGAGAGGTCGTTCGAGCGCCTCAGGGTCCGCTACTTTACGCGCTGGGAGTTTGAACACTTGCTCGCGCGGGCGGGTTATGAAGTCGAGGCCCTGTACGGAGGATGGGAAGGCGGGCCGCCGACGCCGGAGGGAGAGGACATGATCTGGATCGCCACCAAGCGAGGAGTCCGGCGGCGCACCACCCGCGCCCACGCCGGCACCTGATCGTGGAAGCGCACCCGAGACTCGAGGCGAGGGGCCCGGACGCGGACGTGAAGGCCGCGGAGCGGCTCCTCGCCGCCCGCGCCGCGCTGGACGCAGCGGTGGGACGCGTGATCATCGGCCAGGAGACCGTGCGGGAGCTCCTCCTGGTCACGCTCCTGTCCCGTGGTCACGCGCTCCTGGTCGGTGTGCCGGGCCTCGCCAAGACGCTCCTCGTCCACGCGCTCGCCAACGCGCTCGACTGCCGCTTCCGGCGGATCCAGTTCACGCCCGACCTCATGCCGACCGACATCACCGGGACCGAGGTCATCGAGGAGGACCCCGACACCGGCCGCCGCCGGCTCCGGTTCCTGCCGGGGCCCCTGTTCACGCACGTCCTTCTCGCCGACGAGATCAATCGCACGCCGCCCAAGACCCAGGCCGCGCTCCTCCAGGCGATGCAGGAGCGCGAGGTGACCGCGGGCGGAACGACGCACCTGCTCGAGGAGCCGTTCTTCGTCCTGGCCACGCAGAACCCCATCGAGCAGGAGGGCACCTATCCCCTCCCCGAGGCGCAGCTCGACCGCTTCATGTTCGAGCTCGAGATCCACTATCCGGAGCGCGCCGAGGAGATCGAGATCGTCCGCGCCACGACGGCGGGTCCCGAGGTCGCCGTCGTGCCCGTCGTCTCTCGCGCCGAGGTGCTGGAGTTCCAGGATCTCGTCCGGCGGGCGCCCGTGCCGGAGGCGGTCGTCGCCTACGCGGTCGACCTCGCGCGCCGGAGCCGCCCCGACCACCCGCAGGCGCCGGACGGCGTCCGGCGGTTCGTCGGCTGGGGCGCCGGTCCCCGCGCCGGCCAGTTCCTGACGCTCGGCGCCAAGGCGCGCGCGCTCCTGCAGGGTCGCCTGGTGCCCGACCTGGCCGACGTGCGGACCCTCGCCGACGCCGTGCTCCGCCACCGGATCGTGCTCAACTACGAAGCCGAGGCCGCGCGGGTGGGGGTCCGGGACGTGATCCGGGAGCTGGTCCTCGCGGTCGACCGCGATGCCGGCTGAGGCCCGCCCCGCGCCGGGGCCCCGAAGCGGGTCGGCGGCGGGGCTTCTCGCACCCCAGGACATGCTGCGGCTGGGCTCGCTCGAGCTGGTCGCGCGGCTGGTGGTGGAAGGGTACCTGGCGGGGCGCCACAAGAGCCCGGGACTCGGGGGCTCGCTCGAGTTCGCGGAGCATCGCCCCTACGTTCCGGGCGACGATCTGAGGCGCGTGGACTGGAAGGTCTACGGTCGAAGCGACCGGTGGTACGTGCGCGAGAGCGAGCAGGAGACGAACCTGCGCGCGACGCTCGTCCTCGACGCCAGCGCATCGATGGGTTTCGCCAGCGAGGGGCTGCCCAGCAAGTGGGCGTACGGGCGGGTCCTCGCGGCGGCCCTGGCGTGGCTCTTCCTCGCGCAGCAGGACGCGGTCGGGCTCGCGACGTTCGGCGATCGGGTCCGCGCCTACATCCCGCCGCGCGCCGGACGCGCCCAGCGCGCGCGGCTGTTCGCCGCCCTCGAGGCGGAGGAAGCCGGCGGAGGCACCAGCCCGGAGGGCCCCTTCCGCGAGCTCGCCGAGCGCCTCCCGAGACGGGGGCTCCTCGTCCTCGTGTCCGATCTCCTCGGGCCGCCGGAGCGGTTCCTCCCCGGGCTCCGCTACTTCCGTCACCGAAAACACGAGGTCGTCGTCTTCCACGTGCTCGACCCCGCCGAGCGGTCGCTTGCCGCGCTCCCGTCGGGGGGCCAGATCGTGGACGCCGAGACGGGGCGCGGCGTGCGCGGGCGGCCGGAGGAGCTGGCCGAGGGGTACGGAGAGGAGCTCGAGGCGCTCGAGCGGCTGTACCGGGACCAGGCCCACGACCGGGGTTTCGACTGGGTCGCGGTGACGACGAGCGAGCCGGTGTCGACGATCCTCGGGCGCTACCTGGCGAGCCGCCGCCACCGCCTCTGAGAGAATCGCGCAAGTCGTTGTGCTGCACCCTAGATAGGCCATCCTGACCGATGGGCTTCCTACACCCGCTAGCCCTCCTCGCGCTACCTCTTTCGCTCCTCCCCTTCTGGCTCGAGTGGCGGGGTCTCCGGACGGGTCGCCCGATCCGGTTCTCGTCCGTGTACCTGCTCGAGCGCGCGCGCCGGACCCACGTCCCCCGGCTCCCCACGCGCTCGCGGTGGGTGGCGCTCCTGAGGGCCGCCGCGATCGCCCTCCTCGTCACGGCGGCGGCGCGGCCACTCGGGTGCGGTGGGGGAGACCCCGCATCCCATCGCCCCACCCGGGCGATCGTGGCCGTCGACGTGTCGGCGAGCGCGGGGCAAGTGGCCGACGGGATCACGGCCTGGAGCCTGGTCCGGGCCGCGGCCGACTCCGCGCTGGCGGCCGCGTCGCCGGAGGACCGGGTCGCGCTCGCGGCCGTGGCGGACGGGATCGTCGGGTGGTGGGAAGCGCCGGCCACCGCCCTCCGCGCGCGGCTCGCCGAGCTCGAGCCCGGGGACCGGCCGAGCGACTGGCCGCGGGCGCTCGCCGCGCTGGACTCGCGGATCGACGAAGATACGGAGGCGTACCTTCTAACGGACGGTTCCATCGGCGCGGCGCCACCCATGCCCGTGGAGGACGCGGCCAGGCCAGGGTACCGGGTGGTGATCGCGCGCGGGGCTCCCGCGAGCGGGAACCGCGGGCTCGTGGCCGCGGACTGGGTGACGGGGAGCGAGGTATCGCTCGCCGGGATGGCATGGGGCGACGCCCCGGCCGCGGCCGAGGCCGGGCGGGGAATCGGGGGGCGCGCCGGCGATCTTCGCCCCCTCGCCCTCGACGGCACGGCCGGAAGCGCCACGTGGGAGGTCGCGGACTCGGCGACGTTCGGCTTCCGCGAAGCGGATGCCCTGGCCGCCGACGACCGGCTCTACGTCGCGCGCGGAGGCGTCGCGATACAGTACGATGTCGTACGATGGGTTCCCGGCGACGAGCCGCCCGAATCGGGTCCCCTCTTCTGGGAGGCGGCCCTGGAGGCGCTCCCGGGGGCGACGGAGGTGCGGCGCGCCGGCTCGCTCGCCGAGCTCGCGGCCCAGTCGCCCGAGCTCGCCCTTCTGCCGATCCGCTCCTACTCGGCCGGCGAGGCCGCGATCCTGGAGGGCATGGCGGCGGAGGGGACTCGGATCCTGTTCAGCCCCGCTTGCGGGACGGCCGCCTGCGTGCCGGCGCCGGGCTGGCTCCAGGCCGGGGGGGTGAACGCGCCCGACGTCCGGCTGGAGGAGCGCGAAGCGGCGTCCTCCCTGACGGGCCGTCCGACAGGGTCGCGCGCGCTGCCGGTTCCCGAGCCGCTCCTCGACAGGACGCCGGTCCGCGGCGGGCTCGTTCCGGCCGCCACTCCGACGCCCGACTGGACCTGGAACCTCGCCACCGGCAGCCCCGCCCTCTGGGTGCGGGGCATGGTGGCCGTGTGGCTGGTCCCCCTGGGCCCGCCGCACACGAACCTGGCGACGACTCCGGTCTTCCCTCTCGTCGCCGGCACCGCGCTCGCCGCATGGGACCCGCGCTGGGCCTCCGGCGGGTCCGGATTGCGAGTCGGCGAGCGGATCCGCGGGCTTCCCGCGGGCGCGACCGTCACCGGCCCGCTCCATGCCGGCGCGGACGCCGGCACGTGGGAGGTCCCGGAGGAGGAAGCGGGGCCGACGCTCGATCGGGCCGGCATCTACCGTGTGCGCGACCCCGCCGGAAGGGCGATGTTCGTGGCCGTCAACGGGGACCCCGCCGAGGGAAACCTCGCGCGCGTGCCCTACGCCATGTGGGAGGCCGCGTGGGGAGCGGCGGTGGCGCCGGACGCCTGGCGCGAGGCCTTGTTCCCGCGCCGTCGCGGTCCGGAGCTATGGCCCTGGGCGCTCGTCCTCGCGGCTCTCGCGCTCGCTGCCGAGGCCGCGGTCCGACGCGTCAGGCTGGACGACTAGCGTTCTTCCGCAACGCCCGTCCTTACAAATACGTCTGTAGAGGCCCGCACCATGATCGTCGCCGAGATCGGCCAGCGCTTCCGTTCCTCTTCCGCCTTCCGCGCGGTCCGCCGCGAGCTCCGCGCGGGGGCCGGAGGGGTGCGGGCCACCAACCTGGCCGGATCGAGCAAGGCCGTGCTCGCGGCCGCGCTCGCCGAGGACCTGGGGGTTCCGCTCCTCGTCCTGGCGCCCACCGCCGAGCGCGGCGAGGCGTGGCTGGCGGATCTCGAGTCGATCCTCGGTGAGGGGGAAGTCGGGTGGTATCCCCAGTGGGAGATCCTGCCGTACGAAGCGCGCGCGCCCCAGAAGGAGATCGAAGGGCAGAGGCTCGAGTTCCTGGCGGGTCTCCTCGAGGGCAGCGTGCGGGTCGGGGTCACGACCGCGCGCGCGGCGCTCCAGAAGATCCTGCCGCCTTCCACGCTGGAAGATCGATTGCTCCGGGTGGCGGCTGGCGACCGGGCCGACCTCGACGACCTGGCGCGGCGGCTCGTCCGAATGGGGTTCGAGCGCGAGGCGATGGTCGCGGAGGTGGGTACGTTCTCGATCCGCGGGGGGATCGTCGACGTGTTCGGCTATCGCTACGCGGATCCCGTGCGGCTCGAGCTCGTCGGCGACCGGGTGGAGTCGATCCGCTCCTTCGACCTGGGGACCCAGCGGTCCCTGGCGCCGCTCGAGCGCGTCGAGATCCTGCCGGCGCGCGAGCGGCCGGGGGACATCGGCGCGCGCGAGGAGTGGGAGGGCGCGGAACAGGGGCGGCACGCGGCGGGCCCGGCCGCCGAGTTGACCGCCCTGGCCGAGTGGCTCCATCCGGACACGCTCGTCGTGCGGGACGAGCCGGCGCGAATCGCGGCGACCACGGGAGAGGCATGGGACGAGGTCGTCCGCCGGCACGCCGAGGCGAGCGAGGAGCGGATCGTGCCGGCCCCCGAGGAGCTCTGGCTCCCACCGGACGCCTTCGAGCGCGCGCTCGATCCCTACCGCCGACTCGACCTCGAGGCGCTCCACATGCACGGCGACGAGTCGGCGATCCGCTTCGCCACGCGCGAGCCCGAGCCGGTCCAGCGATCGATGCGGCGGCTGGCGGAGGTCCTCCGGCACGACCTCGCGTCGGGCGTCGTGCCGGTCGTCCTCTGCGACAACCTGGGGCAGCTCGAGCGGCTGGAGGAGCTCCTCCCGAAGGACGTCCTCGGCCAGGCCGGGCTCGCGGTGGGCGCGCTCGAGGGCGGCTTCCGGATGGCGGACGCGGCCCTCGCCGTCTACACGGACCACGAGATCTTCGACCGCCGCCGCCGGGTCCGCCGCCGCCGGCGCTACGCCGCCGGCGTCAGCGTCGAGCACCTGACCCGGATCGAGCCCGGCGACTACCTGGTCCACATGGACTACGGCATCGGCCAGTACGAGGGACTCGAGCGCCTGAAGCTCTCGGGGGAGGGAGACGTCGAGGCGCTCAAGCTCCGCTACGCCGACGACGAGGTCCTCTACGTCCCCGTCGAGCAGCTCGCGCGTGTCGAGAAGTTCACCAGCGAGGACGGCCGCCCGCCCACGATCCATCGCCTCGGGACCGGCCACTGGGAGCGGCAGAAGGCGAAGACCGAGGCCGCGATCCAGAAGCTCGCCGACGAGCTGCTCGAGCTCCACGCGAAGCGCGAGAGCGCGCCCGGGTTCTCGTTCAGCCCCGACACGCAGTGGCAGCGCGAGATGGAGTCGGCGTTCCTGTACGAGGACACGCCCGACCAGCGGGCGGCCGCCGAAGCGGTCAAGCGCGACATGGAGCGGCCGCGGCCGATGGACCGGCTGGTCTGCGGGGACGTCGGGTACGGCAAGACGGAGATCGCGATCCGGGCGGCGTTCAAGGCGGTGCAGGACGGCAAGCAGGTGGCGGTTCTCGTGCCGACGACCGTGCTCGCCATCCAGCACCTCGAGACGTTCCGCGAGCGGCTGGCCGATTTCCCGGTCGAGATCGGCGCGCTGTCGCGCTTCAACACCGCGACCGAGTCGCGCGCCATCGTCGAGGGCGTCGCCGACGGCAGGATCGACATCGTGATCGGGACGCACCGGCTCCTGTCGAAGGACGTTCAATTCGCCGACCTAGGCCTTGTCGTGATCGACGAGGAGCAGCGCTTCGGCGTCCGCCACAAGGAGCGCCTCCGGCAGCTCCGCGCGAGCGTCGACGTGCTGACGCTGACGGCCACGCCGATCCCCCGCACGCTCCAGATGAGTCTCATGGGGCTCCGCGAGATGAGCCTGATCGAGACGCCGCCGCGGGACCGGACGCCGATCGTCACGTGGGTCTCGGAGTTCGACGAGGAGCTGATCGCGGACGCGATCCGGCGCGAGGTCGACCGCGGCGGCCAGGTGTTCTACGTCCACAACCGCGTGCAGACGATCGACGGCGCCCACCGGCTGGTCGAGTCGCTGGCCCCGGAGGTGCGGGTCGCCGTCGCGCACGGGCAGATGCCCGAGAGGGAGCTCGAGCGCGTCATGGTCGCGCTCTTCCACCGCGAGGTCGACGTGCTCGTGACGTCGGCGATCATCGAGTCGGGCCTCGACGTGCCGAGCGCCAACACGATCGTCGTCGCGCGCGCCGACCGGTTCGGGCTCGCCGACCTGTACCAGCTCAGGGGCCGCGTCGGGCGCTCGCACCACCGCGCGTACTGCTACCTGTTGACCCCGCCGCGCGACTCGATGACGCCGGAGGCGGAGAAGCGGCTGCGGGTGCTGGAGGAGCACACCGACCTCGGCGCCGGATACCGGATCGCGCTCCACGACCTCGAGATGCGCGGGGCGGGGAACCTGCTGGGCGCCGACCAGTCGGGATTCATCGCCGCGGTCGGATTCGAGACGTACCTGAGGCTCCTCGAGGAGACGATCCAGAAGCTCAAGGGGGAAGAGGAGCGGCCGGTCGCCGAGCCCGAGCTCGCGTTCGACGCCGACGCGTTCCTGCCCGACGGCTACGTGCCCGATTCGCAGCAGAAGCTCGCGCTCTACCGCCGGCTCTCGCGGCTGCGCGAAACGGCCGCGATCGAGGACTTCCGCAAGGAGCTGGAGGACCGCTACGGCCCGCTGCCGGAGCCGGCCGCGCACCTCGTCGACGCGGTCCGGTTCAAGGCGCTGGCCGCGCGCGCGGGCCTCGCGCGGATCCGGATCCGGCCGCGCGAGGCGCGCGCGGAGCTCCGCTGGCCGCCCGGGATCGAGCCCAGGCTCAACGCCATCCAGCGCTCCGCCGAGGTTCGCGGCGTGGGTCTCGAGATCCAGGGCCTCGACCCGTTCCGGCTCATACTAAAGGCCGCGGATTACGCCGCGCTGAGAGAAGCGCTCGAGAGCGTCGTCGTCGCGTTCGAAGCCGCGGCGGCGTGACGGTCGCCAGTCGGCGCGCCGACGTCGCTACCGCGATCACGCGGTCATCTCCACGAAGGTGAACCCTCGGGATCCGCCGGACCGCTCGGCGCGGTCGTCCCGTCGGAGCAGCTCCAGCTGACCGCGAGAAACGCGAGCGTGGCGGTCCGGCTCAGGATCGCTTGAGCGAAGCGGCTGGAGCCTCCTGAGCGACGTGCCGCCCATTCATGCGCCGGAAAGTCCTGCGATGAAGACGTCATCTCCACGACGGCGCGCTGCCATAGCGGTACGGGAACGTCTCGCCGAAAACGCCCCCGTCGAAATCCACGATCCAGATGCGGTTGCCTCTAGGACCGCCCGCATAGGCGATTTGCGAACCGTCAGGGGACCAGCTGGGGCTTCGAGCTCCCTCCTGCACGGTCAAGTGTCCGGAATGAAGCCTCGTCAGCTCCGATCCATCGACCCGCACGACGGCCAAGTCTGGGCTGGGTCCGAACGGAGAGAAGTCGGTGAATGCGATCCTCGCTCCGTCCGGAGACCACGCGGGATCGCACCCGGATGAAGCCACCTTGGCGATGCCCGCGCCATCGGACGCATTCATCCGATAGATGTCGGGGGTATCCTCCATGGGATCCCCGACGGTGCGGCAGAAGGCGATCGAGGCGCCATCCGGGCTCCAGGCGGGAGCCGTGTTCCAGGCGCCTCCGAATGTGAGCTGCACCTCGTCGGTCCCGTCCGCGTTGATGACGTATATCTCGCTGGAGGTGCCACGCTGCTTCGAGTAGACGATCCGGGATCCGTCGGGAGACCAGGCCTGCGATCCGACGAAACTCGCGCCGTCGTAAGGCGCCAACCCCCACCCCGCAAACCCATTCCCACCGACGGTAGCGACGGCGAGAACGAAGTCGAGCGCATCCGGGTCGATCGTGGAGAATACGACTCGCGTGCGATCGGGTGATAGGCTGAGACCCCCGTTGGACGGGGAGCCGAAGCGGTTCAGAACCACGGCATCCGATTCGTTGGAAACGTAAATCCCCCCGGCCAGTTCGAAGGCGATTCTGGAGGATCGAGGGATACACGCGATTCCGTATTCGACGCGTAACGTCGCGCCGCGAAGGTCACGCAACGCTTGCAGAAGCGGCCTGTCCACCGAGCAGTTGGCGGGCACACCCGTGAGCTCCACGTGCCACGTCGCACCCAACGGTAAATCCTCCTCGCCGACAACGAGCGAGTCGGTCGTACCGATCGAGCGTTCCTGTAACGACTCGCCCCGGATCGAAAGCGTGTATCCCGTTACCTCGACGTCGCGGCCGCGGGTCACGGTCTTCACGAGTATGGCACCAGGGCCCGGGCAGAGAACGCCGAGGGTGATGGGCGTCGTCTTGCCTGCCTCGACCGTGAACGCGCGCGGATGTCTTCCATTGACTGAGCAATGCGCCGCGAGCCCTTCGATCCGAAGGCTGTGCGTGCCAGGGGGAAGGTCGGCGAGGACGAGCGACCCTCCGCCTTGCTGCACGGTTCTCACCAACGGGACCGCCTCAGTTGCGAGCGTGATCGCGAGGTCGTAGCCGTCGGTGTCGGGGCGCCCGCCGGTCTCCTCGATCGTGATCTGGATCGCTCCCGACGTGGGCTGTGGCTCTAGCGGGTCCGTGGGCGCTCTATCGGTCGAGCATCCAGTGCCAGCCAGGCAGACGACGAGCATCGAGCAGACGCTCTGAGCACGCATTCGGGCCTCCCTTGGACGAGTGGCGGCTGGCGCCGTCAATCGGATTTGATTGTGGGCTTTCGTGGATTTCCCGTTCTCCAGTGCTCATCGCCACGACGGCGCTCCGCCGGAGCGATATGCAAATGGTTCGCCGAAGGCGATCCCGTCGAAATCCACGATCCAGATGCGGATGACACTCGAGCCGCCGGTGAACGCGATCTGTGAGCCGTCGGGGGACCAGATCGGTTGCCGGGACGACTGCTGCTGGGAAATCACGCCAGCGGGATTCAGCCGGACGACACCTGAGCCGTCGGCACGAACCACGGCCAGATCCGGGTACGGTTGGAACAACGAGAAGTCTGTGAACGCGATCTTCGATCCGTCCGGGGACCACGCCGGATCGCACCCGGTCTTGACGATTTCCGTGGCCCCGGAGCCGTCCTCGGCGTTCATCCGATAGACGTTGAAGTCCACCTCGATGACATCGAATACCCGACCCTTGCAGAATGCGATCGAGGACCCGTCCGGGCTCCAGGCGGGAGAGGCGTTCAGGCCGTCATGCGTGAGCCGGGTCTCGCCGCTGCCGTCCGCGTTCATGACGTAGATGTCGCCGAGTGCCGAGCCCTGTTCCGACTTCCAGAAAACGATCCTGGAGCCGTCGGGTGACCAGGCTTGGGGTCCGACGAACACGGGATCATCGTCGGACGTGAGCCGCCCCGTTCCGCTCCCGTTCGTGGTGACCAGAATGAGACCCGGGCCCTCGTTGAGGAAGTCCCCCGGGGTCGAGAACACTACCCGGGATCGGTCGGGGGAAAGGCTCGGACCACTACCAGGCGCTAGCAAGCCAAAGCTCAGGCTCAGCGCCTCCGAACCGCGAGTGAGGTAGACCGTGTTTGCGAACTCGAAGGCCATTTGGCTGGACCGCGGGATGCACACCACGAAGTATTCGACACGGCGTGTGTGACCTCTCAGCGGGCGGAGGAGGACGGGTTGCTCTCTGTCCACCCAGCAATTGTCGGGAACACCGTTCAGACGTACGAACCGGATCGTTCCGGCGGGCAAATCCTCCTCGCCGATCACCAGCGAGTCGCTCGCGCCGATCGAGCGCACCACGGCAGTGGAGTCCCCGCCGATCGCGAAGTGATAGCCGCCCATGAAGACGTCGCGGCCGCGGGACACGGTCTTGATCAAGACTGCACCCGGGCCCGGGCAGAACACGCGGACCTCGAGCGTCGACGTCTCGCCCACCTCGACGGTGAACGTTCGCGGATGGATCCCGATGATGGAGCAATGAGCAGCCAGCCCCTCGATGCGCAGGACGTGCTGACCAAGGGGAAGATCGGCGAGAAGGAGGGAGCCCCCGCCCTGCTGTACGGGACGCACGAGGGGGCCGGCCTGCGCGAGCGTGATCCTGACCTCGTATCCGTTCGTGTCGGGACGAGTTCCTGTTTCCTCGATCGTCAGCCGGAGCGCACCGGACGACACCGGGTCGCCGGGATCGGTCGGTGCGGTATCGTTCGAACAGCCCTGCGAAAGCGCCAGCGCACAGAAGAGGGCCGGTGCGGCACGGCGTCGGATTGTCGGAAACGCGAACATGTCGCCTCCGCGGGCGAGGTGGGATGTCAGTCGTCGACCGGGCTCCAGGCCGGCTCGTAGTCCTCATAGCCGGCGGAGGCCGTGGTCAGGGTCTGCAACGGTCCGCCGCCGGAGGCGTTGACGACGGTGATCGTTCGCGAGCCGAGGTTCCCGCGGGCGAAGACGATCTTGCTGCCGTCCGGGGACCAGTCGGGAGTGGAGTAGTAGTTGACGTCGCCGTTGGAGAAGGAGTTGGCGGCCCCCCTGTAGACTGTGCCGCCATCGATCGAAATGCCGGACCCGAAGCTCCAGTAGGCGATGCGGGAGCCGTCCGGGGACCAGGAAGGCCCGCTCTCGGCGAATTGGGCCCCGCCGGTTCCGTTCAGGGGATGGACATCCGTACCGTCCGCATTCATCACGAAGATCTGTGTGAAATAGTCGCTTTCCCACAACAGATAGGTGTGATTGAATGCGATTTTCTGACCGTCGGGGGACCAAGCGGGATATTCGTCGTGCAGGCCTTCCGTGAGCTTTATGACTCCGGACCCATCGGCGTTCATCACGTAGATCCCGGTGGAAAGGGAACCGAGCGTCCACTTACCGAATGCGATCCTGCCGCCGTCGGGAGACCAGGCGGGGGTGATGTCTCCGCAGGTGGATGTCAGGCGGGCGAGGCCGGAGCCGTCGGCGTTCATGACGTAGATGCCGCACGAACTGCTGTCGTCGACGCGCGCGAACGCGATCCTCGAGCCGTCGGGAGACCATGCGGGCCGGCTATCGGCGTGCGTCCCCGTCGTCAGTTTCAGGAGGCCCGAGCCGTCTGCGTTCATGACGTAGATCTTGGGCGTGCCCCCGCGATCGCTGACGAACGCGATCCGTCCCGCGGGCGCCACGTCGAAGGCGGCGCTTGGGCCCGTGCTCATGCCCTCTGCGCTTGCCTGGAGCGTGAAGCCGCTGCCGGGCGCGCGGATCCGCAGATCGGCGAACGTGGCCAGGCCACGGACGGCATTGACCTTGGTGGAGCCGAGGAGCTCCCCCCGGCCCGACGCGAGCGAGATGCTCACCTCGCCTTCGAAGCGCGTGGTCGTTCGCCCCGAGGAGTCCCTCGCAACGACCCGAATGGGGGAGAGATAGAGTCCGGCCAGGGAGCGACCGGGATCCTGCGAGAACGCCAGCTCCACGGGAACGGGGGCCTGGACTACCGCGATGTGCGCGGCCGCGGACTTCGTCTCTCCCCTGACCGGAAGCGATACCGTGATCTCCGCGGTTCCAACCGCGCGGGCGGTTACCTTCCCGGATGCGTCGACGGTCGCCACACTCGTGTCGCTGCTGGAAAAGGACGGACTTACTCCCATCATGGGGCGGCCTTCCCGGTTCCGGACGAGGGCATAGACCGTGACGGAATTTCCCGGAGGGGTAAGGAACAGCTCGGCGGAAGTCGGGGTGACCTCCACGCCGGAGACGACTTCACCGGAAGGCAAGGGGTTCGCGGGATCGGTGGGTCCGCTCGAGTCCTCGCAGCTCCAGGCGAGGAAGGCCAGGCCCGAGATCAGGCATCGGCAAACGCGCGTCAAGGGTTGCCTCCTGTCTGGAGCTTGCCATGCCGTTCCCGCCGTTCCCGTTCGAGCGACTGGCGTGCGCTCGACGGCATGGTCTGTCCGCGAGTGGTCTCCGGCAGGATTCGAGCGCCCGAGCGAAGCCCGAAGGGATCTGTCGACTGCAGGCTGTCGGAGAAAGAACTCGGGCCGGCTGCCAGCTGCGTTTCCGGCAGAAGCGAGTCCCCGTTGTAGACGAGGCCGGAGTCGTGGTCCACGTGAACCGCCCGGTGCGTCAGCTGGTCGTAGCCGGGCGTCTCGAGGATGCGGAAGTCGTATTCGAATCCGTGATACAGGTAGAGCGACTTCGTCTCGCCAGGCCTCAGCCCGCCCGTGAACGTGGTGGCCGCGCCGAGATGCTGCGAAGCCGTGGGTTCGACCTTGAGGATCTGCGGTCGAGCGGTGGCGTTCCTCACCTCGACGGTTCGCAGATGGTAGGGGCTGCGCATCGTCGAGATGGGTCCGTTGCACGCGAGCTGTGACAGGCAGCTCCACCCCAAGAGAAACAGGCCGACGGCACTACCCGTCGACCGTCCTTGTCTCCTGTTGCCTGAACATCCCTCCACCGGGACCTCCGCGCTGGGTTTCGCCGAGTATCCGCGATGGTCGTCACTCCCGACTCACGGAGGGCTCATTTTCAGGCCTCCGGGGGCCGTCTTGCCTCACATCGAACTCACGCCCTAGGTTCGACCAAGTGAGCGCAGAGCCCGGGCAGGCGCCGCCCGCGCCACCCTTTCGCCTAGAGACACTCGGCAGACTCGCCCTCCGGGGGCCGACGGGGGTCGCTCCGGCGTCGGACTTCGCCCAGCAGAATCGTCGGCTGGCGCTCCTCGCGGCGGTAGCCGCGGCCGGAGAGCGCGGTCGAAACCGCGATCAACTCCTTCTTTTCTTCTGGCCCGACGCGTCTCAGCAGCGGGCGCGCCACTCCCTCGAGCAGACCCTGTACCTGATCCGCAGGTCCGTCGACGCCGAGATCTTTCTGGGCGTCAACCCCCTGCGGCTCAATACCGCCGTCATCACTAGCGACGTGGAGGATTTCGAGGCCGCGATCGGGGCGGGTGACCTGGAAGCGGCCGTGGAGCTATACGAGGGGCCATTCCTCGAGGGGTTCTATCTCACCGAAGCCCCCGAATTCGAGCAGTGGACGGATGGCGAGCGCTCGCGCCTGCAAGCGCTGTACCTGAAGGCGCTGGAGCGGCTGGCAGAGGGCGCGGAAAGGGCCGGTGATAACGAGGCCGCCCTCGCATGGTGGCGCAAGCTGTCCGACGCCGACTCCCTTAGCACCCGCTATGCGCTCGGCCTGATGCGCGGCCTCGCGAGCACCGGCGAGCACGCCGCCGCGCTGCGCCACGCGAGGAGCCACGAGCGTCTCGTCGAGAAGGAGCTCGGCGCCGGGGCGGGTCCCGAGATTGCGGCGCTGGCCGAGGAGATCCGTGCGCGTGCCAAGGACTCCCCTGTGCGACCGCCGTCAAACCCCGACGACGATCGGGGGCTCACGCGGACAGAACCCGATGCGCGTCGGCCGGTGGACTCGGACGCACGTCCCGAGGTCGACTCCGGCGAGCGCGAAAAGACGGGGAGCCCTAGTCCCCTGCTGGGCGCTCATCGGTCGCGGGCGAGCCTCTGGTACGCAGCCATTGCGGCGCTGGGACTGGTGACAGCGGTGTTGGCATCCATGTGGCTCGGGAACGAGCCGGCCGAGCCGCAGCCAGCCGACGCGGCCGAACCATCCATCGCCGTGCTGCCGCTTTCGAATCTCAGCACCGATCCGGGTGATGCCATGCTGGCTGATGGCATGACCGAAGCGCTGATCGCCATGCTGGCGAAAGCCGGGGACCTGAGGGTGATCGCGAGCACGTCGGCCTTCGCGTTCCGGGACCGGGAGACCGATGTCCGTACCATCGCCGACAGCCTGCGTGTCGCCAACGTCGTCGAGGGAGGTGTGCAGAAGATCGGATCCCGCCTGCGGGTGCAGGTCCGGCTGGTGGATGCGCGCGACGGATCGACCCGCTGGTCGGAGACGTACGATCGGGAGATCGATGATCTGTTCGTGGTGCAGGAGGACATCGCCCGCTCCGTTGCCCGCGAGCTGGGCGCCCGCCTGGGCGGCGGCGCCGCGGCGCCGCCGCTATCCCGCAACCGGGCTCGGAGCGTCGCGGCGTACGAGCTCTACCTTCGGGGCAACGATCCGGCCCTCCTCCGGAGCGACGCCGGACCGCATCAGGCGCTGGACTATTTCCGTCAGGCCATCGCGATCGACTCGACGTATGCCGCCGCGTGGGCCGGTCTGGCACGGATGTACGGCCGGGTCCAGTCCACCGAAAACCCGGGCATGCCGATCGAGGAGCTGAGGGCCCTTTCGGAGCAGGCTGCGCTCAAGGCTGTCGCGCTGGACGATTCGCTCGCCGAGGCCCACGCCACACTCGCGATCATCCGGATGCACATCTTTCAGGATTTCGCGACGGGCGAGCGAGAGCTCCGGCGCGCGATCGAATTGGATCCGGCCTACGGCCGGGCCCGGGAATGGCTGGTGGGGCTGTACCTCGATACGGAGCGGCCGATCGAAGCGCTGGCCGAGGCCCGGCGCGCGCTGGAGATCGACCCTCTGTCCCCGAGCGCCCACGCGGAACTCGCCCACGCGCTCCTCGCGAACGATCGCCCGGACGAAGCTCTCGTCCATCTCGGTCACATCGCCGCGGTCCGACCCCCGCTTCTTCGGACCCCGGTACTCCGCGCACAGGCGTACGCGAAGAAGGGAATGTGGCAGGAGGCGATCGCGACCATGGAGCCTGCGGCGCGGACGGAGGATTCGGGCGACCTCGCGCTGTACGCGTACATGCTCGCCCGAGGGGGACGGCGAGAGGAGGCGCTCCGCATCCGCGAGGAGCTGATCGAGCGCTGGAATGCGGGGGAAGCCCTGGCCGTTGAGCTCGCCATCGTGCATGCCGGCCTCGGGAACCTGGATACGGCCTTCGCGTGGATCGATCGGTCGAAGGACCCCGCCACGTTCCGATACCGCTACATCACGCTCATGGCGCCGATCTTCGAAGACCTCCGCCGGGATCCCCGCTTCGACCGGGTGCGGGAGCGGCTGGGGATTCAGAAGCGATAGCGCACGGCGAGCTGGAGCTGGAAGGCCGACTCGGTCGTGAACGTCGTCCATTTCGGAGCCGTTGCGTCGAACCGGAAGACCGGCACCGACTCCTCGGGGGCCCCGGGGGTCTGGGCGACGTGCTCGAGCAGCGCCGGCGCCGCCACCCGATAGCGGCCCCAGTCCCGGTTCAGCAGGTTCAGCACGTTGAACGCCTGGAGCTCGGCCTCCAGAGCACGGCGGCCGAGCGGAATCGGCTGTCGCACCGAAGCGATCGTCGTGTGGGACCAGGGCTCCCGGCAGCTGTTGCGCTCCAGGATCCGTCCGCGCTGCCGCCGGAGGCATTCCGTGCCCTCGATGAGCCGCTCGAACGCCGCCTGCTGGGCTTTCACGCGCGTGGCCTGGGCCGCTGCGGAATTGTCGGCGTCCGGGTCGTCCGACCGCCCGCTGAACGTGATCTGGTCGGGATCGAACGCGTCGCGCGGGACGTAGATCGGGTCGTTCGCGTTGGAGCCGTCCGCGTTGAGGTCGCCCCGCCGTCCCACTCCCCAGGAGCGGTACGTGAACGGGCTCCCCGACTCGCCCACGTAGTAGAAGGAGAACTCGGTTCCCCAGCGCCAGGGTGGACGGTAGGTGCCGGCCAGCACGATTCGATGCGGGATGTCGTTCTGCGAGACTTCCGCGTCGAGGTCCTCGTGAAGGCCCGAAACGGATCGTGAGGACCAGTTCACGGTACCCGGTACGTTGACGCGTATGGGTGTCTGGACGTCGCGAACGCGAGAGTAGATGTAGGAGGCCATCACCGCAGACCCGCGCGAGAACCGCTTCTCGAGCCCGGTCGCCAGCTGAAGGGCGTGGTTCCGGGACGTGTTCCGCAGATCGATCACTTCGGAGAACGCCGACCTCAGGGCCGGCACGGCGAGGCCGGTCGGTGGGATCTCGCCATAGAGCACTCGGCCGCGCCGGTCGGTCACCTGCGGTCCCTCGAGGTTGAGGTTCACGAAAACGAAGTCGGAGAGGATACGGGTCGCCAGTACCTCCGATGTGGCGACTATTCCCCCGGAGAGCCGTCGTTCGTAGGCAAGCGAGCCCCGGAGCGTCCGCGCCATCCCCAAATCCTCGTCGAACAGGTCCACGTCCCCGCGTGGGGCGGTCGCCAGCCCCGCTCCCGAGGCGCACGTTGTGGGCGCTGCACGGTAGTCCGCCACGAAGGGCGGCGGCGGGCCGAAGTCGTTGGGGAACGACCCGCATCGCAGGACGCCGATG
>DASSPT010000155.1:0-13340 GCA_035699465.1 Gemmatimonadota bacterium
CTCCTCGAGGCGCTCGAGTACGAGGGCGCGCATCTCGACATCTGGATCGAACGCGGCGGGCGGTACGAACGCATTTATGAGGGGTACTACTGGGGCTGCTGAGTGTCGCCGACGCGGTTGCGCGTCGATCCGGGTCGCGGCTATGCTTGCCGCGGCTTCGATTCCCATGACATGGCAGACATACGGGGAGGCGTGATGGAGCAGACGTTCAAGGAGTTCAAGAAGGGAGTGGCCGATCGTCTTCGGGGAGCCCGAGGCGAGCTGACGCAGGCGCAGCTCGCGGAGATCACGAAGTACACCCAGCAGATGATCAGCCGCTACGAAAGCGGACGCGTGCCGAAGGCATTCTGGTTCCTGGCGGAGCTGTCGGCGGACGCGGGGCTCGACGTGAACTACATCCTCACCGGTCGCCGCCGCCGCAAGGCCGGCGCCAAGAAGCTCAACAGGTCGGCCGCTCCGAAGCGGTGATCGCCAGCGCAGGGCGCTGACGTGTCCCGCTGGATCAACTGCGGGACGATACTGGCATTTCTCGGCGCGCTCGTCTTCGCGACTCTGGGGTTCGCGGTGTTCCAGATCCTGTGCCACGGCCCTGCAGGCGAGCCGGGGAGCGGCTGGATGCGTTTCCCCGGCTGATCCCACGAGGCAGCGCAGCTGACCGAGCCGCGGCGCCTTACTCGCTCGATCCCAGACCCCGCACCAGCAGAAAAACCGGCACACTCGCCGCGAGTAGCAGCAGCGAGCGCGCGCTGCCCCCGGGATCGCCGACGACGGACGCCGTCAGGAACGCGATCGAGCCCGCGAGCGCGATTCCGGTCGTCCAGGGGTACCCGATCGCGCGAAACGGTCGCGGGGTGAGGGGCTCTCTACGCCGCAGGACGAACACCGAGGCGAACGAGAGCGCGTAGTTGGCGACGAAGAAGAACGCGAGCAGCGCGAGAATCGTGTCGAAGCTGTTGGTCGCGATGAGGAGCAGCATCACGCCCGTTCCCGCGAACAGGGCCGTAGTGGGCGTACCGCCCTCGTTGACCCGGGTAGCCGCCCAGGGCAGCAGGCGATCTCGCGCCATCGCCAACGGCACGCGCGAGGCGATGAGCTGGTTCGCGTTCACCGCCGCGAGCAGCGACACGATCATCAGGATCCGGATGACGGTGTCGCCGCGGGCCCCGAAGACGGCGTCCGCCGCGGTGGCCGCGACGAACGGGTCGCCGGCCATGGCCCCGACCGGGACGGCGCGCAGGAAGGCGAGGTTGAGCGCCAGGTACAGCCCGATGACCAGGAGCACACCGCCGATCGTAGCGCGCGGTATGCTCCTCCCCGGGTCCTTCATCTCCTCGCAGAAGTAGATCGCCCCCGTCCAGCCGTCGTACGTGAAGATGACGGCCTGGAAGGCGATCACGAAGGCGGTGAGGAGAGCGAGACCGGCGGGCAGTGGCCCGGCGGGAGTCGTCGGCGAAGAGTCGACCGGGAGGAACAGGATGGCGGCCACGAGCCCTAGAAGAGCGAGTGCCTTCAGAAGGCTGGTGAGTTGCTGCGCGGCGTCCCCGACCCGGATCCCGCGCCACTGCAGTAGGGCGAAGCCGAGGACGACGGCGGAGGCCACGAAGGACGCGTGCCCTTCGAGCGGCGGGATGAGCGGCCCCGCGTATTCCCCGATGATGATCGCTACGGCCGCCGAGGAGCCGCAGGTCGAGATCCAGTCGGACCACCCCACCAGGAACCCGGGGAATCGGCCCAGAGCGCGGCGCACGAACACGAACTGGCCCCCCGAAAGGGGGATCATGGCGCCCAGCTCGCTCAGCGAGATCGCCCCGAGAAGGGCGTAGAGGCCGCCGGCCACCCAGGCGACGAGGAATAACGGAACAGAGGGAAGCTGCTCCGCCACCTCTCCGGGGGTCCGCAGGATTCCGCCGCCGATCGTGTTGCCGACGATGACGGCGAGACCGAAGGCGACGCCCAGGATCTGGAGCAGCCGGCCGCGCCCCGCTCCGCCCCGTGGTGCCGCTCGCTCTTCGGCCCCTGTGCGCGCGGAGCTCAGGGAATCAGCGATCCGCGTCGGCGTAGATGTCGATCACCCTGCCGATGAAGTCCAGGGACTCGTCCCACGGGCGCTGGAACGTGTTCCGACCGATGATCGATCCGAACCCGCCGCCATCGCGAATCCCGCGGATGTCGTCGTAGAAGGCCTCCGAGCTCGTCTTCGACCCGCCGCTGAAGATCACGATCCGCTTGCCCGCGAACGCCGCCTGGACGACGTGCCGCACGCGGTCGGCCATCGTCGACCGCGGGACGTCGAGCGACTCGTACACCTTCCTGGCCGCCTCCTGGTACAGGTGGTCGGAGGGCAGCTTCACCTTGACGATATGGGCGCCCATCTGGCAGGCCAGATGGGCCGCGTACGCGCAGACGTCGAGCGCGGTCTCACCGGCCGTCTCGTCGATCCCCGACCCCCGCGGGTACGACCACACGACGACTGCCAGCCCGGCGGACTTGGCCTGTTCGGCGAGGAACTGGAGGTTCTCGTACATCTCCTGCCGGTTCGCCGAGCCCGGATAGATGGTGTACCCGATGCCCGCGCATCCCAGCCGCAAGGCGGCCTCGACGGATCCCGTCACGGCGGGGATCGGGTCGTCGTCCGACCACAGGAGGTCGTGGTTGTTGAGCTTGAGGATGAGCGGCAGCTGGCCGGCGTAGTTCCCGGCGACGGCCTCGATGAAGCCCAGCGGCGCCGCGTAGCCCGACATGCCGGCCGCGAGCGCGAACCGGGGATGGTACTCCGGGTCGTACGCCGGCGGGTTGACCGCGAACGACCGGTGGGGGCCGTGCTCGAAGCCCTGGTCGACGGGAAGGATGACGAGCCTGCCCGTCCCCCCCAGGCGGCCGTGGGAGAGCAGCCGCGCGAGGTTCGCCTTCACGGCCGCGCCCTCGCTGGGATAGTAGGAGAGGATCTCGCTCACACGCGCCGTGATGGCGCCGCTTGCGAGCGGCTCGGCGGTGGCAGTGCCGTGATCGTTGCGGCTCAAAGGGTCGCTCCTTTCCTAAGCGGTGATGGCGGTCTGGCGCTCGTCGGCGAGCAGGCCCTCGATGGCCGAGACCTCATAGCGGCTGCCGATGATGAGCGGCGTCCGGACGTGGAGGCCGTCGGGAACGATGGACAGGATCCGCTCCCGTCCGCTGGATGCGGCCCCCCCGGCGGCCTCCGCCAGGAAGGCGAGCGGGGCGGCCTCGTAGAGAAGCCGCAGCTTGCCGTGGGGATTCTTCGCGTCTCCGGGATAGAAGAACACGCCGCCGCGGAGCAGCGCGCGGTGGAAGTCCGCCACCAGCGCCCCTATGTAGCGCAGGGAATACGAGCGCGCGGCGCCGCCGCCGTGCGAATGGTTCCGGACGAACTCCCGGAACGCCGGGTCCCAGGCATCGAGCCGGGCCATGTTGGCGGAGAACTCCTTGCCGTGCTCCGGCATCCGGATGTTCGGATGGCTGAGGAAGAACTCCCCGACCGCGGTGTCGAGCGTGAAGCCGTGCACTGCGCCTCCCACCGCGTAGACCAGCATGCACTGGGGGCCGTAGAGGACATAGCCCGCTGCCACCTGCTCGGTGCCGGGCTCGAACACCTCTTCCGGCTTCCCGTGCGTCGTTCCCGTCGCCTTGCGGCGCACGCTGAAGATCGTGCCCACCGCACCGTCGACATCGAGGTTGGAGGAGCCGTCCATGGGGTCGTAGCAGAGGACGTGCTGGGCGCGCGGGCAATCCTCGTCGAGATGGAAGATCTCCTCCATCTCCTCGCTGATCAGCGTGCAGAGGAGACCCGAGCCTCGGAAGTGCTTGGTGAATACCTCGTTGGCGAACCAGTCGAGCTTGTGGACGGACTCGCCCTGCACGTTGATGCCGCCCTGCATGCCGGCCAGCGAGCCGAGCCCCACTTCGGCGAGCTCGGCGCGGATCTCCTTGCAGGCGGTGGCGATCTGGGCCAGGATCGAGGCCACGGCCCCGCCTCCGGGCGCATGTGTCTCCACCTCGCGCAGAAGATGCTGGGTCAGGGTGACGCGATGGTCCATCGGTCGAGATTGTAAGGGCCGGCCGGGCCGTCTGCCAGCCGCGGCGCGTGCCGTCCGGGGGCGACGGAGGGCAGGTCCGCACGTAGCTTGCCGGCATGAGGACGCTGCTCGAGTTCCATCGCTCGCCGAACTCCGTCAAGGTCCGGATCGCCCTCGAGTTCAAAGGGCTCGAATACGAGACCCAGGAGATGTTCTCGGCGGATCGGGATCCGATCGTGCGCGCCGGGGGCTGGCCTCTCGTTCCGATCCTGATCGACGGCCCCGTCGCGATGCGCGACTCGGCGGCGATCCTCCACTACCTGGAGGCGAACTACCGGGACGCGCCGTCCCTGACCCCCGATTCGCGGGACGACATCCTGGCCGCGGAAACGGTGCTCGCGAACGTCTCGCCCCACATCCGGCGCGCGCAGTGGAACGTCCAGGGCGAGATCCCCAAGTCGCCGGAAGAGCGTGACGCGGGTCGCATCGCGGGCGCGCGGGCGGCGCTCGTCGCAGCGTTGGAGCGGCTGGAGGAGCGGCTATCCCGCCGCGAGTGGCTCGTCGGCGAGAAGATGTCGATGTACGACGTGATCCTGGCCTGCACGCTGATCCCCGCCGCGCCCCCTCCGGAATTCTTGGCCGAGAGCGCCATCTACCGGTTCTTCGACGAGCACTTCCGGATCGAGGACGAGCGCCCGCGCGTCATCGAATGGGTGCGCCGCGTAGTGGCGCACGACACCGGAGCCCACCGGCTCGCCGCCCGCTAGCCCGAAGTACAGAAGCCGATCCTAGCGCGACTGGATCGCCTGGCCGATGACGCGCGCCGAAGCGCGAACCGCCACCGTGAAGCCGAAGAACGAACCGAAGTCGCGGGTGGCGGGCAGGCTCGTGAAGAACAGACCCGGCACGGTGGACTGCAGGGAAGCGTCGAGGAGCGGGAAGCCGTCCCGCCGCTCGATGCGGGGCAGGAGGTTTCCCGCTGCCAGGAATGGCACGCGGCGGAGATCGACCCTGTAGCCGGTCGCATAGAGCACGTGATCCACGGCGAGCGCGTCGCCACTGTCGAGCCGCACGAGGAGGTCGCCGCCCCGCAGTTCGCTTCCGACGATCCGCGACTTCGGCCGGAAGCGGATCTCCGAACGATCCAGCCGCGGCCCCAGCCACGGCTCGAGCTTGAGCCGCCCCTCGGCGAAGAAGCGCGCGTTGATCGCCTCGCGCTCGGCCTCCGCCAGGCCGCGATACCAATCCGGCTCGCCGACGACCCGGTCCAGGGTCGGCTCGACCCACGACCAGTCCGACTCGGCGAAGGCCGGAGTCTCGTGCCGATGGCACACGTGGACACGCGTCGCACCGGCTTCGGCGAGCAGTGCGGCGCCTTCGAAGGCGCTCTGTCGCCCGCCTACGACGAGCACCCGCTGGCCCGCGAACCGTTCGGGTGCCACGAGATCGCACGTATGCGAGCTCCGCTCCGCCGGCACCCGCTCCGCCAGCTCCTCGGGGATGTGGGCGAAGGATGAGTAGCCGGTGGCGAGGAGGACGCGCTCGGCCGTAACGGTCGTGCCGTCGTCTAGAGCCGCGTCGAATCGGCCGTCGTGCCAGTCGAGCCGGACGATTCGTCTCGGCCGTGGACGGATGCCCATCGTCTCCTGAAACCAGCCCGCGTACTCCAGGTAGAGGTCCAGCGGCAGAGGCTCGACGTCGGACGGCTTCACGCCGCGCGTCGCGAGGAACTCCTCGATAGTGGCTCGCCCGGCTGGATCGAGGTGCCAGTCGCACGCCGAGCGGAGCACCATGCCCGCCGGCATGTGTCGCATCCAGAACGACATGGGCTCGCCGAGCACGAGATGGGATATCCCGCGCGCTTCCGCCTCGGCGGCCATGGCGAGCCCGAACGGGCCGGCTCCGACGATCAGGAAGGGGGTCTCCACGTCTCTACCCGCCCCAGGCGCGTGCTGCGCACCGGGCCGCGCCCAGGAGCGGGGCCCTCGGGTCGAGGATGACTCGCACCGGCACGCGCGCGAGGAGGTCCCTGAACCGGCCCTTGGCGCGAAACGCCTCGAGGAAGCGCCCGTCGCGGAGAAGCGGAAGGATGGCCGGGGCTATACCGCCACCGACGTAGACGCCGCGCAGAGCCAGGGCCGCCAGCGCGAGATCCCCGGCCGCGCTCCCCAGACAACGAACGAACACGTCCATCGTCGCCTCGCAGATCTCCGCCCCGCCCGCCATCGCGACCCGCGAGATCTCTTCGCTCCGATCCGGGCTCGCGGCCAGGCGCTCGGCGAGCCACGGGGGCTCGGCCTCGCGGCCGCTCTCTCGCAGGAATCCGTAGATCGCCTCGATACCGTTTCCCGAGACGATCCGCTCGATGCTGACGTGGTCCGGGTGGCGGGACCGCAGGAAGGCGAGGAGGTCGATCCCTACAGGAGTGGACGGGCCGAAGGCCTGGTGGCCGCCTTCGCTCGGCAGGACGTGGTCACGTCCCGCGAACCGGGTGAGAATCGCCATGCCGAGGCCGGTCCCGGGCGAGATCAGCCCCGCCGTCGGGCCCTTGGGTTCGCCTTCGGAAAGTGTGTCGAAGCCATCGGGGGACAATGCGTCGATCCCCCAGGCAGCGGCCGCCAGGTCGTTGATCAGCGCCACGTGCGGGATCCCGGTCGCGTGGGCGATGCGCGCGCGGTCGAGCTCCCAGTCGATGTTCGTCATCGCGACGGGCTCGCCCACGACCGGCGCAGCGACCCCGAAGCAGGCGCGGTCTGGCCGCTCGCCGGCCTCCGCCAGGAACCGCTCGACGGCGGGAACCAGGCCGTCGAAGTCCTCGGTAGCGTAGCGCGCCTCGCGCACGATCCGCAGGCCACCCTCGCCGTCCTCGACGAGCGCGAGCGCGACCTTCGTTCCCCCGACATCGCCCGCCAGGATCACGTCGTGCTTCCCGGTCGCTCCGTCCGCCTCACCTCGCGCCGGACGGCATTCCGGCGGCGGCCCGGTCGACGAGCCATACAGGGGGACCATCGGCCGGATGGATACCCTGGGCCGGTCGAAGTGCGGGGATCGCCGGCTCCTCGAGCACGGCGCGCAGAGCAGCCGCCTTCTCCGCGCCCGCCACGACGAACACGGCCGCCCGTGCCCCGTTGAGCGCGGAGAACGTCAGCGTCAGGCGGTCGACGACCGGGTCGGGCATCGCGACCTCGTCGCTCCGTACCACCGCCACCAGCCGGTCGGACAGAGCGACCGTAGAGGATCCGGGGAAGAGGGAGGCGACGTGCGCGTCGCCTCCGAGACCGAGGAGCGCGAAATCGAAGCTCGGAGGCGCGCCGCGCGCGAGCGCCTGGCCGGCGCGAAGCGCGGCCTCGTAGTGGACCGCTTCGCGCTCGGGGTTGGGGTCCTCGCCACGCATCCGGTGGATGTGCTCGCAGGGGATGGGAACCCGGTCGAGAAGCGACTCTCGCGCGGCGCCGTAATTGCTACGGGGATCATCGGGGGGAACGCATCGCTCGTCCGTCCACCAGACGTGGACTCGCCCCCAGTCGACCCGCGACGCGAAGGGCTCATCCGCCAGAAGCCGATAGATGGCGGGCGCCGTGGAGCCGCCGGTCAGTACCACGTCGATCCGGGGACCCTCGGAAGCCTCGGCCGCGGCCGCGAACCGCTCGGCGGCGTCGGCCGCGAGCGATCCGATGTCCGCATGCACGGCGACCGCGGGGCGGGTCAGTCCAGCTCGCGCCACACGTATCCGCGCCGCGCCACCAGGCGCGCGGCGGCCTCGGGTCCGGAGCTTCCCGCCGCGTAGTTCGGGAACTCCGGCGCGTCGACGGCCTCCCACGTCTCGAGGATCGGCTGGACCACTCTCCACTGGGCCTCGGCCTCGTCGGCGCGCGTGAACAGCATCGGATCGCCCTGCATGGCGTCGAGCAGCAGGGTCTCGTAGGCGTCCGGCAGCTCGACGCCGAACGCCTCTTCGTAGTCGAAGTCCATCCGCACGCGGGAGGTGCGCATCCCCTCGCCGGGGACCTTGGCGGAGAATGTCACCCGGATGCCCTCGTCGGGCTTGAACCGCATGACGATCTCGTTCGGCGCCACGGACTCGTCGCTCTGGCGGAAGATCGAGTGCGGCGTGCGCTTGAAGTGGACCGAGATCTCGGTGACGGTCCGCGCGAGCCGTTTCCCCGTTCGCAGGAAGAACGGCACTCCGGCCCAGCGCCAGTTCTCGACGTGCAGTTCCATGGCGACGTAGGTCTCGGTCGTGGACTGGGGATCGATTCCGTCGATCTCGCGATAGCCCGGGACCGCCTCTCCGTCCACCTTCCCCGATCCGTGCTGCCCGCGAACGACTCGCTGCGCGACCTCCTCGGCGGACAGCGGGGCGATCGAGCGCAGGACCTGGACCTTCTCCTCCCGCACCGATTCGGAATCGTAGGCCACGGGGGGTTCCATCGCGGTGAGGGTCAGGAGCTGGAGCAAGTGGTTGGCGATCATGTCGCGCAGGGCCCCCGTGGCATCGTAGAAGCCGGCCCGGTCCTCCACGCCCAGGGTCTCGGCGCCCGTGATCTCCACGTACTCGATGTAGTTCCGGTTCCACAGGGGCTCGAACAGCATGTTGCCGAACCGGAGCGCGAGGATGTTCTGCACCGTCTCCTTCCCGAGGAAGTGATCGATGCGGTACACCTGATTCTCGTCGAACACCTCGCCGATCTCTTCGTTGAGGGCTTGCGCGGATTCGAGGTCGTGGCCGAACGGTTTCTCGACGACGATCCGCGTCCAGCCGCGGTCGTCGCCGGTGAGGTCGGCAGATTCGAGGCCGCGTACGATCCGCGGCGCGAGCGAGGGCGGGACGGCGAGATAGAACAGGTGGTTCCTGAGCGAAGACTCGTTTTCCCCGAGGGCCTCCAGTCGGTCGGCGAGTCGGCGGTAGGTGTCGTCCTCGGTCAGGTCGGCGGCGAGATAGACGAGCCGGCCGGCGAAGTCGCTCCACTCCTCGTCGGACGGGGCATCGTCGGAGAACTCCTCTAGCGCGTCGCGCATCGCGTCCCGGAAGCCTTCGTCGCGCAGCTCCTCCCGGCCGACACCGAGGATCGAGAAACAGTCGTCGAAACAGCGCTGCCCCTGGAGACGCCACAGCGCCGGCATGAGCTTGCGACGTGTCAGGTCCCCGGTCGCTCCGAAGATGACGAGCGCGCAGCCGCCCGCCCTCGGCAGGGCCAATCGGCCGGCGGCCTTGGAGGCGACGGCCGTCTCGGGGGCCGCCCGGACGACGCGCTCGATCATCGGGCGGTCTCCCGCGCGGCGCGCGCGAGCTCGGTCCAGTCGGTGTGGACGGGAGCATCGGGAGCGTCGACTCGGCGGTAGGTGTGCCCTCCGAAGTAGTCCCGCTGGGCCTGGGTCAGGCTCTGCGGGAGCCGCGCCGTGCGGAAGGAGTCGACGTAGGCGAGAGAAGCGCCCAGGCAGGGCGCCGGCAAGCCGCGGCGCTGAGCCTCGCCGAGCGCGCGCCTGAGCCCGGCCTGAGCGCGCTCGAAGCGCGATCCGATCTCGGAGTCCAGCAGCAGGTTCGACAGATCGGGACGCTCAAGGAACGCGCGCCGCACGGGGTCGAGGAGTCGCGAGCGGATGATGCAGCCACCCGTCCACACCCGCGCCACCTCCGCGCAATCGACCGACCAGCCGTACTCGCGGGACGCGGCGCCGATCAGGTCCATGCCCTGGGCGAAGCTGGCGATGCGCGAGGCGTAGAGCGCGTCCGCGATGAGGGAGACGAGGGCGTCGCGATCCGCGGGGTCGAACGTCGCCGGACCCTCGATGCGGCCGCTGGCGGCGAGGCGCTCGGCGCGCCGGCTGGAGAGGACCCGCGCGTCGACGGCTGCGCTGATCGTAGGAAGGGGCACGCCGAGCTCGAGCGCCGTCACGATCGTCCAGCGGCCGGTGCCCTTCTGCTCCGCTTCGTCGAGGATCGACTCGATCAGCGGCCTGCCCGTCGCGGGGTCCTCGACCCGCAGGATGTCGACGGTGATCTCCAGCAAGTAGGAGTCGAGGGGGCCGCGGGTCCATTCCGCCATCGTGTCGGCGATCCGCTCGGCATCGAATCCGAGCCCGCGCGAGAGCAGGTCGTACGCTTCGGCGATCGCCTGCATGTCCGCGTACTCGATCCCGTTGTGGACCATCTTGACGAAGTGGCCCGCGCCGTCGGGGCCCAGCCATCCCACGCACGGACCGGTCTCCGTGCGGGCGGCGATCGACTCCAGCGCCGGGGCGATGATCGGATACGCATCGGCAGGGCCGCCCGGCATGAGCGAGGGGCCGTGGCGCGCCCCCTCCGAGCCGCCGGAGACTCCGAGGCCGTAGAAGTACAGGTCCCTGGCCGCGAGGTCGGCGACCCGACGCCGCGTGTCGTGAAACAAGGAGTTCCCCCCGTCGATTACCACGTCGCCGCGTTCGAGGAGTGGCACCAGTTGCGCGAGAGTCTGGTCCACGGGATCGCCCGCGGGAATCATCAGCAGGATCCGGCGCGGACGCTGGAGCGCCGCGACGAGCTCGGCGAACGTGGTCGTCGGGATGAAGTGGCGGTCCGTGTTGGCGGCGGCGAAGGAGCGAGTCTTCTCCTGCTCGCGATTCCAGAACGCGACCGGGATGCCGTGGTCCTCGAAATTCAGCGCGAGGTTGGACCCCATGGTGCCGATCCCGATCAGGCCGAAGGCCGCGCGATCGATCACCATTCCGTCAGGCAGGCTGAACCTGTCGCTGCTTCTCCTCGATCGTATCCAGGAGCTCGTGATAGGACTTCGAGAACTTCTCCACGCCCTCCTTCTCGAGCTCCTCCAAGACGACATGGAAGTCGATGCCGAGCTCACCCAGCTCCGCGAGGCGGTGGTGGGCGCCTTCCAGGTCCTCGTGGATGCGGACCTCGGGGTCGCCGTGATCGCGGTAGGCGTCCAGCGTCTCCGGCGGAAGCGTATTCACCGTACCGGGGGCGAGGAGGGCTTCGACGTAGTAGATGTCGGGAAAGTCGGGGTTCTTGGTGGAGGTCGACGCCCAGAGCGGTTTCTGCGGGCGCGCGCCTCGCGCGGCCAGAGCGGCGAAGCGTTCGCCGCCGAAGCGTCTCTCGTAGGCCTCGAACGCGATCCGCGCGTTGTCGATGCCGATCTTCCCTTCCAGGGCTTGGAGGCGCGCGCGTTCGTCGTCCGGCACCCTTGCGAGGCGCTCGCCGATCCGCTGGTCGACCTTGCTGTCCACGCGGCTCACGAAGAAGCTCGCGACCGACGCCAGCCGATCCACCGGCTGGCCCCGCTCCACCCGCCGTTCCATCGCATCGAACCACGCGTCCATCACCTGGTGATACCGATTCACCGAGAACAGCAGCGTGATGTTGATGTTGATCCCCTCGGCCAGACAATCGCGGATGGCGGGAATCCCCGCGGCGGTGCCTGGGATCTTCACCATGAGGTTCGGCCGCGCGATCGCGGTCCAGAGACGGCGTGCCTCGGCGATCGAGGCCTCGGTGTCCCACGCGATGTCCGGGCTCACCTCGACGGAGATGAAGCCGTCCTCTCCCGCGGTGCGGTCGTAGACCGGACGGAAGAGATCCGCCGCCAGGCGGATGTCCTCGATCATGATGGAATCGAGCACGGAGCTGGGATCCGCATCGACTCCGGCGGCGCGGATGTCCTCGTCGTAGAGGTCGCTCTCCGCGATCGCCTTCTGGAAGATCGTGGGATTCGAGGTCTGCCCGGAGAGATCGTCTTCGCGGATCAGCCGAGCCTGCGCGCCGTCCTGCAGCATGTCGCGGCGCAGGTAGTCGAGCCAGATGCTCTGTCCGAGCTCGTGGAGTCGGTTCAGGGGATTCGGCACGGGCGATCTCCTTCCCGGATGGCTGAAGTCACTGTCCGGCCTCTCGCGCGTCGAACGCGCCGGCTCTCGCGTCACGTTCCAGGGCGTCGATCTTCGCGCTTCTGCGCACGTGGCGCTCGGCGCCCGAGAACCGGGCGGAGAGAAATGCGCTCACCACCTCGGCCGCGAGCTCGGGACCGATCACGCGGGCACCGAGGGTGAGCACGTTCAGGTCGTCGTCCTCGACGCCCTGACGAGCGCTGAAGGTATCGTGGGCCATCGCGGCCCGCACGTTCGGGAGCTTACAGGCGGCCACCGCCACGCCGACTCCGCTACCGCAGACGAGCACGCCGCGCGCGGCCCGCCTCTCGAGGATCGCGACTCCGACCGCGCGCGCGAAGTCCGGGTAGTCGTCCTCGGGATCCAGCGTGTAGGCGCCGCAATCGAGGACCTCGTGCCCGGCCTTCTCGATCGCGCGCACGACGCGGCCCTTGAGCGGATACCCGGCGTGATCGCATCCGAGCGCGACGATCATGGCGGCCAGGATAGCTGCGGGAGCGGGACCGCGCCCGGCGTCGGGGGGGTCACCCGGCAGGCGGGCGCGGGACTCGCGGGCTGGACCGCGAGGCCCGTGGTGTCGGCGTCGCACCTCTCGGCGCAGGCCTGGACGGCGGCCAGATGCTGGGGCCTCAGGCCCGGCTGCGTCCGGCCGGCGCGGGCGCGCACCATGCTTCCCAGCCGCTCGGCACCATCGATCTCGATCAGCGGACCGTGGCCCGTCGTGCGCGGCGGCGGCGGACGAAGCGCAGGAGTACGAAGAGGAGCGCGAGGACGACGAGGAGCGCGATCGCGGCGAGCCCCAGGCCGATCAGCGGATGGGTGAGGAGAAGCAGGACCAGCCCGATGACGAAGCCGTCCTCGGCGAGGCTGATCGCGATGTTGGAAGCGGGCTCGGGCGAGGCGTTGACCGCCAGCCTCGTCCCGGCTTTGGCGGCGTGGGTCGATGCGCCGATGGCCGCGCCGAGAAGTCCCGCGACGACCTCCATCCCGGGGGAGGCCGGCCCCAGTGCCGCTACGGCGATCACCGCGGCGCCCAGCGGGCGAACGAGCGTGTGGATCCCGTCCCACAGGGAGTCCAGCCAGGGGATCTTGTCGGCGAGGAACTCGACGAGGTAGAGCGCGCCCGCGATGCCGATCACCCACAGGCTGCCCAGAGACTCGAGCGAGTCGGGGAGATCGACCCAGTCGTAGCGGGCGGCGAGCCCCAGAATCAGGACGGTGGCGTAGAGATTGATCCCGGCGCCGACGGCGAAGGCGAGAGCGTGGCCGAGGGATCCGAGGGCGCCCATGCCCCAGAGTATAGCGCCCCGGCGGGGCCCGGATGGCGCCTAGCGGGTCGCCGCCGCCCGTACCAGCCGGCGGACGGCGTCCGCCGCGGCCTCGGCGGTGATGCCGTACTCGCGCAGGTTCACCTCGCCGGGGGCGCTGGCGCCG
>DASSPT010000156.1:0-41714 GCA_035699465.1 Gemmatimonadota bacterium
CCTCCCGTGCCGACCACGGCGGCCCGATAGAGCGTTCCCCGAAGGCCTGGAAACTCCGCGTGGGTCACCGCTCGCACCCGCGAGACGCCTTCCCCTGGATCGACGTCGAACGTGAGACGGTAGCGGCTGAATCGGTGCCGACCTTCCAGCGCGAGCCGCCGGGGCGGATCCGCCGATGCCACCTGGAATCCGGCCAACGTTTCCTCCGGTTCCGCTTCGAACTCGCCCGTGCTTCCCTGGTCGCGGCACTCCAGGAGGCGCGCGAAGCGGCGAGCCCGTGGTCGGTCGAACGCTTCGCGAAGGGCCTCCGGGAGCGCCGCCCACACTTCTTCCGCCGACGCGGAAGCCACCACTTCGTGCGTGTCCAGATACGGAATCGGCGCCGGATCGGACCCCGAAGCGGGCTTCCCGCTCAGGCCGCCTCCACCACGACCGTCGATCCCTGCCCCCCGCCGATGCAGGCCGATGCGAAGCCGAGCCGCGCACCGCGGCGCTTCATCTCGTACAGGAGGGTGATGGTGCAGCGCGTGCCGGTCGCGGCCAGCGGGTGGCCGATCGCGATCGCGCCGCCGTTGACGTTCAGCTTCGCGTGGTCCAGCCCCAGCTCCTTCATGACCGCGACGGTCTGGGGCGCGAAGGCCTCGTTGACCTCGTAGAGCTCCATGTCGTCGAGCGTGAGGCCGGTGTCGGCCAGGGCCTTGCGGGTGGAGGGGGCGGGGCCGATCCCCATGATCTTGGGGTCGCAGCCGGCGATCCCCCAGCCGACGACACGCCCCAGGAGCGGCGCGCCGGCACTCTCCGCCCTCGCGCGCGTGGTCACGATCACGGCCGCCGCGCCGTCCACGATGCCCGAGGCGTTGCCGGCGGTCACCACACCATCCTTCTTGAAGTAGGGCGCGAGCTTGGCCAGGATCTCCGGCGTCGTGTTCGGTCGCGGGTGCTCGTCGGCCGCGAACTCCTGGTGGCCCTTCTTGGTCACCAGCTCTACGGGGACGATCTCGTCGTCGAACCTCCCCGCCTCGCGGGCGGCCTGCGTTCGCATCTGGCTCTGATAGGCGAAATCGTCGACCTCGGCCCTGGTGAGCTCGTATTTGTCGGCCAGGTTCTCGGCGGTCTCGGCCATGGAGAATCCCGCGTACGGATCGTAGAGCGACTCCCACAGGAGGTCGCCCATCTTCGATGTCCCCAGCGGAATCCCCCACCGCGCGCCGCGGACCGTGTGCGGCGCCTGGCTCATGCTCTCGGTGCCGCCGGCCAGCACGACCTCGCTGTCGCCGACGACGATCTGGCGGCAGGCCTGGATGATCGACTCGAAGCCCGAGCCGCAGAGCCGGTTGACGGTCACGGCCGGGGTCTCGACGGGGAGCCCTGCCTTGAGTCCGATGTGCCGGGCGCAGTAGATCGCGTCGCCGGAGGTCTGGAGGGCGTTTCCGAAGATGACGTGATCGACGTCGCCGGGAGCGAACCCCGAGCGGTCGAGCGCGGCCTTGGCGGCGATGACGCCCAAATCGTTGGCGGACAGATCCTTGAGGGAACCGCCGAAGGCCCCGAACGGGGTGCGGACACCGGCCACGAGCACGATGTCGTCGCGGTCGAGCTTCATGGTATGCTCCTCGATGTTCCGAAGTGGGATGGGGCGGCGAGCTTTCCCTAAGGGTCGCCTCCGCGCGCGGAACCGTCAACCGAACCCCGTGGCCGGCTCCGCCACACCCAACGTTCCCCCAGGGAGGCGTGTCTTTTCCATGACGATGCCCGGCTCCGATCGAGACCTGGTGATGGAGGCGCTGCGGGGCCGGACGGTCGCCTTCGAGGCCCTCGTGCGGCGGCACCTGCGGGCGGCCTACGCCGTCGCGCTGGCGCGGACCGGCAGCCCGCACGACGCGGAGGACGTCTGCCAGGACTCCTTCATCGCCGCGCTGGAGCGGCTGAAGGGCCTGCGCGATCCGGACCGCTTCGGTCCCTGGCTCCTCGAGATCGTGCGGAACCGCGCGCTCAACCTGATCCGCTCCCGGCGCGTGCGGGACGCGGAGCCGATCGAGGCCGCCGACCGGCTAGGAGGCGGCACGGACCCGGGGAGCGAGACCGAGCGGTCGATTCTGCGGGAGGATCTGCTGGAGGCGCTCGGGCGGCTGGACGAGACCCGCCGCGAGATCGCGCTCCTCCACGACGTCGAGGGGTGGCGGCACGCGGAGATCGCCACGCGGTTGGGCATGCCCGAGGGTACGGTCCGCTACCACCTCCACGAGGCCCGGCGAACGCTGCGCGAGCGGCTGGCGGTGCGCTACGGAAAGGAGATCCGCGAATGAACGACGATCAGGATCCGACCTGGGCTCCGCTCGACCCGTCGCGGGACCCGGAGCGCTGGGAGGCGATGGTGCGGGAGATCGTCGACCGGGCCGCGCCCATCCTGGCCGGCTACGCCGCGCGCGGCCCGGTCGAGCTCCTGGCCGCGTGGCTCCGCCCGACGCTCGCCGCCGCGGCCCTGGTGGCCGCGCTCGCGCTCGGGGCGCTCGTTTCCGGAACTCGCGAGCCCGAGACCGGCGCCTCGATCGGGCTCGGCGACGCGCTCGGTTACCCCACGACCGTGGCCACGTGGGTGTCCACGGGACAAACCCCGACCATCGAGGAGCTGGTGGTCGCCATGGAGGAGAGAAACCGATGACGATCGATTCCCGAAGGAGCATCTGGATCGCGGCGGGGGTGATGGCGCTGGTGTTCCTAGCCGGCGGGCTGGCGGGAGCGGCGATCTCGCTGTTCGCGCGCCGGCCCGCCTTCCCGCATCACGCGACGATGGAGCGGATCGCGCTGCCCGACGTGCCGCCTCCACCTCACGGCCCCGGCGCGGTGTTCTACAAGCGGCTCGGCAACGAGTTCGGCGCGGAGCTCGGTCTCGACGACGAGCAGGCGGTGCGCGTCGACAGCCTGATGGAAGTCCAGCGCCAGAAGGCGGACTCCCTGCTCGAATCGATGGGGCCGCGTCTCAAGGCGCTCATGGACTCGACGAACGCCGACATCGAGGCGCTCCTGACCGAGGAGCAGCGCGAGCGCTTCCGGGAGATGCAGACCCGCCGTCACGAGGTGCTCATCCGGCGGCGCGGCCCCCTCCCGCCCGTTGCTCCGGTCCCGCCGGACGACGAGTCCGGGGAGCGTCAGGGGGAGCAGTGAGGACTCTCCGGATCGCTTTCGCCGCGGCGCTCTCGTTCGTCGTGCTGGCCGAAGCCGGGTTCGCCCAGACCTCATCCGCGTCCACGGACGCGCGGCTCGAACTTCCGGATACGCCCGCCGGGCGCCGCGCCACCGAGATGATCCGGTTGTCCGTCGAAGGCGACGACGCGGCGACGCGGGCCTACATCGCGGAGAGCTTCGCGCCTCGCTTCCGCGACGCCTTCCCGATCGACGACCACGTGCGGATCCATGCACAGATGCGCGAGGAAACGGGCGGCTTCGACCCGGTCGAGGTGCGTCAGTCCGAGCCATCCGCGATCCAGCTGGTCGTGCGGGCCCGGAGGACGGGCGAGCTTCGGATGCTGTCGGTGCATACCGAGCCCGAGCCGCCTCACCGGATCGAAGGCATGGGCATGCGGCCGCTCACTCCGGCGGACGGAATCGATACGCCCGCCGTTCCCGAGCGCGCTCTCTCCGACGACGAGATCGCGTCGCTGCTCGGCGAGTACCTCGATCGGCTCGTCGCAGCGGATGCGTTCTCGGGATCCGTGCTGGTTGCTCGCGCCGGACAGCCGGTCTTCGAGCGCGCCTACGGGGACGCCAGCAAGAGCTACGGCGTGCCCAATGCCGTGGACACGAAGTTCAACCTGGGTTCGATGAACAAGATGTTCACCGCGGTCGCGGTCGCGCAGCTCGTGGAGCGGGGCGTCCTTACGTGGGACGATCCGATCGGCAAGTGGCTGGGCCAGGACTGGGTGCGGTCCGAAGTCGGCGAGAAGGCGACGATCCGGCATCTCCTGACCCACACCTCCGGCCTCGGGAGCTTCTTCAACGACGAGTTCATGCGCTCGAGCCGCGGACTCTACCGCGACCTCGACGCCTGGAAGCCGAT
Organism: Gemmatimonadota bacterium; assembly: GCA_035699465.1. Lineage (GTDB taxonomy): Bacteria > Gemmatimonadota > Gemmatimonadetes > JACCXV01 > JAHWKZ01 > JAICNR01. The sequence goes on from DASSPT010000156.1 coordinate 4,058, forward strand.
CGTCTCCAAGGACTCGCTGGCCTTCGAGCCCGGCACCGACTGGGCGTACAGCAACACGGGCTTCCTGCTCCTCGGCGCGATCGTCGAGAAAGCGAGCGGCCAGTCCTACTACGACTACGTGCGCGAGCACATCTACGAGCCGGCGGGGATGACCGGGACCGACGCCTACGAGGTCGACGCCGTGGTGCCGAACCTCGCCCAGGGCTACGAGAGGATGGAGACCGAGGAGGGCGTCACGTACCGCTCGAACGTCTTCGAGCACACGGTGCGGGGCGGGCCGGCGGGCGGCGGGTACTCGACCGCGCCGGATCTGCTGGCATTCGCCCGCGCGCTGGGCGACGGCCGCCTCGTGCGCGCGGAAACCGCTGCCCTGATCACGACCGCCAAACCCGAGGCCGCGTCCCCCGACTACGGCTACGGCTTCCAGCAGTGGCAGGGCGGGCGGGTGTTCGGGCACACGGGCGGGTTTCCGGGGATCAGCGCGGCGCTCATGATCGATCGCGAGACCGGCGACGTCGTCGTCGTCCTCAGCAACTACGGCCGGGCGTCGAGACCGGTAGGCGACTTCGCCCGCGAACTGCTCGAAGCCGGCGGCTAGGGAGTGGGCGCTGCTGCACCGCCCCGGCGCAGCAGCGCCACTCCGAGCGCGCAGGGAACCAACCATGGGACGGCCGGGATCGCCAGGATGAAGCCGGGCATGGCGTACCAATGCTCGAAGCCCCAGATCGGCTCGCGTGGGAACCGCACCGCTACGGCCACCCGGATCGACACGAACGCCGCGGCGACGAGACACGCGAGCACGGTGGCCCGGCTCGCCCTTCGGCCGACCCATCGAATGCGTCCCAGGGCGGCGGCGAAGCCCGCCGTCGCCAGATAGGTGAGGGTCACGCCGAACAAGAGAAGAACTATCGACAGATCGTCGAGAGTGGCGAGGTCCGACGGCCTGGGCACGCCAACCGCGCGGTCCATCGAACGGTAGAACGTGAGCTGTATGGCCGCGAAGGCGCCGCACAGCGGAGCGGCCAACACGATTCCGGCGAATCCGAGCGTCGAGTAGAACCCTTCACCGGCTTCCCTCAAAGCGGACCGCAGGACGATGAATCCGACGGCGATCGCCAGCCCGTCGATGAACAACACGAGATAGCGCATCTGATTCTCTGCAGGAGTCGCTTGCCAGGGGGTACCGATACCGGGAAGGAACGAGAAGAGCGCGATCGGCGGCACCGTCAACGCTCCAGCCAGCGCACGGCTTCGGCGCTCGTCGGGCCCGTCCCTCATCGCCGAAGCACCGACTGCCCAAGCGGAAATGCAGATCACGCAGAACTGCACGATGGCGAGAGTCCAGAACAACTGAGAGGGGTATTCCGCTCGCACCCCGAACACCGTCAGAGCCGACAAGAGACCCGCACACAGACTAATAGAGCTCAGATTTCTCATCCTTCCTGCTGCCTCTCCGCGGGTGGCTGCCACTGGAGCCAGAGGGCGACGACCCACAGGGCGAGCGCGAGGAAGTGGAGCGCCTGGGACGCGGGGCGCTCCGGCGCGAAGGCAACGAAGAAGTCGCGCACCGCGTCGGCGGACGCGCCGAGCCGGACCGGCCCCCAGTTCGGAAGCCCCGAGCGCGCCCAGAACACGGGGACGAGCGCGAAGCGGATGACGGCCAGGATCACGGTCACGGTGCCCAGCGCGAGCACCGCTCCCTCCCGGTCGCGGCGGCTGACGATGATCCCCGCCCCTGCCGCGGCGACGATCGCGAGGCCGACCTGCACGAGGCCCGGTGGAGGAAGGAGGATCCGGAACATCATCGCGGTCGCGGCCGCCCAGTAGACGAGGAGGAGCGTCCCGACCCATCCGGCGGGGCGCCACACGACCTCCCGGCTCGCGAGCGCGAACGTGTAGAGGATGCCGAGCAGCCCGCTGGTGAAACCGAACATCGCGTACCGGAAGGACTCGTAGCCGCGCGCCGGAAGGTCGAGGCCTCCGATGAGCAGCGCCGCGGCCAGGAGGAGGCAGACGCCGAGCGCCCGACGGCGCTGAGAATCGCGCGCCGGGTCGCCGGCTAGAGGATCGGCCACGGCGTCAGCGCCCTGTCGATCCGGGTCCCCATTTCCTCCAGGTCCACCCGCCGGTCGCCGGGGATGTCCGGGAGCGCCAGCCCCCGATCGACGATCGCGCGGGCGCGCCGCAGCGTGTCCTCGTCGTTCCGCTCGTACCAGGTCCCGGTGCCGTCCTCGTGCAGCGAGCGCGCCCACAGCAGATACGTCCGCGCCAGGCGGATCTGCGCCCGCTGGTCCTCGTGGAAGCCCTCCGCCTCGCGCCGCGCGATCTCGTAGCGTTCGGCGGCCTGCTCGAGCATCCCGTAGAGCGACTCCCTGCCTTCGAGGTCGTCCTTCGCCGTGCGCCTCAACTCGGCGACCACGGTGCTGTGGATGCGGTCGCCCTCGTCCAACGCGGCCTCGTATCGATCGAAGCCGGCCGCGAGTCGGATCTCGTTGAGGACGCCGGCCGGGTCGGTCGGGCGGAGGATCGCCAGCGCCGCGACCGCCAGGGTGAGGAGCCCGAGCAGCGCCCAGCCGGCGCTCTCGAGCGGGCTCACGCGCCGCGCTCGATCCATTCGCAGATCCAGTCTCCGACCTCGGCGGTCGAGCCCGCGCCACCGGCGTCGGGGGTCGCGACGCCTTCGGCCAGCGCGGCCGCCACGGCTCCTTCGAGCGCGGCCGCCACATCTTGCGAGCCGGTGTGCTCGGCCAGGAGCGCCGCGCTCAGCACCGCCGCCATCGGATTCGCGGTCCCGCTGCCGGCGATGTCCGGCGCCGAGCCGTGTACCGGCTCGAACATTCCCGGGCGCCCGGGATGCAGGTTCGCGCTGGCGGCGAGCCCCAGTCCCCCGATCAGCGCCGACGCCTCGTCGGACAGAATGTCCCCGAACAGGTTGCTGGTCACGATCACCGCATAGTGCTCGGGATGTCGCACGAGCTTCATGGCCAGCGCGTCGACGTACTCGACCTCGGTCTTGAGGAACGAAAACTCGGCCGCGACCTCGGCGAAGACACGGCGCCACAGTCCGTGCGCATGGGTCAACGCGTTCGCCTTGTCGCACATCGTGACCCGATGCCGGTCGCGCTCGATCGCATACTCGAACGCCGCGCGCACGATCCGCTTGACGCCCTTGTAGGTGTTCAGGTCCTCGTTGATCGCCACCTCGTCCGGCGTCCCCCGCTTGAAGCTCCCGCCCATGTTCACGTAGGCGCCCTCGGTGTTCTCGCGGAACACCACCATGTCGATGCGGCGCTCGATGCCGTCCGGCCGCGGCTTGAGCGGGCAGAGGGAAGGGTGGAGCAGCTTGATCGGCCGCAGGTTGATGTACAGGTCGAGGCCGAAGCGGAGGCCGAACAGGATGTCCCGCGCGTGCTCGTTTCCCGGAACACGGGGATCGCCGAGCGCGCCGAGGAGGATCGCGTCCGTTTCTCCCCTGAGCCGGCGCAGCTCTCCGTCGGGCAGCGTCTCGCCCGTGGCCAGGTAGTGGTCGGCGCCCCACGGCAGATCCTCGAACGCGTACTCCACGCGATGGGCCGCACCCGCGAGCTCGAGGGCTCGGCGCGCGATGGGCAGGACCTCCGGGCCTACTCCGTCGCCGGGAAGAAGCGCGATCCGGATCACGCCAGCGCGTCCGCCAGGGCCCCGACGAGCCGCTCGTTCCCCGCCCGATCGCCGACCGAGATCCGGGCCCACGACTCGATCCCCGGGGCGCTCATCGGCCGGATCACGACGCCGCGCGAGAGCAGGGCCTCGTTCACTTCCACCGCGCGCGTTCCGATGTTCGTGAACAGGAAATTCGTCACCGATGGCACGTGCTCCAGATCCAGCTCGTCGAACCGCGCGGAGAGCCACGCGCGCTCCGTTTCCACGACGGCGCGCGTGCGCTCGACGTGCGCCTCGTCGTCCAGCGCGCCCAACGCCGCGACCTGCGCCAGCGAGCTCGCGTTGAACGCCTCGCGCACGTGGTCGAGCGCGCGGGCGTGCTCGGGCCGGGCCATCGCGTAGCCGATTCTGAGCCCCGCGAGCCCGTGCGCCTTCGAGAACGTCCGCAGCACGATCAGGTTCGCGCCGTCCCGGATCCGGTCGAGGTCCTCGTCGAAGCGGCTGGCCTCGGGCTCGAACTCGTAGTACGCGCGATCCAGCACGACGAGCGTTTCGGGGGGCAGATCGTCGAGAAGTCGGGCCAGCTCGTCGGGTCCGATGCAGGTGCCGGTCGGGTTGCAGGGATTGTCCAGGAACAGAACCCGCGTGCGATCGGTGACGGCCTCGCGCAGGCCGTCGACATCGAACCTCCAGTCGACGTGAGGCACGACCCGCGGCCGGACGCCGACGACCTGGCACGCGATCTGGAAGCGCGGGAACGTGGGGAATCCTACCACCGCCTCGTCGCCGGGACGCAGGAAAGCCCGCGCCACCAGGTCGATGCACTCCACCGAGCCGCTGCCGATCACGAGCTGGCTCGGGTCGAGACGCTGACGATCGGCCAGCGCGGCCTTGAGCGCCCGGGCCTGGCTGTCGGGGTAGTAATGGACCTCGGACAGCCGCCTCGCGATCGCCTCCACCGCGCGCGGCGAAGGGCCGAGCGGATTCTCGTTCGAGGCGAGCTTCAGGACGTCGCCGACGCCGTACTCGGCGGTTATCTCGTCGCGGTGCCTTCCGGGGATGTACGGCCAGATCCGCTCGAGATCGGCGCGCGGCGGCGTGGGGGACGCGTCCGCGCGCGAGCGGCCTATGCCTCCCACTCTTTCATGAAGTGGTGGACGAGCTCGATGTACTCGGTGATCGCGTCCACACCTTCGCTCACGTGCTCGAACGCGTCGGCCGCCTCGGCGCTCGCCTCCCACCCCTCCTCCTCTCCGTGCTCGGCGGCATACTCCGCGAGGCCCACGAGGGTGGCCCCGAGGCGTCCGGAGATCACGTCCTCCTCCGCCAGGATCTCGATGGCGTCGAGGTTGTCCTCCGGCTCGTCCCAATCCGCCTCGTCGATCAGAGACCAGGCGGATTCGATCAGATGACGCATCGCGTGTTCCAGATGGCGGAGGGCCGTCTGCCGCGCCGCAGGCGCCGCGGAGAACGTCTCCTCGCCCTCGTCGACCACTACCCGCAACGCCTCGACCTCGGATTCCAGCGCGTCGAGCTCGTGCGTGACGTCTTCGAAGGACTCGTCGCTCATGACCGTAGGATAGGCGCGCCCCACGTTTAGTCAACCGGGTCCGCGGGGGTCGTGACCCGGCGCCGCGGGACCCTTACCTTGTTCTCCGCATGCGGGCAATCGCCCTACATCTCCGCGCACTGCTGGCGGCCGTTCTCGTGCTGGCCCTTCCCGGGCCGGCCCATCCTCAGGCCGGGGCGACCGCCCCGGCCCGCGACGACTATGCCGCCGTCCTCTCTCGGTATGTCGAGGGCGGCGACGTGCGGTACGGCCTGCTGTTCACCGAGAATCCCCCAGAATGGAGGCGCTACCTCGAGTGGCTCGAGGATGCGCGGCCCGAGAGGATGACGGTCGAAGAGCAGCGGGCCTTCTGGATCAACGCCTACAACGCGCGGGTCATCGCCGGTGTCCTCGAGCGATATCCCATCGACTCCGTGCGCGACGTGGGCTTCATCGCCGGCCGGTTCCGGGGGTTCTTCAGCCGGCGCGAGCACCCTGTCGCCGGCAAGGTCCGGACGCTGGACGAGATCGAGAAGGAGATCCTGTTCGAGGGGTCGCTCAGGGACGTGCGGACCCACTTCGCCCTCAATTGCGCGACACGCTCCTGTCCCAAGCTTCGCGAAGAGCCGTACGAGGCTTCGCGCCTCGACACCCAGCTGGACTTCCAGACCCGGACGTTCCTGAACGGGCCTCAGGGGCATCGCATCGATCCGGCCGGCCGGATCCTCTACGTGAGCCGCATCCTCAAGTGGTACCGGGAGGACTTCGAGCGGGCGGCGGGGTCGCTCCGCGAGTACCTGATCCGGAACCTCACGGGCGACGCGGCCGCGGCGGCGAGCGATCCGGCGTGGAAGATCGGCTATCTCGACTACGACTGGACACTGAACGACGTGATGTAGTCGTCGCTGGAATCGACTCATCTGCGTCGTTCCGCTCCTCGGCGCTCGCTGCGGCGTACCTTCTGGTACGTCTCGCTCGTCCTCGTCTCGCGCCTGGCATCTGAGGCGTTCGAGCGACCCCCCCCTGCGCGGCGGGCCACGGTTTCCGTTCTGCGCGTAGTTCCTCGGCGTATCTCTTGCCCCTACCTCACTTCCCCGCGCCACCGACGCTCAGGAGCGCGGGGTCGTGGACGAGCTCGGTCTGGTCCATTTCGCGGACGTACCAGCGTAGGCGGCCCGCTGCGTCGAAGCCGACCTCGGTGGCGATCGAGGGGGCGCGGCAGTCGGGGCGGGAGTCGCGCGGGATGGGACGGCTGGCGCCGCGGCGCGTGTAGACCCAGCGCTCGGCGGTGGCCGCGCGAAGAGCGTCGCGAAGCGCGGCGGTGTCCGCGCCGGAGAGGGGGACGTGATCGACGTGGCCGCTGGCGCAGATCCGGTTCGGCTCGCCAAGAATCCCCACGACGGAGTCGGCGGGAAGGCCCCAGGCGAGATCGTCGAGCGCCTCGCGGAACGAGCCCACCGGAACGCACACCATGCGCAGGATCGCGATTCCGGCAGCCAGCGCGACGACCGCGATGGCCAGAACGGATCCGGTGGGGAGCTTCAGCTCTGGCCCGCGGCCCGGCGTACGGTCTCGAGCGCCGCCTCGCGGAGATCGGGCGCGGGCACCAGCCGGCCGTCGGCGCGCGGCCGGTAGGGCGCGACGGTCCACTCGATCCCGGGCTCCAGCGTGGGGGCGGCGCGGCCGACCGCGCTCACGACCTCCAGCGAGCCGTCCCCGTCCAGATCGACGAGGCCCAGCTGCGAGGTGACGTCGCCGAAGATCCCGTCGAAGAAGATCGCCGGCCGGTCGGCGCCGTCGCCCGTGATGACGAACGGCTCGAGCGCCCCGTTCGGTCCGGCCCGGAAGATCCCGATCGCGCGGAGGTCCGAATTGGAGGGCAGGTCGAGGAGAAGGGACGCCCTGCCGCCGAGCGTCGCCACCTGGTAGAGCGCCGCGCCTCGACCCGCGGACTCCCAGTCTTCCAGTCCTAGCGCGGCCGGCGGGATGAGCGGCACGGACGGCGTGACGCGGAATTCGTTCCCGCGGCTCTCCATGACCAGCGCGCCGGGGATCCCGCCTTGCGCCCGGAACAGGGCCACGGTCTCGGGCGCCCCGTCGCCGAGGAGGTCGAGCGAGAAGGCGCCGCCGGGCTCCAGGCGCGTGCCCGGCGGCGCCCGCTGGGCCAGCGGCTGGAGGTGCGACTCCAGCAACAGCGAGCCGCCCGCGATTTCCCACGAGTACGCGAGCCCGCCCTCCATCGCGCCGCCGGGCGCGACGAGGAGACGCAGCCGCCCCGCGTCGATCCAGTCCTGCGGCCAGACCGCCCTGCCCTCGCGCGCGAGCCATGCCAGGACCGGGTGGAACTTGGGCCGGAATTCCGCCACGTCGAAGACGCCCGCCCGCGTTGCGCCCTGGGCGTCCGTCCCCCTGTGGGCCAGGTAGCGGCCGTCGGAGCTCCACGTCAGGCCGTCGGCGCCGCCGCCCGGGTACACCTCCGCCACGCCGGCCAGCTGGCGCCGGCGCGACCAGACGCCGACCACGCTTCGGTCGGCGCCGCTGACGAAGGCGATGGCGGTGGAGTCGGGCGACGGAACCACCGCGACGATCGGCGACTCCGAGAGCGGCTCGCCGTTCGGGCCTGCCGGCACTCTCGAGCGCGTGAACAGCGTGTCGGAGCCGATCAGCACGGCCGCGGAGTCGGACGCGATCGCGATCTCGCCCGTCAGCCGGCGCGTCGCGGTGGTGTCGCCCTCGTCACCCGGCAGCGGCAGGATCGAGACCCAGGCCCTCCGGTCCTCTTCGCTGCAGGACGCCAGCAGGGCGATGCCGATGAGCGCCGCGAGACCGCGCCGTCTCACGGACTCAGTAGCCGCCATTCTTCAGAACGTCGCGCGCGATGACGACGCGCTGAATCTCGTTGGTTCCCTCGAAGATCCGGTTGATGCGCGAATCGCGATAGAAGCGTTCCGGCCACATCTCGGCCGAATACCCCATCCCGCCGTGCAGCTGGACCGCCTTGTCCACGATCCTGTCGAGCGCCTCCGAGCAGTAGTACTTGCAGATCGCCGCCTCGCGGCTGAACCGCATCCCCTGGTCGCACATCCACGCGGTGCGGTAGACCAGGCTCTCTATCGCGTAGGTGTCGGCCGCCATCTCCGCGAGCATGAACTGGATCGCCTGGAAGTCCTGGATCTTGCGGCCGAACGCCTCGCGCTGCCCCGCGTACTGGACGCAGCGATCGATCGCGTCCTTGGCTGCGCCCAGGGTCGCGGCCGCCAGCCCGAGCCGGCCCACGTCCAGGACGCCGAACGCGTAGTGCGCGCCGTCGCCGATCTTTCCGATCAGGTTCTCGGCGGGGACCTCCATGTCCTCGAACACGAGCTCGACCGTGTTCGAGCCGCGGATCCCCATCTTCTCTTCCGTCTTGCCCACGCGGAACCCGGGGAAGCTCTTCTCGACGATGAACGCCGCGGGGCCGGATTCGGCCTCGCTTTCCCCCTTCACGTTGCAGAACATCGCCACGACGTCGGCCAGCCCGCCGTTGGTGATCCAGATCTTCGTTCCGTTGACGACCCACCTGTCGCCTTTCCGGACGGCGGTCGTCTTCATCCCCATGGCGTCGGAGCCCGACTCGGGCTCGGTCAGGGCATAGGCGCCGATCAGCTCGCCGCGCGCCATGGGAGCCAGATATTTCCGCTTCTGCTCCTCGCTGCCGAACTTGTAGATCGTCATCCCGCCGATCGACTGATGCGCCCCGATGAAGGTCGCCGTGGAGGCGCACGCGCGGCTGATCTCCTCCTGCAGGATGCAGTAGCCCGTCTCGCCCATCCCCGCGCCGTCGTACTCCTCCGGGTACACGACGCCCAGGAAGCCGAGCTCCGCCATCTTGTCGATCAGGGCTCGCGGGATCTCGTGACTCTTGTCGATCGCGTCGGCGACCGGACGCAGCTCCTCGTCGACGAATCGCTTCGCGGTCCGGCGCAGCTCTTTCTGCTCGTCGGTGAACGACCAGTCCACTCTCGCTCCTTCGGATGGGTTGCGACGTCGAACGGGCGGGAAAGGTACCGCCGCCCAATCCTCGGAGCGAAGGCGCGGGTGGGGGCGGGAGTGGCGCTGGCGGAGCCTGTCGGAAGCGGGGCCGGGAGGCCCCGCCATTTCAGGCCGGCACGGGCTCCTGGGAGAGCCGGAGCGCCACGGCTTCGGCCAGGATCTCGCGGGCCCGGCTCGCGATGTCGTCCAGAGACGGCGTTCGCAGCGCCATCTGGCTCGCGCGCCGCTTCAGCTCCTCCAGCGAGGGCAGATGCGGGACGTGGATGTCGGGGAGCTCGAGGTCCGGCTTGTGGCCCCACGCCTCGCGCGCCTGCTCGACTAGCGAGTCGACGTGAAATGTCCCGGCCAGCCGGTGGGCGACCTTCTCGATCGCGCGACGCGAGAGCCGCCGCTCTCCGAGCAGGACCTCTTCGGGCGGGGTGTGGATGTTCCAGACGATGCCCACCCACGACAGGACCTTCAGCACGTAGTAGGTCACGTCGATCTCGTACCACCGGAATCCCTGACGGGTGGACACCTGGTAGTAGTGATGGTTGTTGTGCCACCCCTCGCCCAGCGTGATCAGCGCGAGCCACCAGTTGTTCCGGCTGTCGTCGCCGGTCAGATAGCGCTGGCGACCGAAGCAGTGCGCCAGGGAATTGATCGCGAACGTGCCGTGGAAGAGCAGCGTCGTCGAGAGGAAGAACCCGACGAACAGCCCCGGCCATCCAGCCAGAAGGAAGCAGATCACAGCCAGGGCGACGCCCGGAACGTACTTGTGCTTGTCCAGCCAGCGCAGCTCGGGATACTCCGCCAGATCCTTCACCATGCCGTAGTCCGCCTGGCCGCGCTGCGTGGAGAAGATCCATCCCAGGTGCGAGAAGAGGAAACCGTGGATGCCGGGAGAATGCACGTCATCGACGGTGTCGGAGTACTTGTGGTGGTGACGGTGCTTGGCCGACCACCAGAGGACGCCCTTCTGGAGCGACATCTGGGACAGCACCGCGAGCACCAGCTGGAAGGCGCGGCTGGTGTCGTACGATCGATGCGAGAAGTAGCGGTGAAACCCCGCGGTGATCGCGAACATGCGCAATACGTAGAGGCCGACGCAGAGCGCCGCCGCTGTCCACGTCACCCCGCTCCAGAACACTCCGATCACCGCCAGGTGAACGAGCGTGAACGGGATCGCCGAGGGATAGACGATGTCGTCGTGATGCTCGGCGTCGAAGCGGAGAGTCTGTGTCAACACTGGATTTTCGTCCTGGATTCCGGTCGGCGAGGTAGGGTGAGCGACACACAATGTAACTGGTTTGAACACTTTTCTCCATAGCGGCGACTGGCCGGCTCCCCTGACCCGCTCTAACGTCAGGCCCATGGCGAACATGCTGGCGTGGAAGAACGTCCTGGTGGCGACGGATTTCTCCGATTCGGGCAAGGAGGCGGTGACGACCGCCGTCTCGCTCGTCAAGCGCTCGAACGGGAATTTGTCGGTGGTCAGCGTCGCCGAGCGCCCGCCCGTGTTCCCACCCTTGCTGCTGGAGCGGCACTCCGACGACCCGGACGAGCTCTGGAGCCGGGAAGCGCGCCGCTCGATGACCGCGCTCGTCCAGCGGCTCCGACGCCAGGTCCCCGAGACGCGCGGCTTCGTGCGCGTCGGGACACCGTGGCGGGACATCGTCGCGCTCGCCGAGGAGCTGCGGGTGGACGCGATCGTCGTCGGCAGCCGCGGCCTCACTACGCTCCAGCGCCTCCTGCTCGGGAGCACGGCCGAGAACGTCGTGCGACACGCTCCCTGCCCGGTCCTCGTCGTCCGCAACGGCCCGCTCAAGCGGATCCGCAAGGTGCTGCTGCCGGTCGACTGGGACGAGGGCTCGAGGGCCGCCGTCCGCTACGCGGTCCAGCGCGCCGGCGAGGACGTGGAAGTCCAGGCGATCCACGCGATCGGCTTTCCACGTCTGATCGAGCCGGAGTTCGCAGGCTCGCTCTCCGACGACGCCCCGTCGGCGCGCAAGCTCCGCAAGTTCCTCGATCGCCTAGGCGCCAAGGGAATCCCCGCGCAGGTCGTTCTGGGGGAACCCGCGGAGTCGATCCTCGATGCGGCCCCCGACTTCGACCTCGTCGTCATCGCGACGCGCGGGCGCAAGGGCGCCGCCCGCGCGGTGCTGGGTAGCGTCGCCGAGAAGGTCGTGCGCCGGGCCGAGGGGCCGGTGCTCGTCGTTCCGCCGACTCGCCCCCGCAAGACCTCGACCGGCACTCGCCGCAAGCGCGCCATCCGGGGCGAAGTCGCCGGATAGCTCTTCTCGTCCCTTGGTCCACCTCGGCCTGACCCGGGCATCCCTTTCAGAGCGGGATCCGCTCGCGCTACGGCCGGCGGTACAGGTGGACCTCTGACCCGAGGCTCGGGAACGGTCGCGCCGACACCTCGCGGTAGCCGGCACGCGCGAGACCGGGGGCGAGGTAGCCCTCGTATCCCGTCGTGTCCGGATTCGCGAGCACGGCGATGACGAGGCCGGGCGAGGTACGTTCGAGCGTTTCTCGGAAGTACGTCTCGAACAGCGCCTGATCATCGGCGAAGCTGCCGGTCAGGTGCAGCGATCGTGCCATGGATGGGTCGTAGTAGCGATCGAACGAGCGATAAGCGGCGGCCTGCAAGCGATCGGGCAACGGCGCGCGGCCGATCGCTTCGACGAACAGCTCCAAGTTATGAAAACTGTAGACGTTAGACGCGGCCGTCACGGGCTGGAGACCTGCCACGCTCGTGAGATGCCAGTCGATGAGCGGCGGCGACGGCCCGGCGTCATGCGCGCCGATCACGAGCACTGGCGCGTTCGCCCGAGTGAGTCGCGACAGGTAGTCGAGAAGCGCGGATGCCTCCCGGGGCTCCCACGTCTTCCAGCCGCCGCGGTAGAGCATGGCCGCATGGACGAGGACGATGGCGCCCAGGAACCCGACGGCGACGGCGCGGATGTTCTCCCGGGACCGAAGCCACCCCCAAAGCTCCCTCGCAGCGAAGCCGGTCAGGACGAACAGAGAAGGAAAGACGGGCAGGATATGCCGATCGATCTTCGTGTGATGGAACGTCCCGATGAGCAGCATCGTGAGCGCGAGCAGGGCCAGGAAGGCGATCCCGGGCCTGTGTCGCGATCTCCACGCTCCCGCGAGGCCGCCCCAGAGGAGGGCGGACATCCACCATGAGCCGGAGAGATCCGCGATTGCGCGCGGATAGAACCACAATCCCGACAGTCCGCGGGCCGCCTCTCCTCCCCACGGCGTGTTGAAGAGCATCCTCCATGTCCAGACGATCCGGGGCGGGTAGGCGAACCACACGGTGCAGAAGAGAAACAGCGGAAGGGCCGCATACAGATTCTTCCTGGTGGCCAGCCCTCGCGGGCGGAAGTCGGCGGCAACCAGCTTCGCGGATACGATACCGATGATGAGCACGATCGCGTAATTCGACTTGACGAGATAGGTGAGAACCACGCCTGCTCCGAGGAGCGCGTGGGTGCGTGGCCTCGCCTCGGGGTTCGCTGCCAGCGCGCAGTACACCAGGATCGTCAGGCCGAAGGCCAGGAGTCCCGGCAGCTCCAGCATACTCTCCGCGGCGGAGGTGATGACCCCCGGCGAAACAAGAGCGAGCGCGGCGGCGACGATTCCGGCGAGGATGCCGCGCCGGCGGTCGATGGTGTAGGCGACGAGAAAAAGCGTCGGTGCGAGGAGGACGTAGGCGATCACGCTCACCGCGCGCGCAGCTTCGAGATTCTGCCCGGCGAGAAGAAACGCTCCCCCTACCAGCCAGGAGTGGACGGGAGGCCAGTAGATCTGGACGTAGGAATCGAGCAGAAATCCCAGCCAATCGAGCTCGCGCAGGTCATGGGCGATGAGAGCTCCCTTCATCGCGTGCGCGACCTCGTCCCACTTGGGCTCCCGCTGGGCGCCGACCAGCTTGACGAACACGAGCCAGCCCGCCAGCGCGGAGCAGGCGAGCACGGCCGCCAATGCCAGCGTGAAGCGGGTCGATCGACGCGAGGTGTCGGGTTTCACCACCTTCTGGGTTTAGCGCACGGCCTCGCATTTGGCCATCGGGCGAGGGGGCACGTGGGGATGCTCGAATCAGCTACGCGCCTTGCCCCCGCAACCTCCGTCGCCGGCCTCGTCGCTGGCCCTCAGTACTCGATCCGGATGCGATACTGCAGCGTCGCCTCGCCGCCCGCCTTGACGGGGACGTCGAAACGCACGGTGAACGCGTCCACCTTCTCGAAGTCGTACGAGTTCGACAGCATCCGCCAGTCGCCGGGTAGCGGCTCCACCACCTGCACGACGATGTCCTCTTTCTTGTGGTTCCGGATCACGACCTCGAAGGCCTCCTCCCAGACGTGGCCGCTGGCCACGACTTCGAACTCCGTCTGCCGGCGGTCGGCGACGACATCGAACGCCTCGCCGATCTTGAGGACGACCTTCTCGCCTTCCGGCGTGTGGTCGATCCGGTCCTCGCCCACGAGCTGAAGCGTTCCGTCGGCGTCGGCCTTGTAGAGCCGCACGGTGCCGGCCGGCAGCGGCACGCCGAGGCCGTCCCGCTCGCGGTTCTCGAACTCCTGGTACACCCCGACCTTGAGCCCCTGCTCGCCGCCGTACTGCTGCGTGTAGTACCACGGCGCGCCGGCCAGCCGGAAGACCTTCTGCGTCCGGACGGAAGCCGTTTCGAGAAGCCGGATCTGCTTGGTCTGGTTGTTCTTGATCGTGGTGGGGCGCGGCAGGTCGTAGAGATGGTACTCGAAGAACGTTCGCTCCTCGAACGCGGCCGCGCTCTGCGCCGCGTCGGCGATCTCCAGGGCGCGCGCGGCGAACTCTTCACGGCCGACCTGCGGGGCCCGATGGATGTCGCCCGCCACGAGCTTGAGCTTGGCGTCCGGGTAGGTCGTACCGCTCCGGTTGTCGATCGTCACCCAGCCGCCGAGGTCGAGCGTACGGTCGTCGGCCGACAGGGTGGCGACGTAATCGGCCTTCCACGACAGACCGCCGGTCAGGTACGAGACCTCGACCGGCTCCATGCCGGCGCGCTGGCTGGCCAGCGTCCACACCAGGGTCGGCGACGCCTTGAGGTCGCCCACGAGCGACGGCAGCACGATACGGCCGGGGGGGTTGAGGGCGATCGAGTCGCCGATCTGGTACACGGTGCCGCCCTGGGTGGAGAGAAGCTTGGCCTGAACCGCATGGTCCTCGCCATCCGCGGTCGTCGTGATGAGTGTCACGGTCTCGCCGATGTACTTCTCGAGCAACGCCTCCGGCGTCATCAAGTCGTACTCGTAGTTCTGCTCGAGCACGTCGACGGCGCCGCCCGCGCGAAGCGCGCGGAACGCCACCGACGTCGGATCGATGAGCGCCGCCACGTCGCGGAACGGCAGCGTGAACACGCCGTCTTCGAGCTCGATCCGGCGCTCGTCGCGGACGAGACCCAGGTTGCCGTTGTAGACGGTGACCGCCACCGAGCGCGGCTCCGGGTCGTCGCCGTGCGCGGCGGGTAGGGCGCCGAGCGCGAGGGCCGCGCCGGCGAAGAGGGCGAACAGGATGACGGTGCGCTGCATGAAATCCTCCGGTCGTTGGGTGAGCGTGGCCTCCGCTCACCCGTACAATCGGAGGCGCGGTTTATTCCGTCTCGCCCCGCAGGCTGTCGGGTCGGACCGGTGGTTCGAGGAGATGACGCAGGCTGTCTGCGAGGGCGGCCGGCTGGCCGGCGCGGTCGGGGCGCTGCCCCAGCGTGTCGCCGCGCGGGGCGAGCGTGTCGCCCCAGAGAGCGAGCGCCCGGCGAGCGGCCGTCGTGTCGCGGTCGGCCAGCGCCTCGCGGGCCTCCAGCTGGAAGCGCTGCAGCGGCGGGAGCGCGGCCTGAGCCGCGCCGACGGCGGCTTCCGGGACGGCCTCGTGGAGAACGGCGTCCTCGTCTCGCGCCTTCGCGAAGTCATCGGCGCCGTCCTCCTCTAGCCGCTCCTCCCGCGCCGCGGGTGGCGGCGGGGCCGCCGGCATCTCGCGGGCGCGGGCGGCGGCACCGGGTGGACGCCCCTCTGAAAGCTCCTCACGCTCCCCGGCTTCGAGCGCGGGCCGCGCGTCAGCGGACGTCGATTCCAGGCCCTCGGCCAGTTCCCCCGGCGATTCCCGGACGGCCGAGTCGACCACCATCCGCTCGCTCTCGCGGCTCGCCGTGCCCGCCGAGTCCTCGCGCGGGTTCTCCCGCCAGACGATTCCCACGATCAGGGCCGCCACCGCCGCGAGCGCGATCTGCGGCGCCCAGCGCCAGAACGGCCGGCGCCCGGGCGCCCTGGCGGACGTTCGCGCCAGGATCGCGGCCCGCTGAGCCGCCCAGTCGGGCTCCAGCTCCGCGGCCGCCGCGCGCCGGGCCGCGTACGCGCGGTCGAAGGCGTCCGACCAGGCGCCCGTCCTGGCCAGCTCCTCGCGACAGCGGGCGCACGCCGTCAGGTGCTCCTCGACGCGCGTGCTCTCGGCGGCTTCCAGCTCCCCGCTCCGGAACGCGTCCAGCAGCACGTCTACGTGGTCCTCGCCGCCGCTCGACCCGGCGTCCCTGTTCATGGCCTCATCCCCTTGCCCTCCAGGCACTCCCGCATCTTCTCGCGCGCGCGGTGGAGCCGCGACATCACGGTTCCGTGCGAGATCTCGAGCGCCGCGGCGATCTCCGCGTACTTGAACCCTTCGCCGTGGCGCAGGTCGAACACCTCCCGCTGCTCGTCGGAGAGCGTCTCCAGACACTGCTCGAGCGCCCCGCCCAGCTCCCGGTCCTCCACCCCCGCCCCCGCCAGCTCGCGCGCGGCGAGCGCCGGCGGGTCGTCCCCGGAGAGGGAGACGAAGCCCCACGTCCGCCCGCGGCGGATCGCGTTCAGGCAGCGGTTCCTGGCGATCGTGAAGACCCAGGGGTAGAACCGCTGGGCCGGATCGAACTCGGAGAGCCGCTCCCAGGCGCGGACGAAGGCCTCCTGCACGACCTCGTCGGCCTCGTCGGGATCGCCGAGCATGCGCAGGCACATCCACCAGACGCGCCGCTGGTAGCGATCGACGAGGAGGCCGAAGCCGTGCGACTCGCCGGCGGCGATGCGCGCGATGAGCGCGGCTTCCTCCTCGGCCTCCGCCCGCTCCTCGTCTATACCCGCGGGGTCTCGCTTCATTCCGCCGGCCGGCGGCCGGGCAGATAGGCTCCCGACGAGGCCAGCACTTCGGCGGCCACGACGCGGAGGTCGTTGTCGGGGTACTCGCGCAGCCGGCCGAGCTGGCGGCGGACCCGGCGCCATGCATCGTTGACGATGAGCCGCGCTCGCGTAACGTGCGCTTCGCCCGCCGCCCCCGGCTCGACTCTCCGCCCTTCCTCGGCGCGCGAGACTACGGCCGCCATGAGGAACAGGTCGCCGGCCGCCTCCGCGAGCCGCTCCAGGGCGATCTGCCGCTCGATGATCTCGCCTCCGTGCCGTCTGAGCGCCCACTCGACCGCCCCCGCGAACTCCGCGACCCACACGGGAAGCGGCCGCGCGATCTCGGCGATGGCGGGATCGAGATCGGGAAGCTCCGGCCGGTGGATGGCGCGCCGCGCGCGGCCGCGCGCGTAGCCGGTCAGCAGCCCCAGTTGCTTGATCGGGTCCCTGAGCGCCCGCGCCACCGCCTTCAGCTGCTCGCCCGGCGCCTCGAGTCCCGATAGCGCCGTGTATAGCCGGAGGATCTCGTTGGTGCCCTCGAAGATCAGGTTGATGCGCGCATCGCGGAGGTACCGCTCGTACGGGTACTCCTGCATGTACCCCATGCCGCCGGCGATCTGGAGCGCCTCGTTCACCACGCGCCATACCGCCTCGGAGGCCTTGACCTTGCAGATCGCCGACTCCAGCGAGTAGTCCGCGGCGCCGCGATCGACGAGGCCGGTCGTCAGGTACACGATCGACTCCGCACCGTAGATCTCCAGCGCCATCCCCGCGAGCTTCTTCTGGATCAGCTCGAACTCCGCGATCGGGCGGCCGAACTGTCTCCGTTCGAGCGCGTACGACGTGGCTTCCGCCAGCAGCTGCTTCATCCCGCCGACACAACCGGCCGCGAGGCCCAGCCGCCCGGAGTTCAGCACCTCCATCGCGACCTTGAACCCTCCGCCGACCTCGCCGAGCACGAGATCGGCCGGCAGGGCCACGCCCTCGAAGTGGACCTCGGTGGTCGAGGAGCCGCGAATCCCCAGCTTGTGCTCCTCGGGGCCCGAGGACACCCCCTCCAGGGATCGGGGCACGATGAAGGCCGTGATCCGGTCCACCGTCTTCCCCTCGCGCTCGACGGAGGTCTGCGCGAACACGGTGAACACCTCCGCGATGCCGCCGTTGGTGATCCAGATCTTCGTCCCCTCGAGGATCCACACGCCACGCTCCTCGCTCCACGTCGCCCGCGTGCGGATCGACGCCGCGTCGGAGCCCGACGTGGGCTCGGTCAACGCGAACGCCGCCAGCTCCTCGCCGCGCGCGAGCGGCGGCAGGAAGCGCCGCTTCTGCTCTTCGGTGCCGAACTGGAGGATGCCCTTGAGCCCGATCGACTCGTGCGCGCCGACGGTGACGACGAGCGATCCGTCGATTCCCGCCAGCGTCTCGAACGCTTTCGCGTAGAACGTCATCGATGCCCCCGCACCGTCGTACTCCGCGGGCACGATGATTCCGAACACCCCGAGCTCCGCCAGCCCGTCGAGCACCTCCCGCGGCAGCCTGGCCTCGGCGTCGATCCGCCGGCTGTCCACCCGCTCCTTGCCGAATCGCTCGAGCGAATCGCGCAGGATCTCCAGGGTCTCGGATTCCTCGGCGGACATCGACGGGAAGGGAAACAGGGCCTCGAGGTCGAGGTGCCCGGTGAAGAACGGACGGCAGACGCTCACCGGAGTCGACGGGCCAGCCAGATCCCGCAGATCATGACGAAGAAGCCGAGGCAGAGGAGCGCCGCGCCATTGACCGCCGCCCGCTCCATGATCGGCTCGGCTTCGATCGACACGCGCGCCGCGACTTCGCGCGCGCGGGAGAGATCCTGGTACCAGTCGAACAGCGTCCAGGCTGGAATGACGAGCGCGGCGATCGACAGGACCCTGAGCACGTGTGCGGCGCCGGCCAGCCGCCGCCTGGCGGCGATCGCGTAGACGACGAGGATCGCGGCCGCGACAGCGCTCAGCGCCAGGAACGCCGAGCTGTGGAGGAGCGGCGCGAACCGCACGTCAGAAGCCCAGCGTGGCTTGCCCGTCCTCGCGGACGGCGCCGCGCGCCAGCGCGGCCGAGGGCTCCCCGTAGAAGCCTTCCCCGCTGCGGGCGCGCTCGCGCAGCGCGGCGGAGGGCGCGAAGCGGGGGTCGACCAGCGCCGACCAGTGGCCGAGCCGCTCGACGATCTCCGCCGCGCCGACGTCGTCCGCCCAGCGCAGCAGCCCCCCGCGGAATGGCGGCCAGCCGATCCCCATGACGAGGGCCAGATCGCCCTCGCCCGGCGACGACACGATCCCGTCCGACAGCGCGCGCGCCGCCTCGTTGACCATCGGGTACAGGGTCCGGGTGACCAGGTAGTCGTCGTCGTACACGGGGGTCTGTCCCTCGCCGGTCGGTGGCAGTCCCAGCTCGCCCCGAAGCTTCTCGTCGGGCCCTTTCCGCTCGCTCCCCTCGTAGCGGTAGAAGCCGGCGCCGGACTTCCTCCCCAGACGCTCCGTCACCTGCAGTCGGTGGAGGATCGCGTGCGGCCGCATGCGATCGGGATACGCGTCGGCCATGACCTTGCCGACCTTCGCCGCGACGTCGAGGCCGATCTCGTCGAGAAGGGCGAGGGGTCCCATCGGCAGGCCGAAATCCTCGAGCGCGCCGTCGAGCGCCTCGATCGGCACGCCCTCGGCGAACAGGTGAACGGCCTCGTTGAGATACGGCATCAGCAGGCGGTTGACCCAGAAGCCCGGCCCGTCGCGCACGACGACCGGCGTCTTTCCGAGATCGACCGCCAGCCGGTGGAGGGTCGCCACCGCGCGATCGGACGTCCGCGCTCCGCGCACGACTTCGACCAGCGGCATCTTCTCGACGGGGTTGAAGAAGTGAAGGCCGCCGAAGTTCTCCGGGCGCGTCAGCGCGAGCGCCAGATCGTCCACCCTGAGCGACGACGTGTTCGTCGCCAGCACGGTTCCGGGGCGGACCTCGCGCTCGACCTCGGCCAGGACCCGGCGCTTGACCTCGAGGTCTTCCACGATCGCCTCGACGACGAGGTCGAGGCGGCCGAAGCCGTCGAAGCCCACCGTACCGGAGATCCGGTGCATGAGGTCGCGAACGCCCCGCCGGTCGATCGATCCCTTGCGCGCGGCGCTCCCCGCGATCCGCGCGGCGTGCGCGAGACCGTCCGCCACGCGCGCCTGGTCGACGTCCTTGAGCCGCACCCGGATCCCGGCGTACGCGGCGACCTCCGCGATCCCGCCGCCCATCACCCCGGCCCCGAGGATCCCGAGCGCGCGCACCTCGCGCGGCTCCGCCGCGACCGGAGGGCGGCGGGACGCCTCGCGAAGCTGGTAGATCCGCATCAGGTTCCGGGCGGCGGGCGTGCCGGCCAGCTCCGACACCGCCTCGGCCTCGAACGCCAGGCCCGCCGACATCCCCTGTGACAGCCCGACCTCGATGGCCTCGATCGCCTTGAACGGCGCCGGGTAGTGGTAGCCGGAACGCTCCTCGACGCGGCGACGCGCCTGGGACAGGACGAGCTTGCGGCCGACGGGGTTCCGCTTGAGGAGCCAGTTCGACACGCCGGCCCGGCTCTGTGCCGCGGCCCGCTCCCCGCCCGCCGCCGCACGCGCCATCGTGGCGGCCTCTTCGTCGAGACGCTCCTTCGGCACGACCCTGTCGACGAGCCCCATCCTGAGCGCCTTCTTCGCCGCGACGCGGTTCCCCGTCAGGATGAGCGTCAGCCCGTCCTCTAGCGAGAGGAGGCGCGCGGCCCGCTGGGTTCCGCCCCACGCCGGGACGATCCCCAGCTGGACCTCGGGAAAGCCCAGCCGCGTCTCGTCGGCGTCGCTGGCGACGCGAAACGAGCAGGCCAGCGCGAACTCGAGCCCGCCGCCGACGCAGGCCCCGTGGATCGCCGCCACGACCGGCAGCGAGAGGTCGGTCACGCGCTGAAAGACCGCCTGGCCGCGGCGCGACAGCTCGCGCGCCTCGTCGGGAGAGTCGATGGCCGCCAGCTCCTCGACGTCGGCGCCCGCGATGAACGTGTCGGGCTTGCCGGAGCGAAATACCACGCCCGTCAGGTCTCCGCGGCCGACCAGCTCGTCGAGCAGCGCGTCGAATTCCTCGAGCGCGGCGCGCGACCACAGGTTGACCTTCTTGCCGGGCGCGTCGAAGGTCACGACCGCCAGGCCCCGGGCGTCCGTGTCGAGTCGGAACGAAGGCGTCATTCGGACGCGGCGACCCGCTGGAAGACGATCGCCCCGCCGAGCCCGCCTCCCACGCAGAGCGTCGCGAGCCCGTGCTCGACGTCGCGCCGCCGCATCTCGAGGAGGAGCGTGAGGGCGAGCCGGCTCCCGGTCGCCGCGATCGGATGGCCGAGCGCGATCGCCCCGCCGTTGACGTTCAGCGTCTCCTCCCTGAGTGCGCCGATCGGCAGCGTCCTGCCCAGGCGCTCCTCGGCCCACTTCCTGGAAGGGAAGACCTCCATGTTCGCGAGCACGACCGCGGCGAACGCCTCGTTGAGCTCGACCAGGCTCATGTCGGCCAGCGTGGCGCCCGCGCGCGCGAGCGCGAGCGGCGTGGCCAGCGCGGGCCCGAGCCCCATGCGGCTCGGCTCGAGACCCGCGTACGCGAACGACACGATCCTGCCGAGCGGCCGGTACCCCTCGGCCCGCGCGCGGGCCTCGTCCATGAGCAGGAGCGCGGCCGCTCCGTCGGTGACCATCGAGGCGTTTCCCGCCGTCACCGTGCCCTCGCGCTCGAACACGGGCTTGAGCTTCGCCAGCGCCTCGAGCGTCTGCTGCGGCCGGTACCCCACGTCCTCGGCCACGACGTCGCCATAATCGGGGGGCACGAAGATGGGCGTCACCTCCTCGGCGAACCTGCCTTCGGCCCAGGCGGCCGCCGCGCGCTGGTGCGAGCGAAGCGCGTACTCGTCCTGGGCGCGGCGGGAGAGATGGAACTCCCGCGCCAGCACCTCGGCGGTCTCGCCCATGTTGAGGCCGCAGACCGGGTCGGTCAGCCCCTCGAGAAGCGCGACGACCGGCTTGAAGTGCGCCGGCCGTAGCTGCGCCGCGGCCGCGGCCTTGCCGGTCGCGCTCCGCGCGCGCGTCATGTCCGACATGACGTCGGCGAACTCGTCGGGAAACAGGAGGGGCACGCTGGACATCGACTCGACGCCGCCGGCCACCACGACGTCCGCCTGTCCGGTCACGATCTCGTTATAGCCGTCGGTGATCGACTGGAAGCCCGAGGCGCAGTTGCGTTGGACGGAGTACGCCGGGACCTCGGCGGGGATACCGGCCTCGAGCGCGGCCACGCGAGCGATGTTGGGCGCGTCGGCCGGCGCCGCGGCGTTCCCCAGGATCACCTCGTCGATCGACGCGGGATCGATCTCCGTCCGCTCGAGGAGCTCGCGGATCGCCACCCGCGCGAGCTCCACGGCGGGAACCTCGGAGAGCGCCGTCTCCACCTTGGCGAACGGCGTCCGAACGCCGTCGACCACGACGACCTTGCGAGCGTGGTGCCACCGATCCGCCCGCTTCATGCCTCCACCCTCTCCTTCGAAACGCCCGCTTCCGGAGCGACGCCGCCCGCTGCTCGATCCGCTCGCTCCGATGATCCTGCGCTAACGTACCCGCCCGCGAAGGGGGCGAGCAACGCGATCAGAAATCCGGCGCGCCTCGCGGCACCACGTACGCGCACGTCGGCTCCCGATCGAACCACCGGCGGGCGAGGGCCTGGACCGCCTCGGGGGTCACCGCCTCGATGGCGGTCAGCCAGCGGTCGCCGAAATCCTGCCCCAGGCCGTACCCCTCGTGGCGCCCGAGCCGCATCGCCTGCGCCGCGTTGGTCTCGGCGCCGATCAGGTACGAGCCCTTGAGATACCGTCGCGCCGCCAGGATCTCCTCCTCCTCCACCGGCTCCTCGACGACGCGGCGGAACTGCTCGGCCAGCCCGCGCGCGGCCTGGTCGGCGCGCCCGGGGTCGGTGACGATGTATCCGGCGAGGAACGAGCCGTCGAGCTGATCGCTGTAGATCGAGGAAACCTGGTACCCGAGCGCCTGCTTCTCGCGCAGCTCGATGAACATCCGGCTCGACATCGACCCGCCGAGGATCGCATCGAGCACGCGAGCCACCGGATAGTCGAGGTCCTTCCAGTTGGGCGCCGGAAACCCGTGCATCAGATAGGCCGCCTCGCGATCGAGCTCGAGCCGCTGCTTTCCCGAACGGGATTCGGGCGGCGCCGGCCTCGCCGGAGGAGGGACGATCGGAGTGGTTCCGAACGCGGACTCGAGCCGTGCGAGCAGGACTTCGGAGTCGAACCGTCCGACCGCGACGATGATCGGGGGAAACGGCCGGTAGAATGTCCGCGCGCAGGTCGCCACGCGCTCGCGGTCGAACGTCGCCACCGTATGGCTGTAGCCGAGCACGCGCTTGTGAAGCGGGTGATCGCCGTAGAACACCTCGCGGAACAGATCCGTCGCCCGCGCCAGGAGCTGGTCCTCGCGCGCCTCGAGGGCGCCGAGCGTCTGCTCGATCTCGGTCTCGACCTCGCGCGGGTCGAACGCCGGGGCGGTGAGGGTCTCGACGTAGAGATCCAGCGTCCGCTCCCAGGTCGCGGCGGTGGCGCGCATCGAGACGCTGCCCAGGTCGCTCCCCGTCGATGCGTCGATGTCGGATCCGAGATCGGCCAGGGCGTCCTGCATCTGGGATGCCGAGCGCTGCTCGGTGCCGCGCGTCAGGACGGCCTGCGTGAGAGAGCAGAGGCCCGCTTCGCCGTCGGTCTCGTAGATGGGACCCATCGGCGTGAGGGCCCGGACCACCACGATGTCGTTGGACTCCAGCGGCCGGGTCAGGACGGTGGCGCCACAGGAGAGCGCGTGGCGCTCGTGCTCAAGCACCATCCGGCCCCACCCATGCCCGCACCGCCCGATCCGGGGCGCTCCACCGGACGAGCGCTTCGGTCACCCGCTCCGGCGTGACGGCCTCGATGCCCCGCAGCAGATCCCGGTACGCCTCGGCGGCGCCGTAGAGGGTCTCGAACTCGCCCATCGTCCCGGTGAGCGCCGCGTTGGTCTCGTTGTCGTACGCGAAGTCCGCCGCCAGGATCGTCTGCGCGCGGCGCACCTCCTCGAGGCTGACTCCGTGCCTGAGCGCGGCCTCCAGGGTCCCGGCGATCTCCGATTCCACCGCCTCCCGGCGATCGGGGCCACACACTCCCGAGACCCCCAGGAGACCGGTGCGATCGAGCCCGTAGGTCCAGGCCCCGATCTCCGTCACCAGTCGCAGCTCGTCGATCAGCCGGCGGTGGAGCCGCGACGTCTCCCCGTCGCCGAGGATCGTGGCCCCGACCTCGAGCGCGCAGAGCGAATCCAGGTCCTCCCGGCCGGGCACCGCGAATCCCCAGGCGAGGTATCCCTGCGCGACCTCCATGCGCACGTCGACCTGGCGCGGGAGGACGGGCGGGGGCACGGGTGGCTCCGGAGCGGGTGGGCCGGCCGCCAGACCGCCGAACCGAGCCTCGACCTCGGCCAGCGCCTGGTCCGCGTCGACGTCCCCCGCGATCGCCACCACGATCCGGTCTCCGGCGTAATTCGAGCGCCACCAGTCGCGCATCACCTCGGTGTCGATCCGGTCGAGCGACTCGGGCGTCCCCAGCACCTCGCGCGCGTAGGCGCTCTCTCCGTAGACGGCCTCGCTGAGCGCGGTGTACAGGCGGCCCTGAGGGGAGTCGTCCTTGCGCCGGATCTCCTCCTTCACGACGACGCGCTCGCGCTCGAGCTCGTCGGCTGGAAGGGCGGGATCGGCGAGGTGGTCGGCCAGGAGGTCGGCGGCGTTCCAGGCGTGCTCCACCGGGGCCACGATGTAGTAGTGCGTGTACTCCATGGAGGTCGCGGCGTTGTTGTACCCGCCCATCTGCTTCACCAGGCGGTCCATCGCCCCCAGCGGATAGCGACGCGTGCCCTTGAAGAACATGTGCTCGAGGAAGTGGCTGATCCCGGCGTGCTCGTCGGTCTCGTGGAGCGCGCCCACTTCGATCCAGCAGTCGACCGCGACCACCGGCACGGCGGAGTTGGGGCGGATCAGCACCCGGACGCCGTTTTCGAGCCGCGCGCGCGCGAACGGCGCGGGGCTCGGCTCGCCACTACTCCCGATCCACTCGAGTTTGGAGCTCCCGACCTTCATCGGGCGCCGAACCTAGCCGCCCGCCTCGCCGCTGCCACCTGCGAAGACGGCACGCCGAGCGAGAACGCCGGGGCAAGTTTCCGGGAGAGAAAGAGGACGCCGAGGTCGCTCAGGGTGGCCCAGATGCTAGGCGCGCGACGACGGCCGAGTGAGGCGTACTGCAAAGTACGCCGCAGCGAGCGCCCAGGAGCCCAACGACGCAGATGGGCCGCCCTCAGCGACCGAGATTAGTCGGCTATCGCGTCGGGGAAAATGTAACGGAGCGGATCGATGGGACGGCCGCTCTCGTGCACTTCGTAGTGCACGTGAGGCGCCACCGAAAACCCCGTCGAGCCCACCAGCGCCACCGTGTCCCCGCGCTCCACGTCCTGTCCCGTCGTCACGACGACGCGTGAGGCGTGGGAGTAGGTCGTGCGGATGCCGTGGCCGTGGTCGATCTCGACGTAGTTGCCGTGCCCGGACTTCCACCCGGCGGCGACCACCGTGCCGCTCGCGGTCGCCACGATCGGGCTGCCCCGCCGCGCGGAGATGTCGATTCCGTAGTGCGGCCGCAGGTCGTGGAAGATCGGATGGCGGCGGTGGAGAGAGAAGGTGCTGGAGAGGAACCCCGATGCGGGCCAGATCGAGGGGGTGGCGCTGAAGCGCGCCTTCTTCGCCGCGATCGACTTGCGGACGTCCTCCATGCTGGACGCCACCAGCTCGCTGCGCCGGATCAGCATGTCCAGCGAGGAGGAGATCTCGGTCACCCGGTTGCCGAGCTCCCGGTCGCCGGCGATCTCGATCGGGTCGAGCGAGGGGTGCCCGGGTCCGCCGACGCCCACGGCCTGGACTTCGACCGGAACGGCCGGCAGGTCGGCTACCAGCCGGAGCTCCTCTTCGCGGCCGAGCAGATCTTCCAGCCGCTGCCCGAGCTCGTCCGTCTTGCCCTGCAGCGTCGAGAGCTCCGTCCGCAGCCGCTCGTTCTCCTGCGCGATGGCGGGAGCGGCTCCCGGCCTGCCGCCCGACACGAACCATGCCCCGGCGCCGGCGGCGAGGGCCAGCACGCCGAAGGCGATGCAGGCGGAGCCCACGATCGTCCGACGAGTCGTCCGGAAGGATCTCACGTTGCTGTTCTCATGGGGGATGAACATGAACGTACCGAACCGATCAGACACCTTAACCCTCCCGGGGAGCTTATCGAAGATGTATGCGGGCCGTCGAACCCGCGTATCGATGCAAGAATGACGCCTTCTGGGGAGTCTAGAGCGGGAAGAGCGTACCATCTCCGGGGGGGTGCTGTCAACCGAATCCAACCCGAAAACATGGTCAGAAGAGTTCGATCTTGACGGATCCCATCGGATCCTCCTTGAGGGCCGCGATCAGGTCGCGCAGGCCCAGCTGGAGTACACGGATCTGAATGAACAGTTCCTGATCGCGGGCGAGGCGTCCCAGTGTCCCCTGCCCGGAATCCAGCTTCGCCGAAAGGGCCGCCGCCGCCACCCGCAGGTCGTGGATCGCCTGACGCAGCTCCGCCGGGTCCGACCAGTCCTCGAGCGCGAGGCTCGAGTCGGAGAGGAACGCGACGTCGGACCGGAGCGCCTCGACGTTGGCCTTGAATCGACCGTCGGATCGCCAGCCCGGGATCACGCCCTGCCCGTGGTCGAGGGCCTCCAGGAAATCCTGCGCGTGGTCCTCGAACCGATAGACCCGGTCGTACAGCGGGGAATCGAGGTCGACGAGCTTCCCGGCGGTCCCGGCCCCGGAGGCCACCTTCTCCTGGAGCTGGGTGCCCAGGTAGGCGATCTCCTGGATCTCGTTCCCGGCGCGCCCCGCCTGTGCCAGCACGAGATCCAGGTCCACCGAGGCCACGGTGGGGATCACCGCCCCCGGCTCCACCGGCGGCTCGCGGACGTCGCCGGCGACGATCTTCACGTACCGCTCGCCCCCCATGCCGAGCGTGGCGAGCTGAGCGCGCGAGCTGTTGGTGATGTGGTCGCGAAACCGCTCCTCGACCGAGAGCTCGATCCGGATGTCACCCCTCTCCGGCTGCGCTCCGGCGGCGCCGGGCGCGTCGGGCGGCAGGATCGTGACGTCGACGACCTGGCCCGCGGGGGCCCCCAGGACCTCCACGGGCGATCCGACTCGCAGGCCCCCGGCGTCGTCCAGATGGACGTAGAGCGTGTACGTCTCCGGCCGCATCGGGCCGCGGCCCGAGCCGAGAACGATCACGCCGACGAGCGCGAGGAGCCCCACCGAGACCACGATGATGCCGAGCCGCAGGTCCCCCCACGAGGGTTCCGTGCGCCGGGGGCTCATACCGCCCCCGCCTCGAGCCGCTGGTAGATCGCCGGCCCGGCCAGGATCGCGTCCCCGTCGAGGACCCCCCAGGCGAGGTGCTCCGGGCCGGGCACGGCGGGCTGTCCCAGGGATTCGAGAATGCTCCCGGAGAGCTGCGGCACCACCGGCCAGAGAAGCGCGGCGGCCAGCCGGACCGCCTCGGCGGCGTGGAGGAGCGTGGCGGCGACCTCGGGCGCGGCCGCCGGGTCCTTCGCCCGCTTCCACGGCTCTAGCCGCTCCAGGTACTCGTTCGTCGCCGATACGAGCTGGAACACCTGGGCGAGCGCGGCGTGCGTCCGCCACTCGCGCCATGCGCGCGCCACCTGCCCGCTTTCGCCCCCGATCTCCAGCGCCAGGTCCCGGAGGAACGGCTCCTCGGCCTGGCCCGCGGCGTCGGCGCGTCGCGGCAGCCGGCCCTCCAGGTAGCGCCCGGCCATCTTGGTGACCCGCGAGTGGAGGTTTCCCAAGTCGTTGGCGAGATCCGCGTTCAGGCGGCGGACGAGCGAATCGTACGAATACGTACTGTCCTGGCCGAGCGTCATCTCGCGGAGCAGGTAGTAGCGCAGGCCATCGACGCCGAAGAGCGGGGTCAGGTCCTCCGGCCGAACGGCGTTTCCCACCGACTTGGAGATCTTCGATCCCTCCCACAGCCACCAGCCGTGGCCCAGAATCCGGCGCGGCAGGGACCAGTCTAGCGCCATCAGGATCGTGATCCAGTAGACGCTGTGGGTCGTCAGGATGTCCTTGCCGATCAGGTGGACGTCGGCGGGGTGGTCGTTCCAGGCGTCGATCGCGCGGCGAGCGGTCTCTTCCGCCGCCTCGCCCGGCCGCGGATCCACCGTGCCGGTCACGTAGTTGAGGAGCGCGTCGACCCAGACGTAGGTCACGAACTTCTCGTCCCACGGGAACGGGACCCCCCAAGCCAGCCGCTCCACCGGCCGCGAGATGCAGAGATCTGCCAGGGGCTCCCGCAAAAAGCCGAGGACCTCGTTGGCGCGCGACTCGGGGTAGATGAACCCCGGGTGCGACTGGATGTGGTCGACGAGCCGGCCCTGGAAAGCGCTCATGCGGAAGAACCAGTTCCGCTCTTCGATCTCCTCGACCGGCTTGCCGCACTGCGGGCACCGGCCGTCGACCAGGTCCTTCTCGGTCCAGTACCGCTCGTCGGAGACGCAGTACCATCCCCGGTAGGCGTCCTCGTAGAGGAGCGGGCCGCCATCCGGCGCCTTTCCCGCTTTCATCTTCTCGAGGGCGATCGCCACGACCGCCAGGTGGTCGGGGTCGGTGGTGCGGATGAACCGGTCGTACCGGATCTCGAGCGCGTCCCACTCCGCCTTCCAGACCGGCGCCAGGTCGTCCACGTGCTCCTGGGGCGAGAGCCCGCGCGCCGCGGCCGCGCGCTCGACCTTGTCGCCGTGCTCGTCGGTGCCGGTCAGGAAGCGCACGTCCTCGCCGACCAGGCGCCGCTCGCGCGCGACGGCGTCCGCCAGGATCGTCGTGTACGCGTGGCCGATGTGCGGCCGGTCGTTGACGTAGTAGATCGGGGTCGTCAGGTAGTAGCGGCTCACGGGGGCAATCTACGCCGCGAGCACGACGTCCCGCACGCAGCTCACGGGCTGAGCGCGCGGAGCGCCGACCAGTACAGGAGCGCGGGCGAGGGGTTGCTCCACACGCGCTCCCGCGCCTCGTGGACGCCGCGGGCCATCGCCGCCAGGCGCACCGCGCCGTGACGGGCGGCGGCCTCGCGGTAACGCGGCAGGAGCTCGGGGTGGTGGAGCGAGAGGCCGCCCTCCCCGCCAGCGTCGAGCGCCACCGCCAGCGCGTCCTCGACGATGCCGGACAGGAACTCGAACACGTGGTCGTGGGACTCGCGGACGCGCGGCAGATCGGACTCGAGCAGGAACCGGTACGGGCTCCTTCCGCCCTCGACGCCGAGCTCGAAGAGCTCGAGCGCCATCTCCTTGAGCGCCAGGATCGCGGGGTCGGCGAGGGCGAGCGCTCGTCCGGGACGACCCTCGGCGAGCGCGGTCAGCGCTTCGGCCTCTTCCGCGGGGAGCGCCAGCCGCGCGTCGACGAACGCGCGGACTGTGGCGTCGTCGAGCGGCGGGAACGCGAGCGCCTGGACGCGCGAGTGGATCGTGTCGGGCAGGGCGTCGGGCCGCGTGGCGGTCAGCACGAAGCGGGTCCGGGGCGGCGCTTCCTCGAGGAGCTTCATCAGCATCCCGGTCGGCTCGTTTCCTTCCGGGTGCTGGTCGACGTCGCCCAGCAGGAACATCTGCTCGTCGGCCTCGTATGGCGGCCGGCTCGCCTGCCGGGCGATCTCGTGGAAGTCCTCCATGCGGAACGACGCCGGGTGGTCGTACGTCGGCGGCTCGGTCGGCCTGCCGGCCCGGCGCGTCAGGTCGGCGCCGCGCGCGTCGTCCTTGTAGTAGGACTCCGCCGGTCGCGGGAAGTACCAGTGGACGTCGGGGTGGGTCGCCCGGAAGACCCGCCGGCACGCCGAGCAGCGCCCGCACGGCTCGCCGTCGCCGGCCGAGCCGCTCACGCCGGGCCCGTCGCCGCCGAGATCGAGACCCGCCTGCGGGTCGCCCTGGCACAGCATCCGCTGCGCGAGCCAGCGGGCCGCCGTCTGCTTGCCGACCCCCGGCGGGCCGTGGAACAGGAGCGCGGCGCCGAGCCGCCCGCGCGCCAGCGCCGCGTTCAGCGCGCGCTTGACCGGCTCGTGCCCGAAGAGCTCGATCCGCTCGCGGCCGTCGGCGATCGCCGTCACCGCCGCCTCAGCCACCCGATGGGGTCGACGGCCTTCCCCCCCTGGCGGATCTCGAAGTGGAGCTTGGGGCCCACCAGGCTACCCGACTCGCCGACGGTGCCTATCACCTGTTCCTTCGCGACCCGCTCGCCGATCGAGACCGAGGCGCGGTCGAGGTGGGCGTAGAGCGAGTAGTCGCCCCCGTCGTGGTCGAGTATGACCATCAGGCCGTAGCCGCCGTTGTAATCGGCGTATACGACCTCGCCGGTCTCGACCGCGCGCACCGGCGTCCCGCGCTGAGCCCGGATGTCGATGCCGTTGTTGACGACCTCCGTGTTGTAGACCGGGTGCCGCGAGCGGCCGAACCG
Source organism: Gemmatimonadota bacterium (assembly GCA_035699465.1). Classification (GTDB taxonomy): domain Bacteria; phylum Gemmatimonadota; class Gemmatimonadetes; order JACCXV01; family JAHWKZ01; genus JAICNR01. The sequence goes on from DASSPT010000156.1 coordinate 34,073, forward strand.
CTCGAGGATCTCCCCGTCGACGGGCCAGCCGAGCGCTCCGAAGTCGCCGGTCAGGGTCGACGCTGCCGGAGCGGGCGCCTCACGGCCGGCCTCCTCCGCCTCGCGCCGCGCCAGCTCCTCGCGCTCCGTCCGGCGCCGCTCCAGGTTCGCGAGGAGCGACTGGATGCGCCGCGTCTCGGCCTCGAGGGCCTCGGCCGCCTCGAGCTGCTCTGAGCGCTGGCTCTTGACCTGCGTCAGCGCGCGCTCCCGCTCGCGCTCGGTGGCGGACAGGGTCTGCACCTGCTCGACCCGCTCCTCGCGCGCCTCCGCCAGGCCGCTTCGCGCATCCTCGAGGGCCGTGCGATTCCTGCGAATCATCGTCTCGAGCCGCTGGATCCGATCGACGAGACGCCGGTCCTGTTCGGCGACGAGACGCAGATACTTGTAGCGGCCGAGGATCTCGGCGAACGAGTCGGCCATCAGGAGGATCTGGAAGTTCCCGAAGCGCCCCAGCTTGTAGATCGCGCGCAACCGTCGAGCCAGGAGTTGCCGCTTGATCGCGAGCTCGTCCTGGGCCCGCGCCAGCTGCTCGCTGCTGGATTCGATCTCCCGTGATCGCTCGGCGATCTGATCCTCGAGCGTGGTCACGAGCTCCTGCGTGACACCCAGCTCGTTCTCCACCCGGCGTAGCTCCTGGATCACGCTCGACTCGCGTCTTCCCAGCCGCGCGGCCTCCTCGCGCTTCTGCCGGATCTCCTGTTGGAGGCTCTCCAGCCGCTGACGCTGGGCTTCGAGCTCGCTCTCCTCGTCCTGCGCGCGCGCGGCCGGCGCGAAACCGCCCGCGAGAGCGATCCATACGGCCACAGCGAGCGCTGCCCGGCTCACCACGTCGCTAGATGGCGCCTGAGCGTCATGATCGAGGCCACGGCCCCCAGCGCGCCCCCCAGCAGGATCCCGCCCGCGACTTGGAGCGGCGAGTAGAACGACAGGGAGACCACGCGCTGCTCGAGGAGCGAGTACGTGAACGTCAGCAGCACGAGCGCGATCACCGCGCCCAGGACGCCCTTGATGAATCCCTCGATGACCAGTGGCCGGGCGATGAAGGATCGCGTGGCCCCGACCATCTTCATGATCGCGATCTCGTCCTCGCGGGAGATCAGCACGATGTTGATCGTCGCCCCGATCGCCACGAACGCGATGACCGCGAACACGCCGCCGACGACCAGTCCCAGGAACAGCGACAGGTTCTGCAGGAAGTCGAGCTTCTGCACCCAGTCCTCGCCGTATTTGATGTCCTCGACGAACGCGAAGCGCGCGATCCGGGCCGCCACGTCGGCGACGTCGGCCGCGTCGCGGTAGCCGGCCTTCAACGCGATCTCGATCGAGGCGGGCAGGGGATTGGACTCGAGGTCTTCGTACAGCGCGCTGTAGTCGGAGAGCTCCGCCCGCGCGCGCGCCAGCGCGTCTTCCTTGGAGAGGTAGGCGATCGAATCCACTTCGGGATAGGCGGCGACCTCGCGCATGAGCGCGGACGTCTCGGTGGGATCGGTCCCGTCCACGAGATAGGCGATCACCTCGACGCGCTCCTCCACGTCCGCGAGCACACGATCGATGTTCGTCCATACCAGGCCGAAGACCGACAGCGTGTAGAGAGCGAAGGCGATGGTCGCGATCGAGAGAGCGGTCAGGAGCGGCGAGCGGCGGAACGCGAAGAACGCCTCGCGAGAGGTGTAGGCCATCAGCCTGCCGCCCCGCCGTTGGCCGTGTCGCGGACGATCCTTCCCTGGTCGAGCTCGATGATGCGCGCGCGCGGGTGCTCGCCGAGAAGCGTGCGGTCGTGGGTGACGAGCAGCACCGCCATCCCACGCAGGTTGATGTCCTTGAAGACGCGCAGGATGTCGAGCGCGACCTTGGGATCGAGATTCCCGGTCGGCTCGTCGGCCAGCAGGATGAACGGATCGTTGACGAGCGCCCGCGCGATCGCCACCCGCTGCTGCTCCCCGCCCGAGAGCTCCGACGGCAGGTGATCCGCCTTGTCCGAGAGCCCCACGGCGGCCAGCGTCCGCAGGACCTTGGGGTTGATCTGCTCCGCCGACGCGCCGGTCACCTCGAGGGCGAACGCCACGTTCTCGCGCGCGGTGCGGTTCTTGAGGAGCCGGAAGTCCTGGAACACGATCCCCAGCCGGCGGCGCAGCGCGGGGATCTCGCGCGTCTTGATTTTGTCCGAAGCGTATCCCGAGATCCGGACCATCCCGGCCGTCGGCCGCTCCTCCATCGTCACCAGCTTGACCAGCGTCGTCTTGCCGGCGCCCGAGGGGCCGGTGACGAAGGTGAACTCGCCTTTGCGCAGATGGAACGAGACGTCCTGCAGCGCGTACCCGGTGCGGGGATATTCCTTGTGTACGTTCTTGAAGAGGATCATGCGCCCGGACGGCGGCTGAAAACGGCCCATCTTCGGCGTTGCGACTCGCCGCCGAATCTGGACCGTTTTGAGCCGCCTCCCGTCACAGACTCAAGCGCCTTGGAGCGCTCGCTCGGGGGGCACGCGGATGTCGACGTACACCTGGTCCTGCAGTCGATCGACGAATGCATCCTCGGCCCTCTGCTGTTCCAGCTGGCTCCTGAGACGCGGGGCGATCTCCTCGAAGGTCAGCTCCTCGCCGCCACCCGTGCCGCGGGCGATCAGGACGCTGAACCCCGTCGGTGTCTCGGCGACGGCGGCGCGGCCGGGCTCGAGCCCCTCCAGCGCCCGGCCGTACACGGCCGGCACCTGCGCCGTGCCCAGCTCGATCACCGCCGCCGAGGCGGAGTCCCCGGGCATCTCGATCGCCTGGAGGCTGTCCACGTCGGCCCCCGCGTTGATCGCAAGGACGAGCTGGTCGGCGCGGGCCCGCGCTGCCTGGCGGTCGGCGTCCGATCGCCCGAATCCGACGAGCACGTGCCGGACCCTGACCTCGTCTTCCCGCTTGTCGAGCACCTGCAATATGTGGTAGCCGAAGAGGGTTTCCACAGGTCCCACGAGCGCCCCCGGCTGGCTCGCGAAGGCGGCCTCCTCGAAGGGCTCGACCATCCGTCCGCGCCCGAACCACCCGACGTCGCCCCCCGTGTCGCGCGACGCGGGGTCGTCGGAGTGCTGCATCGCGGCGCTCGGGAAGTCGATGGTTCCCGCCTGGAGCTCGAACAGAACGGAGTCGGCCTCCGCCAGGGCGGCCGCCCGCACCTCTTCGGAGGGGACGACCAGCACGGGGATCTCCTCGAACCTGACGGTCGTCGGCGTCGTCCCGAAGGCCTCGCGGTTCTCGTTCCAGTATTCGCGCAGCTCCGCGTCCGATACCGGGCGGGGAAGGATCTCGTCGCGATGGAGATCCAGATACATCTGTCCGGCGAGCTCGCGACGCTTGCGCTCCATGATATCGGCCCGGTACGCGGCCAGACTCCCCCACTGGCTGTTCGTCAGCTGGCGCAGGAACTCGGCCTCGCTCGGGAAGCGGGAGCGGATGCGCGCGATCTCCTCATCGGCCTCCTCCGTCACCCGGTCGCTGTCCACCTGGACCGCGGTGTCGCGCTCGGCCGCCGCCAGGATGACGAGATTCCGAACCATCTGATCGAACGCCTCGGTGGCGAGCTCCCGCATCTGGGGAGAGGCGGGATCGACACCGAGCTGCGTGGCCAGAACTTCCGTCTGCTCGCGCCACTCGGACTCGAGCAGGAGGTTGCTCCCGACCACCGCCATGATGCGGTCTCCTCCCGGCAGCGGAGGGGGGACGGCGTCCGGCTGCGGCGCCTCCGGCCCGGCGGGCTCGAGCTGCGCGGCGGTGTCGGGGGGCGGCACGACGGCCTCCTGCGCGCGTGCCGCGCCCGCGGCTGCGAGGAGCGCGGCGAGCACGGTCACGAGCGCGAAGGGCCTACCGCCCATCGGTCGCTTCCTCCGCGCCCGCGGCGGGTGGCTGCGCGCCGGACGGAAGCACCGAGCCCCCCGGGGTGGGCTGCGACTCGCCGCCGGGCGCGGATCCCGGATCCGGCAGGCCGGCCTCCTCGCGCAGCCGGCGAAGCTCGCGCAGCACTTCGTCGTACAGGTCGCTGTTGCGCTCCACGTCCACGGAGCCCTCCTGCGAATCCGCGATCGCCGCCAGAGTGGCGCGCTGGACGTCCGGGCTCGTGGCTTCCTCCAGCCGCTGCGCGGCGAGCACCTGCCGGATCTCCGGCGCGACCTCCGCGAACGGCCGGTCGGAGTAGAACTCGCGGTGCTCGTCGTAGTAGCTCTGCACTTCCTCGTCGCCCACCTCGAGCCGGGCCTCGGACGCGCTTCGGAGGTACGCGGACAGGAGCAGTCCCTCGATCCGCTCGTCGAGCTGCGACTGCCGCAGCGAGTCGAGCTCGGTGCCGGTCGCCTCGGCGCGCGCGAGCATGATCTTCTGCTGCACCATGGTGGCCAGCGCGCGGACCATGTCGGTCTGCTCCAGCTGGCTGATCGTCTGCCGGTTGCCGGGGGGCAGGATCTCGTACAGTCCCCAGATCTCCCCCAGCGTGATGTTGCCGCCTTCGAAGGTGGCCAGCTCGAGCTCCCGCTCGCCGCCCTGCGGCGGGCGCTCGGCGTCGAGGATCCCGATCAGGCTGTCGATGTTCGACTCGTAGAACTCGAGCTTGCTGTTCTCCATGAGGTTGGTGACGTAGCGGTCTTCCGCCTCGTTCTGCATCGGCCGCGCGAGCTGCTCCTCGATCTGCTCCCGCAGGTCGTCGAGGGGCGGCTTCGAGCGGTCGACGACACGGATGATGTGATAGCCGAACTGCGATTCGATCACGGGAGCGAACTCGCCCACCGGCGTCTCGAATGCCGCCTGCTCGAACGACGCGACCATGTCGCCTCGTCCGAATGGCTGCATGCGGCCGCCGCTCGTCGCGCTCGACGGATCGTCCGAATGCGCGCGCGCGGCCGCGGCGAAGTCGGCGCCGTCCCGCAGCGCGACCAGGAGCGAGTCGGCCTCGCGCTTGGCGGCCTGCCTGTCGGCGTCGGTCGGCGCAGCGCTCGCGCCTCCGGGAGCGCTTGGCGCGCTGCCCGGCCGGATCAGGATGTGGTCGACGGTGACCCGCTCGCCGACGTTCTGTTCGTACCACTCCTCGAGCTTGGCCTCGTCGACCCGGATGTCCTTCCAGATCACGTTCTCGCGGAACTGGTTGACGAGGAGCGTCTTCCTCCACTCCTCCATCTGGAGGCTCTCGATCGGCGCCGGCGTGTAGCGCTCTCGCGCCCGGTCGAGCGCCAGGTGTGCGTCGATGACCTCGTTCACCGCGCGCTCGACGTCCGCCAGATTGGCGCCGTAGTTGGCGCGTTGCATGTAGGCCGCCACGTCCGCGACCGTGATCGTCTCGTCACCGACGCGCGCGACGACCTGGCTCTCGTCCTCGCCGCGGCCGCAGGCGGCGAGCGCTACGAGCGCGGGCAGGGCCACGGCGCGCAGGAAAATGGCGGGCCTGTCGGCCACGAGAAATCCTCCGATTTTGATGTGATGGATCACGCAGGTATGGGTTCGGATCCGGCGGTCACGTTAGACTGGACGTCGATGCGATGCAAGGATCGGGAGCTGTCGTACCCGTCGACGGCGCAACAGGTTCCGGACTCCATGCGGCCTTTCCGCACGACGAGCCCGATCGGCATATAAACTGGGGTGGACCGGCTCGAATTTGGCAAGGCGGGGGCCGACGATCTTGCAGCGAACACATTCCCGATGCCTGCTCGCGGCAGCGGTGGGTCTTGCGACCTGCGCCACGCTCGGTTCGGAGCTTGTCGCCCAGGGCGTCTCGACCGCCTCCCTGGAGGGGGTGGTGCGGGCAGCGGACGGGTCCGACGTCGACGGCGCACGGGTCGCGGTCGTGAACGGAGCGACGGGCTTCGTTGTCCAGGCGGAGGTCCGGAGCGGCCGGTTCCTCGCACGGGGCCTCGAGATCGGCGGGCCCTACACGATCCAGGTCGAACGACTGGGATTCGTGGCTCAGCGGGTCGAGAACCTGTACCTCGGGCTCGGCGAGCCACGGCGCGTGGAGCTGGTACTTGATGCCGCCCCGATCGCCGTCGACACCCTCCGGGTCCTGGCGCCAGCCGGGTACTCGAGTGTCGACACTCCCGAGGGGACGGCGACGACCCTCCGCGACTCGCTCCTGCACCGCCTGCCCACGCTCAACAGGAACCTCTACGACTTCGTTCGCCTCGTGCCGCAGATCTCGGCCAGGACCGGGCTCCCCGCGAGCATGTCGGGGGGTGGGGTGGGACTCCGGTTCAACGACTTCCTCATCAACGGCGCGTCCGAGCGCACGCTCTCCGGCGGCCTGACGTCGAACCAGAACGGCGGGAAATCCGTGCCGCTCGAAGCTGTGCGAGAGTACCAGGTCCTCCTCGCCCCGTACGACGTCCGCTACGGGAATTTCGCCGGAGCCTTGGTCAACACGGTCACCCGCTCGGGAACGAACCGGTTCGAGGGCTCCGCGTTCGCCTACTGGCGAAACGATCGGCTCGCGCGGGGCGGCGAAATGGCGCCCGCCGACGCCTACGAGCAGGTCCAGTACGGCTTCTCCCTCGGCGGCCCGATCGTGGCCGACCGGCTCCACTTCTTCGTCGCGCCGGAGTTCCAGCACCTGACGTCCCCCGCGCCCGGGCCCTGGGTTGGACAACCGGCGACGGCGACGCCGCCGGTGCCCGTGGACGTGGCCGACATCGAACGGCTGGACGCCATCCTTCGGGGATACGGCCTCGAGGCCGGGTCCGGGGGGCCGGTCGAGAACGAGAGTCCGCTTCGGAACGTCTTCGGCCGGTTGGATCTCGCGCTCCCCGAATGGGACAGCCGCTCCGTTGTGTCGCTGAACTACGCCAGAACCCGGAATTTCACGTTCTCGCGCGACGAGCAGGTGTATCCGTTGACGAGCTTTTCTTCGACCACGTCCATGTCCCTCTGGACCGCTGCATTCCAGCTCAACACGGCGCTGCCTCGCGCGGGTGGCCACAACGAGCTCCTGGTCTCGCGGCGGTGGGGGTCGCTCCGGACCCTGCCCGAAGTCCAGCAGCCGATCATCCGCGTCGCGGTCCCGAGCACGACGGGGGACGAAGTCACGATTCTCACGGGAACTCCCGACATCGCCCAGGGCGGCACCTTCGAGGACTGGAGGCTCGTCCTCGAGGACACGCTCACCCTGCCGCTCGGCGCCTCCCACGAGCTGACGCTCGGGCTCGAGGCCGAGCGCTTTCAAATCGACCGCGGCGGTCTCGCGGGCTCGTTCGGCGACTGGACCTTTTCCAGTCTCGACTCACTCGAGGCCGGCCTCGCGGAGCGCTTCATGATTCGACGGGACTTCGGCAGCGCGACCGTGCCGCTCCGGGGTGGACAGTACGCCGCCTACGCCGGCGACCGGTGGCAGGTCGGCGATCGGCTCTCGATCACGATGGGCGTTCGCGCCGACATGTTGGCCATCAGCGGGAGCGCCCCTTACAACGCCGAGGTGGACTCGATCTTCGGACGGCGGACGGACGAACGCCCCTCACGTCGATTGCACCTCTCTCCGCGCGTGGGGTTCACCTGGGAGCTCTCCGGCGCCGGAGCCGACCGGCTCCGTGGCGGCGCCGGGATCTTCACCGGGCGTCCTCCGCTGGGCTGGATCCACTCGGCGCGCGCCA
>DASSPT010000157.1:0-9875 GCA_035699465.1 Gemmatimonadota bacterium
ACCGCCTCCCCGGCGAGAACGCGCTTACGCTCGACCCGCGGATCGCGCTCGCGTTGCGGGCCGGCGACTGGACCTGGCGGCTCGCGGGGGGCACGTTTCAGCAGGGCCGCTGGCGCGTGGGGTACGACCTGCCCGACGGCGGCGCGCCCGCCGGCATCCCGCGGCGCGCCCGGCACGCGGCGTTCGGCGTCGAGCGCGAGGGCCGGCCGGCGCTCAAGGTCGAAACGTACGTCAAGTCCTACGACCGCTACGTCGACGAGGATGGAGCGTTGGAGATCGAGGGCGGGCGGGCGATGGGTGTCGACGCGCTCGTCCGCTGGTCGCAGACCGAGCGCTGGGGCGGCTGGGTCGCGTACTCGCTCCTCGACGGCACGATCGAAGTGGCCGACGTAGGACGGATCTCGTCGGAAGTGGACGTCACGCATTCGCTGACCGCGGTCGGCATGTACACGCTCGGGTCGTGGCAGCTCGGAAGCACGGTTCGCTACGCGACCGGACGGCCGTATACGCAAGCCGTGGGATCGACGGGCGGTGATGGATTCCCCGAGCCCGTCTACGGCGACCCGATGTCCAGTCGGCTTCCCGACTACTTCCGGCTCGACGCGAGGATCACGCGATTCCAGCGGCTCAGCGGGCGCTTCGCGGTCTTCTACCTGGAGGTCATCAACGTGCTCGATCGCGAGAACGCCTCGGCGGTGGTCTACGACGCGAACTGGGAGAATCCGCGCACGGTGGGCTCGGTGTTCGACGGCCGGACGCTGGTGGCGGGCGTGGAGCTCGAGATCCTGTGATGGCGGCCCTCGCGCCGCGCGCGCGTTGAACAACGTTCTGCCGGCTGCGATCGCCTTCTTCGCGCTCGGGGCCAACCTCGTCGGCACGTCCTTTCTCCTCCTCTTCGAGCCTCGCAGCCGTGCGCTGCGATGGTTCGCGGTCTTCGAGCTCGACGTCATGGTCTGGCTGGCCCTTCAGGGGTGGATGCTGGCGACCGACGAAATCACGCCCGGCGTCGGCCTGGCCTACGCGTTGGCGGTCCATCTGCTCCCCGCCCTCTTCGTCCTGGATGCCCTGATCGACCTCCACGACATCGGACGCCGCGCGATCGCCGGCATTCTCGTGCTCGCGGCCCTGGCTGCCCCGCTCACTCTCGGAGCCACGCAGGATCAGGCGGCGCAGGGCATCGAGCTCGCGGCCATCGCATGGCAGATCGTGGGTTGGAGCCTGGGCTCGATACTGCACGTGCGCCGCGAGGCTGCAACGGCGTTCCAGGAGGGAGCGCGGCGCAAGACACGCATGATCGTACTCGGCTTCCTCGTCGTCGTCGTGCCCTTTTCGATCATCCTCGGCTGGTTGACCGACGACTCCTTCTTCATCTACGCGATGCCGTTGATCACCGTCGTCGTGCAGGTCGCGCTGTTCATCGGCGTGACGCAGCTCCGGTTCTACGACATCGAGGCGCGCTCGGCGCGCCGCGGTGAGCTCGCGACGGACACCGCGGCGCTCCAGCGCCAGGCGATGGTGGGCGAGCTCACCGCGTCCTTCGCCCACGAAGTCCGGAACCCCCTGACCGGCGTTCGGTCCCTGGCGCAGCGGCTCGCGGAGGACGAGGTGGACGAACCCACCCGGCGCCGCTATGCCGAGGTGATCGTGCGCGAGGTGGGGCGCGTGGAACGAATCGTCGCGGATCTGCTCGGCCTCTCCCGGAGGGGCGCGGCGCGCGCGCCCGAAACCGGCGACACGGAGCTCGCGCCTCTGTTCGACGATCTGCGGATCCTCCTCACCCCCCGCGCCGAGCGATCGGACGTCCTGGTTCGCGCGGACTCCGGCGGACTGCGCGTATCCGCCTCGCGTGAGACGTTGGCGCAGGCCGTCCTCAACCTGCTCCTCAACGCCATCGAGCACTCGCCCGCCGGGGGCCACGTCGATCTGCGTGCGATGCCAGACGACGATGCGGTGGTGATCGCGGTCCGCGACCAGGGCCCCGGCGTTCCCCCCGCCGAGCGCGAGCGGGTGTTCGAGCCCCTTTACAGCCTGCGCGGCGGCAGCGGGCTCGGCCTCGCGGTCGTCCGCCGGATCGCGAACGAGTCGGGGTGGACGATCGAGGTCGCGGACGCCCCCCACGGCGGGGCCGTGTTCCGCATCCGACTTCCCCTGGCGGCGCACGCAGTCAGTGGGGGCGCTTGAGAATCCTCGTCGTCGACGACGAGGAGGCGATCCGGCTCGCGCTCGGCGAGCTGCTCCGCTCCGAGGGTCACGAGGTCCGCGAGGCGGAGACAGGCGACGTCGCCATGGCCGCACTGGACGGCGCGCCGGCCGACCTCGTCTTCGCCGACCTGCGGATGCCGGGGATGGACGGGATGCAGCTCCTGGAGGCGATTCGCGGGCGGTTGCCGGACACGCTCTTCGTCCTCGTCACCGCCCAGGGCGACGAACGGACGGCGGTCCAGGCGCTCAAGCTCGGCGCCTACGACTACCTGCCGAAGCCGTTCGACAACGAAGAGATCCGCGCCACGGTGCGCCACGCGCACGAGGTTCTCTCGCTGCGGGCGGAGAACCGCCGGCTGCGCCGCGAGCTGGCCGGGAAGTTCCATGGGATGGTGGGCGATTCCGCGGCGATCCGCGCGGTCGCGGAGACGATCCGCCGGGCGGGCCCGACCACGGCCACGGTGCTGATCACGGGCGAGAGCGGCACCGGCAAGGAGCTGGCCGCGCGCGCGATCCACGCGGAGAGCGCGCGTGCGGACCGCCCGTTCGTCGCGCTCAACTGCTCGGCGCTGCCCGCCGACCTCGTCGAGAGCGAGCTCTTCGGACACGTCAAGGGCGCGTTCACCGGTGCGGATCGCGATCGCACGGGGGTGTTCGAGGCGGCGCACGGGGGCACCCTGTTCCTCGACGAGGTCGGGGATCTCGCGCCGTCGGTCCAGGCCAAGCTCCTCCGGTCGGTGGAGGAAGGGAGAGTGACGCCCGTCGGGACCACGACATCGCGACCCGTCGACGTGCGCCTCCTCGCGGCCACGAACCGGCCGCTCGAGGAAATGGCCGCGCGGGGCGAGTTCCGCGACGACCTGCTCTACCGGCTCCAGGTCGTGACCCTCGGCCTCCCCGCGCTGCGCGAGCGCCGCTCCGACATCCCGTCGATCGCGGTCCACTTCATCGCCGACCTGGCGGACCGCCACGACCGCCCCGTGCGGTCGCTCTCGCCGGCGGCGAGGCGCGCGCTGGTCGCCTACGACTGGCCGGGAAACGTGCGCGAGCTCCGCAACGTGCTCGAGCGGGCCGTGGTCCTCGCCGACACAGACGTGATCGATGTCCCCGACCTTCCCGCACACGTGAGTGGAGCCACGACCTCGCCGGGTCCGATCGACGCCGTGCTCGCCGACCTGCCGTACACCGAGGCCCGGGACCGGGCGGTCGAGGCGTTCGAGCGGTCATTCCTCGCCGCCGCGCTCGAGCGCCACGGCGGAAACGTGTCGGCGACCGCGAGGGCGATCGGCCTCCACCGACAGAGCCTGCAGAAGATCCTGCGTCGCCTCGATATCGAGCCCTGAGCGTTGCTCCCGGACCGGCGCGCGCCTAGGTTCGCGCAGTTCATGATGACGAACCTGCGTTCCATTCCCGGCGCCCGGATCGAAGAGCGGGCGGCCCATGAGAAGTGCGCTCGTCTGGCGCGCTCCCACTACGAGAACTTCCCCGTGCTGGGGCCGCTGCTACTGCCGTCCGAGCGCCGCGATCTGGCGGCGGTCTACGCCTTTTGCCGCACCACGGACGACCTCGGCGACGAGGCCGAGGGGGACCGCGTGGTGCTGCTCGAGACCTGGCGTCAGCGGGTCGAGGCCGCACTCGCGGGCCATGCGTCCACCGACGCGCCCGTGCTCGTGGCCCTGGCTCGCACGGCGAGAGCGCGGGGGCTCGAACCCGAGCTATTCTACCGGCTGATCGAAGCGAATCGCCGCGATCAGATCTTCCATCGCTTTCCCGATCGCGCCGCGCTGCTCGAGTATTGCGACCACAGCGCGACGCCGGTGGGGCGCATGGTGCTCGGCGTAGCCGGTGTACACGACGAGTCCCTGGCCGCGCTGGCCGACGCGACGTCGATCGGGCTGCAGCTCGCCAACTTCTGGCAGGATCTCGCCCGGGACCGGGATCGCGGACGGTGCTACCTGCCGCTCTCGGACTGCCGCCGGCACGGGCTCGACCCGGACGTCGAGCTGAGCCTCCCGAGCGCGTCCACGGCGCTACGCGCGCTGGTCGCCGAAGAGGTGGATTGGGCCCGCGAGTTCCTGACGCGCGGATGGCCGCTCGCCGACCGGCTTCCGCTACGCTGGCGCCCTCTGGTCCGAGCATTCACGCGCGGCGGGTGGGCGATCTGCGACGCGATCGATCGGCAGGGACAGGACACGCTCGTTCGTCGGCCGACGATCGACTCGCGCCAGCGGTCGCGTTTCCTGCTCGCGGAATGCGCGCGGGCATGGCGGGTCGGGGTCTCGCCGCCCGGGATCGCTTGATCCCGATCGCAGCCGCGGCCGCGCCCGATCCGATCGCGGCGGGCTACGCCGCATGCGAGCGCGCGACGCGCCGCGCGGCCGCGAACTTCTCTCTGGGTATCCGACTCCTTCCCCGCGAGCGGCGACGCGCGCTCTCCTCCCTGTACTGGTTCTTCCATCTCGCCGACGAGACCGTCGACGGTGCGGCTCCCCGAGCCGGACGCCGTACGGGTCTCGCACGCGTCCGCGCCGACCTCGACGCGGCGCTGACGGGCTCGCCGCCGGACGCTCGCTGGGCGGCGCTGGCGGATGCCGTCGCGCGCTATCGCGTGCCTGCACCGCTTCTTCACGCGCTGATCGACGGGGTGGCGCGGGACCTCGAGCCCGTCGAGTACGCCGACTGGAGCGCCCTCCGGTCGTACTGCTGGGACGTCGCGGGCGTGGTCGGGCTGGTGTCGCTCCGCGTCTTCGGGGGTTCCGGGGCCGAGGCGGAGAGCGCGGCCGAGCGTCTGGGGTACGCGCTTCAGCTCACCAACATCCTCCGCGACGTGCGGGAAGACGCGCGGGGAGGGCGCTGGTACCTGCCGATGGACGAGACCCGCCGGTTCGGAGTCGACCCCGGGCGCGTCCTCGCGGGCGCTCCAGGGGCCGGGTTCGAGCCGCTGTTCCTGTTCCAGGTCGAGCGCGCCCGCGCGCTCTACGACGAAGGGGCGGAGCTCTATCGTCTGCTGCCCTACGCCACGCGCCCCTGCCCCGCGGCGCTCGTCTCGGTGTATCGGGGACTCCTGGAGCGCATGGCCGCCGACCCCGCGCGCGTCCTCCGCGAGCGGGTGGCGCTCGGCACGCCGGCCAAGCTCGCGCGTGCTCTCGCCGGATCCGCGCGCGCATTGACGGCGTGACCCCGCCGGGCCGGCGCGCGATCGTCGTCGGGGGCGGGCTCGCCGGCATGGCGGCCGCGCTGCGCCTGGCCGCCGCGGGGTGGGGCGTCGAGCTGATCGAGCGGCGTCCATTCCTCGGCGGCCGCGCGTTCTCGTTCCGGGACGACGAAACCGGCGCGGTGGTCGACAACGGCCAGCACGTCCTCGCGGGTGCGTGCCGGCGGCTGCGCGCGTTCCTCGCGGAGATCGGCTCGCCGCCCGACGCATTCGCGCGCCAGCGAAAGCTGGGAATTCCCATCCTCGACGAACGCGGACGGAAGTTCTCCTTGTCGGCGTCGCGTCTTCCGTCGCCGCTGCACCTCTTACCGGCGCTCCTCCGCTACAGGCACCTGCCGTTGCGGGACCGGCTGCGGGTGATGCGCGACGTGCGGGCGCTGTCACGGGTCGAGGATCCGGCGGCGATGGAGGACGTCCCGCTCGGAGAGTGGCTCCGCGGTCGAAGCGCGTCGGCTGAATCGCTCGAGCGCTTCTGGGGGCCGCTGGTGACCCCCGCGCTCAACATGCCCGTAGCGGACGCGAACCTTCCACTCACGGCGTTCTTCCTGGAGCGCGCGATCTGGAGCGGGTCGGAGGGGGGAGCCCTCTGGCTGCCGCGCGTCGGGTTGAGCGAGGCGATCGGCGATCCTGGAAGCCGCGCGCTCGAGGCGGCGGGAGTCCGTCTCCGCCTCGGCGAGCGTGCGACGGCGCTGGCCGTGGAGAGCGGCCGTGTCGCCGGAGTCGTCCTGTCCGGAGGCGATGCGCTGGCGGGGGACGCCGTCGTCGCGGCGCTTCCACCTCCGGCCCTGGACGGGCTGCTGCCCGCGCCCTCCGACCGCGGCTATGCCGCCGTCGGCGCCGTCCCGATCGTCAACGCGTATCTGTGGTACGATCGCCCGGTCCTCGAGCATGCGTTCGCCGGGACGTTCGGTTCCCCGCTCCAGTGGGTGTTCGATCGGGAGCGGCTGCTGGGCAGCGCCCGGTCGGGGGGACCGTGTCTCGGGGTCTCGCTCAGCGCCGCGGCGGAGTGGGTCGATTTGCCGAAGGAGGAGATCGCGGCGCGGCTGGACGCGGCCGTGGAGCGGGTCTTCCCCGCCCGGCGCTCCGCCCGGCTCGTCGCGTCGGCGGTAGTCAAGGAGCCGCGCGCCACGTTCCGGGCCGACGCGGGCTGCGCGCGCCGGCGCCCGGCGACGGGGGGGCCCGTGACGGGACTCTGGCTGGCGGGCGACTGGACCGACACGGGCTGGCCGGCGACGATGGAGGGCGCGGTCCTGAGCGGCGAGCGCGCAGCCGCCGCCGCGCTGGCCGCGATCCAGGGCCCGTGACGCCCCCGGACCCCACGAAAAACGCGCGGGTGCGGTTCCTGCCCTCGGGTCGGGAGGCGCGGGTCGCGCGGGGCACGTTCCTGACCACCGTCGCCGTGCGCGCCGGCGTAGAGATCGTCCACGACTGCGACGGTCAGGGCGTCTGCTCGACCTGCCAGGTGCACGTGGAAGAGGGGGCGGAGCGGCTCTCGGCTCCCGACCCGCGGGAGCACGCGCAGCTCGGGGACCGCATCGAGCGGGGCTGGCGGCTCTGCTGCCTTACGACGGTCGAAGGAAGCTGCGTGATCCGGGTGCCCGTCGGGACCTTCGCGTATCCGCCGGAGCAGCAGCGCTAGAAGTGGCTCAGCTGTCGAGCAGCTCGCTGGCGCGCTCGGCGTCGCTCACGGAGAGGATCAGGCGGCCGCGCTCGCCGATCGCGGAGTAGGCGTACTTGATGTCGATGTCGTTCTCGGCCAGGTGATCCGCGAGCCGGGCCAGTGCGCCGGGGTGGTCGTCGAGCGTCACGTCCAGCACGCGGCTCGTGTAGGTGCGGTAGCCGCGCTCCTCGAGCCCCTGCAGCGCCTCCTCGTGACGGTCGACGATCACATGCACGATCCCGTAGTCGGTACCGCTGGGGACCATGATCGCCTGGATGTTGATACCCTGATCGGCGAGCACCTCGCACAGCGCGCCCAGTCTTCCCGGCCGGTTCTCGAGAAACACCGAGATCTGCAGCGCCATCGGCATGCGCGGCAATATATCCCGCGCGTTGACACTGCACCCCCCGAGGGGTAGCGTCACCGCTCATCATTCCTTCGGCTGGAGGTCCGCGTGATCGGTCTCGGAATCGGCGTCGTCGTGCTGCTCGCGATCCTCGCCCTCCTGGTGGTGCTGGTGGGCTGGGGGATCCTGACGTACAACTCCCTCGTCAATCTCCGCAACCAGTTGCAGAACGCCTGGGCGCAGATCGACGTGCAGCTCAAGCGTCGCTACGATCTGATTCCGAATCTCGTCGAAGTCGTCAAGGACTACATGCAGTACGAGCAGGAGGTCCTGACGAAGGTGACCGAGGCGCGGGCGGCCGCGGTTTCCGCGCAGGGACCCGCCGCCCAGGCGCGGGCCGAGAACGCACTGACCGGCGCGCTCCGTCAGCTCTTCGCGGTGGTAGAGAACTATCCCCAGCTCAAGGCCAACGAGAACGTCATGCGGCTCCAGGAGGAGCTGACGGGGACCGAGAACCGGATCGCGTTCGCGCGCCAGTTCTACAACGACTCCGTCATGCGCTTCAACACTCGGCTACAGACGTTTCCCACCAACGTCATCGGCGGCTTGCTGGGCTTCACCGCCCAGGAGTTCTTCGAAACGGACGAGGCCGAGCGCGAGCCCGTGAAGGTCGACCTGCGCTAGCGCGCGGGTCGACCCGCATCCAGGCGATGGAGACCCGGGGCCTGTACCGCGAGATCGCGGCCAATCGCCGGCGATCCCTGTTCCTCGTCCTCGCCCTGGCCGCGGTCCTCGGCGCATTCGGCGCGGCGCTCGGCGCCCTGTACGGCCATGCGGGTGCGGGGCTCACCGTGGCGATCGTCGTGGCGTCCGTACTCCTGCTCATCAGCTGGTTCGGAGGCGCTTCCATGACGCTGGCCGCGAGCACCGCGCGTCCCGCGGATCCGGCCCGCGATCAGGTGCTCCTCAATGTCGCCCATGAGATGGCGATCGCGTCGGGGATGCCGGTGCCCGCGGTCTACGTGATCGACGACTCGGCGCCGAATGCGTTCGCCACCGGCCGCGATCCGCGGCGCGCGATCGTCGCCGTCACGACCGGCCTGGTGGAGAAGCTCGACCGCGACGAGCTCCAGAGCGTGATCGCGCACGAGCTATCCCATGTCCGCAACTACGATATCCGGTACACGACACTGGTGGCCGTCACGGTCGGCGCGATCGCGCTCCTGGCCGACTTCGCGCTGCGCCGACTCTGGTGGGCCGGCCCGACGCGGTCCCGGAACCGGGACGCATCCCTGCCGCTCATCCTGATCGCCGTTCTGGTCGCGGTCCTCGCTCCGCTTTCGGCGCGGCTGCTGCAGGCGGCCGTCTCCCGTCGACGGGAAACCCTCGCCGACCTCGGGAGCGCCGAGATGACGCGCTACCCGGAGGCGCTTGCGCGCGCGCTCGAGAAGATCGAGGCCGATCCCGAAGTCCTCGAGGCCGCCAACCGGGCCACCGCTCCCCTGTACATCGTCAATCCGATCAAGAGCTTCGAGTCGCGGGCGTCGAGCCTTCTGAGGACCCATCCGCCCACCGCGGAGCGGGTCCGGCTCCTTCGGGGTCTGGTCCTCACGGGCACGGGCGAGAGCCGAGCCCCGGCATCGTAAGACGCCGGACTGCGGCTCGTGGGGTCGAAGTGTACTATCTTGATAGTCTTCTCTGCCCGATCGCACGTTCGATCACACGAAATGGAGGAAGGCATGACCAAGATCCGAATCGTTCCCCCGATCCTGATGGGACTCGCTCTCATGCTCGGCGCCTGCGAGCAGGCGGGCACGGAGACCGGGGAAATGGAGGAAACGACTGCGGACAGCGTCGCGGCGGTGGACGACGAGGCCGCTCTAGACGAGCTCCGCACGAGCTACGAGGACGCGTGGGAAGCCGGCGACATGAACTCGGTGCTCGGCATGATGACGCCGGACTACCAGGAAATCGGGCCCGAGGGCACGATGAACTACGAGCAGGTCAGCGCCATGATGGCGGACAGCGCGAACATGCCACCGCCAGGAGCCCAGCTCTCGATCGAAACGCACACCTTGGAGATCGCCGAGTCCGGCGACGTCGCGTACGGCTCGGGCATCTCGACGGTGACCGTGACCGGCCCCGACGGCCAGGAGATGAGCGAGTCCAGCGAGTGGGTGGCGGGATTCCAGAAGGTCGACGGGCAGTGGAAGATCGACCGGCTCGCTTTCGCTCCGGTCACCGAATCGGCAGGCGCCACGGAAGGCACCATGGAAGGCGCCGCGGATACGACCGGTACGATGTAGGGATCGCAGGAGCAGATCGGTTCTGCGCAAAGGCCTCGCCCTCGGGCGGGGCCTTTGTCGTTTCGCTCGTCACAGGTCGGCCGAGTCGTCCGCTTCCCTGCCCCCTGGCGGCTCGGTCAGGATCGCCTCGATGCCCGCCATCGCGAA
>DASSPT010000158.1:0-15692 GCA_035699465.1 Gemmatimonadota bacterium
TGTGATTGAACATCTCGTCCTTGGCGCGCGAGTACTCAAGCCACCTGGATCGCGCTTCTAGGTCCATCGGGCTCAGCTTCCAGCGCTTCAGGGGATCCTCCATCCGCGCCTGGAACCGCTTCTCCTGCTCCTCCTCGCTCACCGAGAACCAGTACTTGATGAGGATGATCCCGTCACGGATCAGCATCTGCTCGAATTCGGGGCAGGCGCGCAGGAACTCCTCGTACTCCTCCTCGGTGCAGTACCCCATGACGCGCTCGACACCGGCGCGGTTGTACCAGCTGCGGTCGAAGAGGACCATCTCGCCCGCGGCGGGGAGGTGGGCGACGTAGCGCTGGAAGTACCACTGCGAACGCTCCCGCTTGGTGGGGGCAGGGAGCGCGACCACCTTCACGATCCTGGGGTTTAGCCGTTCGACGATCCGCTTGATTACCCCACCCTTGCCCGCCGTGTCCCGGCCCTCGAAGACCACGATCACCTTGAGGCCCTCGTGCCGGATCCACTCCTGCAGCTTGGCGAGCTCGAGCTGCAGGCGCGCGAGCTCGCGCTCGTAGACCTTGTTCCGGATCTTGGTCCGCGGCTCGTCTACCGCCTTGTCCTTCTTCGGCTTCTTCTTGTCCTTCTTCTTCGGGCCCTCGTTCTCGGATCCGGTGGCGACGGCGGTCGCCCCGCGGCCCGGCGATCGGTCAGCGTGTTTCATGCGCTAGATCCTCGGAGATCGGGGGGTTCGGGCGTGTTGCTGGGAGCCACAGAGGATCGATTTCCGGCGACCGAAAGTCAAATCCGCGGTGCGGGGGCCGGACTAGTCCTCCCGGGGGGTCGTGAATCCGGTAAGGACCCGGTCGATCCGGGACTTCAAGTCCTCGTGGATGTCCAGAATCGAGCGATCGCCGTCGACGCGCTCGATGGAGAAGCGGGACATCAGCGGCTCGAACTGCCCGCGCATGGCCTCCTGATACACCATGAAGCTCCGATACCAGTCCCGCGCCAGGCCGAGGTCCATGCCGGATTCCCAGTAGTCGAGCTCGCCGCGGGAGGAGAGGGTGCGGTCCAGGATGTTCTCGGCGGAAGTGTCCAGCAGGTACACGGCGTCCGGCACGACGGCCATCGAGTAGAGAGGCTCGAGCCACTCGAACGGGGCGCCCCGCACCATGTCCCTGGCCATGGGGGTGTAGATGTACCGGTCGGCGAGCACGACGGTGCCGGCCCGCAGCGCGGGGAGGATGCGGTTCTCGAGCTGGTCGTAGAAATCGGTCGCGTAGAAGAGCGCCATGGTGCGCGGGCTCATCACGTTGCCGTTCTTGGCCTGCTCGAGCTCGTTGGCTACGAGCTTGCTGCGCT
Organism: Gemmatimonadota bacterium; assembly: GCA_035699465.1. GTDB lineage: Bacteria > Gemmatimonadota > Gemmatimonadetes > JACCXV01 > JAHWKZ01 > JAICNR01. The sequence continues at coordinate 1,342 of DASSPT010000158.1, forward strand.
TCAGGCCCATCTGCTCGACGGCGAACCCCAGCTGCTCGAGCCAGCGCGACAGGAGCCAGATCTGGGTCGAGCGTCCGGACGAGTCCGGCCCTTCCAGGACGATGAGAAGTCCGCCCAGCTCCTCCATGTCGATGCCGGGAATCGTGTGGCGGTACGTCCGATGGCTCACCACTCGCCCTCGGCGTCGATCAGGTCCTCCTCGAAGACGGGCGGCGGGATGCCGTACTGGTCGTGGACCACGCGCTCGATCCGGGACGGGTATGCGCTCAGGTCGATCCGTTCCTGGATGAGCTTTCGCGCGGCCTGCTGCTGGTGGTGGATGGGGAGCGTGGCGTCCATGGTCACGAATTCGAACTCCTCGACCATCTCGGCGTAATTCCTCGTGATCCGGTCCTGGAAGATCCGGAAGCCCTCCCGAAGGTCCAGCGAGAGCCCGAGGTCCATTCCGGCCTCGAAGTAGTTGGGCTCCTTGCGGGACTTCGTCAGCCGGTCCAGCGCAGTCTCCACGGGAACGTGATACCAGAATGTGATGTCCGGGGGCTGGGCGAAGCCGTAGACCTCGCGCAGCCAGGCGGGGTCGCAACCCCGCGCCTTGTCGCGCGCGTAGGAGGTGTAGACGTAGCGGTCGCACAGAACGATGTAGCCCGCCTTCAGCATCGGCAGGATCTGACGCTCGTAGCGGTCGGCGAAGTCGGTTGCGTGGATCAGACAGAACGTCGTGGGGGTCAGGAGCAACCGGCGTTTGGCCTTTTTCGTGGCTTCCATGACCAGCGGGCTCGAGTTCCACTCGCTGAAGAAGACGCGGCACCCCAGCCCGGTAAGCCACTTGTGCAACAGGTCGATCTGCGTCGACTTGCCCGATCCGTCCACCCCTTCGACGGCGATCAGGCGGCCTGGCATGTCGTGGACCTCAGGGGAGTTCATTTCTCACCGCCTCGTTGGCGAGGACGATCTCGAGGCCGAATGTCTTCTCGAACAGCGCCTTCTTGCGCTCCAGCGCCCAGCGCTCGAGCTCGAAATCGCCCTCTCCCTCGAGCTCGATCTCCATGTGCTCGTCGTCCAGCTCGATCGCGAGGTCGCGGACGTTCTGGACGTGCTCCCGGTCGAAGGCGTCGGCGACCCGCAGGATAGCCGAGAGTTTCGTGACGCGCTCCCGGTCCTCCTCGGACAGCCCCTCGAAGGGCGGGTGCTTCGTGGAGGGATCGGCGCGCCGGTGGTAGCGGGCCACATTGGCGACGAGCTCCACTTCGTCCAGGTCGAGGCCGGGAAGCTCCGATTCCGATATCAGATAGTAGGAGTGCTTGTGGTGGCGCTTGTAGGCGATCCGCTGGCCGATGTCGTGAAGGATCGCCGCAGCCACGAGGATCTCACGATCCCTCTCGTCGAGGTCATGGTCTTCGGCGAGGGTGTCGAAGAGGAGCTCCGAGAGGCGGGCCACGTGGACGCCGTGCTGCTCCTCGAAATGAAAGCGCCGGCCTAGCGCCACGGCCCCGGCCACCACCTCGCGCGCCCGCCGCTTTCCGTGTCCCTCCCCACCCGTCACGTCGTCGACCAGGTCGATCATCGCACCCTCCTTGACGCCCACGTTGGGGACATGGATCCGGGTGACTCCGAAGCGCTCGGCGAGCCGCGCATAGATCATAGCCGCCGGCACGATCACGTCGGCGCGGTTCTCGCGGAGCTCGAACTCCTCGATTCGCTCCTCGATCGTCATCCCGCTCAGCGTCTCGATCGCCTTCTTCAGATCGTCCAGGTCGAGGAGGTAGACTCCGTCATCGTCGGGGCTCGCGCCCGCCACACGGGCGAGGTCGTCGATGTTGCCGCCGGTGGCGATGTACCCCGCGACCTGTGGACGTTCTCCGAAGGAGTCGAATCGGAGTCCGGCGACGTATTCGTCCAGAAGCCTCCGGATTCGATCCGCTCCGCCGGTGGCGCTGCGGAACTCCTCCAGCAGCCGGACAGTGCCGATGGCGAACGATTCCAGGGTCTTGATCCCCTCGCCGTCGACGATCGCGATCTCGAGGCTCCCGCCGCCCAGGTCGGCCATGAGCCAGAGACCGTCCCCCATAGGAACCCGGGTCCGGGCGGCCTGGTGTACGAGCCGTGCCTCCTCGGCGCCGGAGATCACCTCCAGCCGGAGACCGGTTTGCTCCCGCACCAGCTTCACGAGCGCGCGCCGATTGCCGCTCTCCCGGACCGCGCTCGTTGCGACCGCCCGGTAGTGGCGGACGTCCCGCTCCGCCAGGGCGTCCCGGAATCGCGCCATGACGGCCACTGCCGCGTCCATCGCCTCCTCGGACAGGAGCCCGCCCTCCGATACGCGATCCGCGAGCCGGACGGGTACCCGCTCGCTGACCAGGGCGGTCCATGTCGTTGGCGCGATGAAATCCGCGACCACGAACCGGATCGCGTTGGACCCCATGTCCACGACGCCGACCCGCAGGGGAAAGCCCGGGGAGAGGTCGGGGGGAGCGGAGCGCCTGTCCTGCATGAGATGTCTCCGCCGGTGGACGGTTCCGGGCTGCGATCGGGACTTGAAGATACTCCGATTGTGTGTCCGGAGTGTATCGGGAGCTCGCTGCCTGGGCGGCGGGGCGCCGACCTCTATCTTTCCGCCCCGTGACCGTATCTCCGGAGGACGTCCGCCACATCGCACGACTGGCCCGCCTGGAACTGACCGACGAGGAAGTCGAGCGGTTCCGCCGCGAGCTGTCGACCATCCTCGCCTATGTCGAGAAGCTGGAGCAGCTCGAGCCCGGCTCCGCCCCCGAGCCGGGAAAGCCCGACCAGCCTCTGCGCCAGGACACGCTCGCCGAGTGGCCGGACGTGACCCCGCTCCACGAAGCGGCGCCCGATTTCGAAGCCGGGTTCTTCCGCGTTCCGCGGGTGATCGAGTGAGCCCGGGGCATCTGCCCACCGCGGCCGCACTCGCCCGAGCCGTGCATGCGCGTGAAACGAGCGCGGAGAGCGCCGTCGAGGCCGCCCTCGCGCGCGCGGAGGAGATCGAGCCGCTGCACGCGTTCCTGTCGCTCCGCGGGGAGGCCGCCCGGGCGGAGGCCGCGGAGGTCGATCGGCGGGTGGCCGACGGGGACGCCGACGAGCTTCCGCTCGCTGGCGTACCGGTCGCGGTCAAGGACAACATCGCGGTGGCGGGGGGCCCGACGACCTGCGGCTCGCGTCTCCTCGAGCCCTACGTCTCGCCATTCGACGCCACCGCGATCGCCCGGCTGCGTGAGGCCGGCGCGATCGTGATCGGGAAGACGAACCTCGACGAGTTCGCGATGGGCTCCTCCACGGAGAACTCCGCGTTCGGCCCGTCGCGTAACCCCCACGATCCCACCCGGGTGCCGGGAGGCTCGTCGGGGGGATCCGTCGTGGCGGTGGCGGGCGGCTGCGTGCCGGTGGCGTTGGGGAGCGAGACGGGAGGCTCGGTGCGTCAGCCGGCCGCCTTCTGCGGAACGGTCGGGGTCAAGCCCACGTACGGGCGGGTCTCCCGTTACGGGCTGGTCGCGTTCGGATCGAGCCTCGACCAGATCGGGACGGTGGGATCGACGGTCGAGGACGCCGCGCTCGCCCTCACCGTGATCGCCGGGTCCGACCCCCACGACGCCACGTCATCGCCAGAGCCGGTCGCGGCCCTGAGCGCGGGACTCGACGACGCCGACCCCGCCGGCATCCGGATCGGCTGGCCCGCCGAATACTTCGGCGCGGGGCTGGACCCGGCGATCCTCGCCGCCTGCGAGGCCGCACGCGACCGGCTGGCGGCGGCGGGAGCGGAGATCGTCGAGGTGTCGCTGCCCCACTCTCCGTACGGCATCGCCGTCTACTATACGGTCGCGATCGCGGAGGCGTCCTCGAACCTCGCCCGCTACGACGGCGTGCGGTACGGCTTCCGCGCGCAGTCGAACGAGCTGTCGTCGATGTACCTGAAGACCCGGGCCGCGTTCGGCGCGGAGCTCAAGCGGCGGATCATGCTCGGCACCTACGTGCTGTCGGCCGGCTACTACGAGGCGTTCTACGGAAAGGGGACGGCGGTCCGGGCGCGGATCCGGGCCGATTTCGAGGATGCGTTCCAGCGCGTGGACGCGATCCTGACGCCCACGACCCCGACACCCGCGTTCCCGATCGGCGAGAAGGCCGAAGACCCGCTCGCCATGTACCTGAACGACATCTACACGGTGAGCGCGAACCTGGCCGGGATCCCGGCTATCTCGCTGCCCTGGGGGAAGACCCCCGCCCGGCCGGATCGTCCCGCGCTGCCGATCGGGGTCCAGCTCATGGGACCGGACTTCGCCGAGCGGCGGCTGTTCGAGATCGCGCGATTCCTGGAGCGGGAGGCGCCCGAGGCGTGAGCGCGAAAGCGAGAGAGCGTCGCCTGGCGGCCGTGTGGTTCGCCGACATCGTCGGCTTCACCGCGCTGGCGTCTCGCGACGAGGACGCGGCGCTCAAGCTGAAGGAGATCTTCCAGGCGATCACGAGGAAGGTCGTCCGGGAGCTGGGAGGGACGCTGGTCAAGTTCCTGGGCGACGGCGGACTGGCGGTCTTCCCGAGCGCCGACGCGGCGGTGCGAGCGGGCCTCGACGTCCAGCGCGCGTTCGAGGCGAGGACCTCCGCTGCCGGCGTGGCCGCGCAGCTCCGGGTCGGCGTCCACCTTGGCGAGGTCGTCACGGAGTCCGACGGGGACGTGTACGGGGACGGCGTGAACACGGCCGCGCGGATCCAGCACGAAGCGGAGCCGGGTCAGGTGGTGGTCAGCGAGGACGTATGGCGCCAGCTCCGGCAGCGAAGCGGCTACCAGTTCGACGCGCTCGGCGAGCGCACGCTCCAGGGCCTCGAGGAGCCGGTCCGGATCTACGCGGTTGGAGGAACGCCCGAGGAGGCCCATGCGGATCCAGTGGAGTCGCATCAGCCGCCGCGCCGTTTCGGGCGCGGACGGAGGATCGCGCTTGCCGGCGCTGTCGCGATGGTCATCGTCGCGATCGGCTGGTGGCTCTCGACTCGCCAGGGGGGGGGGCCGACAGCCGCCGAAGCGGCGCCTTCGATCGCGGTCCTCCCCTTCGCCGATCTCAGCCCCGGCGGAGACCAGGAGTACTTCGGCGACGGCATGACGGAAGAGCTGATCAACGCGCTGACGCGAATCGAGGGCCTCGCTGTCGTTTCCCGCACTTCCGCCTTCGCCTACAAGGGGAAAAATCTCGATGTGCGGGACATCGGTCGCAGGCTGGGGGTCGGTACGGTGATGGAGGGGAGCGTCCGGGTGGCGGGCGATCGCCTGCGGATCACCGCGCAGCTGATCGACGTGGACAACGGCTACCACCTGTGGTCCGAGACGTACGATCGCGAGATGGCCGATGTCTTCGCGATCCAGGACGAGATCGCGCGCGCCATCGTCACCGAGCTGGAGCCCGAGCTGGTGACGTCGGGCCGGATCGTGCCCCGACGGACCGGCGATCCGGAAGCGTACCGGCTCTACCTGGAAGGCCGGTTCCTCTGGAGCCAGCGCACCTATGAATCGACGATGAGGGCGATCGAACTCTTCGAGGCCGCCATCCGCGCCGACACGACGTATGCGGTGGCCTACACCGGTCTGGCGGACTCGTACGAGTCGCTCCTGGGCCGTGGCTTCAGGACAGCGGCGGAGACCCTCGACAAGCAAAGGGCGGCGATACACAGGGCATTGGAGCTCGATCCCGAGCTGTCCGAGGCGCACAAATCCCTCGCCAACCTCCTCTTCAACCAGGACTGGGATTGGGAGGCCGCCGGTCGAGCGTTCGAGCGGGCGGTGGAGCTCGATCCGCGCAATGCCGACGCGGCGCACGCCTATTCGCATTACCTGACGGCCATGGGCCGAACACGGGAATCGCTGGACGAAAGCCTGCGCGCTCTCGAGATCTCCCCGTACGACGACGCGATCCGCTCGCATCTCGGCTGGCATTACTTGTTTGCGCGCGATCCCGGCCGCGCGGTCGAGGCGATGGCCGGGAGGATGTCCGGATATCACGGTTTCCTGGCGCGGGCCTATCAACTCCAGGGAAGGAACGCAGAGGCCCTCGTACAGTGCGAACGGGCCGTCGCGGAACGTGGATCTGATGCCTTTCTGATGGGCTTCGTCGGCTTCGTATACGCCCAGCTCGGTCACGAGCGCGAAGCGCTCGACGTGGCGCGCAGGCTGGAAGCGATGGGGGATCAGACCAGCTACGACGTCGCGGTGATTCATGCCGGTCTGGGAGATGCCGAACGCGCCTTCGCCTTGCTGGAGGAGGGCTATGCGAAGCGCTCCCCCCGCATGGTCTACCTGAAGGTCGATCCTCGACTCGACGATCTCCGGTCCGATCCGCGGTTCGATTCCCTCGTCCGCCGGATGCGCCTCTGATGGCGAACGGGATCGCGCGGTTCCTCGAAGTGCCCAAACCCCGACCGAAAGGAGTCAAGGCGTGATGGCGAGGTTCTGCATGGTCAATGTCCTCTTCGCGCTCGCCGCTACGCCGCTAACGGCCCAGACCGTCGTCCGCGCCGACGGCGATTCGGCAGCGATGGCCGAGATCGCGGCCCTCGAGTACCACCTGATCGACCTGCTCGATCAGCGCGACCTGAAATCCTATGCCTCCTATCTCGCGGAGGACTACATGCGCGTCAACGCGAGCGGCGAGGTTTCGGACAAGGACGAGGCGCTGGCCGGGTTCGCCTCCGCCAGTATGGCCGGTCGCATGTCCCCTTCGGATATCGAGGTTCGCATCTACGGCGACACGGCGATTCTCTCGTTCGTCCTCACGCTCGGGCGCGAGGGGGAGCCGCAGCGGCGCAACCGGCTCGTCAAGGTCTTCGTGCGGCGGGATGGCCGCTGGATCATGGTTCACAATCAGGGCAGCCCCATCGACTGACATGGGATACGAGCCCGTCATCGGACTCGAGGTCCACGTCCAGCTCTCGACCGTGAGCAAGATCTTCTGCGGCTGCTCGACGGCCTACGGCGCGCCGCCGAACACGCAGATCTGCCCGATCTGCCTCGGCTACCCGGGCTCGCTGCCGATGCTCAACGCCGCTGCGGTGGACCTCGCCGTGCGCGCGGCCATCGCTCTGGGATGCGAGGTCCATCCGCGCTCGATCTTCGCGCGGAAGCACTACTTCTATCCCGACCTCCCGAAGGGATACCAGATCTCCCAGTACGATCGCCCGCTCGCGACCGGCGGGGCGCTCGAGATCCGCCTGGACGAGGGCAGCCGCAAGACGGTTCGCATCACGCGCGTCCATCTCGAGGAGGACGCGGGCAAATCCACGCATGCCGCCGACGGCACGCGGGTCGATTTCAACCGCTGCGGAACGCCGCTCATCGAGATCGTCTCCGAACCCGATCTCGCCAGCCCTCGCGAGGCGTACCTGTACCTGTCGACGCTCAAGCAGACGCTCGAGTACCTCGACGTGTCGGACTGCAACATGGAGGAGGGGAGCCTGCGCTGCGACGCCAACGTCTCGATCCGCCAGCGAGGCGAGAGGGCACTCTCCACGAAGACCGAGGTCAAGAACGTGAACTCCTTCCGCTACGTGGAGGCGGCGCTCGCGTTCGAGATCGAGCGCCAGACGAGGCTCGTCGGGCGCGGGGAGCCAGTCGTCCACGAGACGCTCCTATGGGACTCGGCCAAAGGGGAGGCGCGGCCGATGCGCTCCAAGGAGATGTCGCACGACTACCGCTACTTCCCGGAGCCGGACCTGGAGCCTCTGGACATCGATCCCGCGCGCATCGCCGCGATCCGGTCGGAGCTGCCGGAGGCACCCGGGGTACGCGCGGCGCGCCTCGAGTCCGAGTACGGGATTCCTGCCTACGACGCCGAGGTCTTGACGTCGACGCGCCCGCTGGCCGAATGGTTCGAGGCGGCGGCACGCGCGTTCGGCGACGCGAAGGAGGTCTCCAACTGGGTCATGGGCGAGGTGTTGCGTCTGGCGCGCGAGCGTGGAGTGGAAGTGAAGCTCGAACCCCGGCCCGAGCCCCTGGCTCCCACCGCCCTGGCCGATCTCCTCGCGCTGAAGGCCGAAGGGAAGATCTCCGGCAGCGTCGCCAAGGAGGTGCTCGCGCACATGGTCGAGTCCGGCAAGGGCGCGGCCGAGATCGTCTCCGAGCGCGGGCTGGCGCAGGTATCCGACGAAGGCGCGCTCGAAGCCGACGTGGACGCCGTGATCGCCGCCCACCCGGCCGAGGTCGCCGCCTACCGAAACGGTAAGCAGGGCCTGATGGGATTCTTCGTGGGCCAGGTGATGAAGCGAACCGGCGGCCAGGCGAACCCCCAGATCGTCAATCGCATACTCCGCGAGAAGCTGGAGCGCTGAATCGGTTGACATGCTCTGCCGCGCGGAGGATGATGGGAGCGAAAGGAGGTTGATACAATGATCGTGAGAATAACATTTTCGGTCCTGCTCCTGGGCGGCCTGCTGCTCGCGCCCCGCGTGTCGGCGACTGCCCAGGTCGAGGAATTGCCGCGGGGAGGGTGGGGCGTTCTCGAGGCGCGCGAAAACAGCGAGCGGATCGAGCAGGAGAAACGGAACCGCGAGCGCGAGTACGCGCGCGAGAAGGAATTGCGCGAGCCGAAGCCGACGGGCTGTCAGACCGGCCAGTTCTGTCTTCAGAGCATCGAGGCGATCCAGAGCCACCGAGTGCCCGGCACGGGCCTCATGGCGGTCCTTCACGACATCGACCTGGGGGAGGATGCGCTGACGGTACGTATGCGGTTCTACAACGAGGGCACCGAGACAGCGACTCTCGCCCTCGACCCGAATGCGTCCTATGAGGCCTTCTACGTCGAGGTGGATGGAGAAAAGAGCTTCATCCTCCGCGACGAGGACGGCGACCTCGAGGCGAAGGAATCGTTCGCCGGAGAGCTCGACCCCGGGGAGATGGAGAGCTGGTGGGCACGCTTTCCGCCGCTTGCCTCGCACGCAGTGTCGTTCGACATAGAGATCCAGTCTATCCCCCGATTCCAGGGGGTACTCGTTTCCAATCGGTAGGAGTTGCGTCTTGACGGGACTTCCAGTTGCGTGTATTATCTTGCAATGCAAGATAGTTTACGCACTATGACATCAGCTCCATGAGCCGGGAGCTCAAGCGGGGAACGATTGAGCTGGTTCTCTTGACCCTCCTGGCCGACCGGGAGCGGTACGGCTACGAGATCGTCTCGGCGATCGCGGAGTGGAGCGGCGGCAGACTCGAGGTGCGCGACGGAACGCTCTACCCCGTCCTCTACCGGCTCGAGGAGGGGGGGTTCATCGAGCCGCGCTGGGAGACGCCGGAGCGGGGCGTGCCGCGGAAGTACTACCGGATCACGGAGGCCGGAAAGGCAGAGCTCGACCGACTCGCCGCGGAATGGCGGGAATTCGCCGCCGGCCTGGAAGCGATCCTCGACCGAAAGGGAGGCGCATGAACGAGATCGAGCGCTACGTGGAGGACGTGCTGCACCGGATCGCTCCCGGTTTTCCGGGGCGGCATCGGATCGAGACCGATCTCCGGAGCCACCTCGCGGAGCGGGTCGCGGGGGGAGAGGACGCTTCGAGCGCGGTCGCGCGCATGGGCCACGCGGCGGAGGTCGCGCGGGGGTTTCTGGAATCCACCGAGCCGCCGCTCGCCCGCCCCGCCGATCGTCTGGGAGGATTTCTCTTCGATGTCGGCCTCGGCGCGCTGGCGATCGCGTCGATCACTCTTCTCGCCATCGTGGCGGTCGGGTCGTACTCGACTGTCCGGGTGTCCGATTGGCCGTTGCCGCTGGCCGTCGCGCTCGGTCTCGGCGCGGTGATCGTCTTCGTGCTCGTGATCCTCTATTTCCCGGTTCTCGAGACCCTGTTCGGCCAGACCGCGGGGAAACACGTGTTCGGGACCTTCGTGGCGCGCGAGACGGGGGAGAGGGTCGGGTTCTGGACCGCGGTCGTGCGCAGGATCCCCTTCATGTTCGACATCTGGCCGATCGACGCCGTGTTCCTGCTCTTCACCGCGCGCAGACAGCGCGCGTTCGACCTGGCGGCGCGCACGATCGTGATCGCAGGCGGTCGGCGGTTCGGTCGCCCGTGGGGAATGGTGGCGCTCCTCTGGCTCGCGGCGATGGGGCTGGGCGCGCTGGCCGGCTATCTGGGGTCGGGCTAGTGGAGATTGACCGGGGAGGAACGTTGCTCTATGCTCTGACAGTATCCGCCGCGGAACACACACATTCGACGACGTGCTTTCGAGAGGAACCCCTATCCTCTCTTTCCTCCCCTCCGGTCCCATCTCCCTCAAAGGGACGATCCTCGCCACGGCCGGGCTGCTGGCCCTGATCGTCTCGCCGGTCCCCGCCGATGCTCAGCTCGGGCGGCTCAAGAACATGGTGGCGGGGGTCGAGAAGGGCGAGGTGTACGGAGAGGACGTGACGGACGAGGGATCGCCGATCGTCTTCGTCGTGGATCTGACCCCGGTCGTAGAACTGCCCCAGGGCGCCGTCGACAACTTGAAGCAGATGGTGGCCCAGCAGGGCGAGGCGTACGTCCGCCAGAAGCTCGCGGAAGAGGGAGCGGATTGGGCGCTCCGGGCGGCCGGCCCCGCCGGGATGGCCGTCCGGGAGGTCATGAGGCGGCGGAGCGACCGCACCGAGCGCGCGCGGAACCACGTTCGGGCGGCGATCGAGGGGCTCGAGGAGGACCAGCGATTCGGCCTCGTGACCTTCGATGGCGGTCCGAGCAGCTGGCGGTCCCCCGCGCCTGAGGCCAACGAATCGAATCGAGAGGAAGCGCGAGAGTTCGTCGGAGGGCTTCAGAAGGTCGAGGGCGACGGGTTCCTGCGATCGGCGTTGATGACCGCCGCCGGACTCGCGGTCGACCCGGCGATGTATGGCGCCGGCGGTGGCGGCGGCATGCCACCCGGGGGAGTCGACCCCACGAGCGCCGCCATGGCGGCCCAGGCGGGCGCGGCCCAGGCGGCGATCCCGGCGAACCCCTCCGGAACGCTCTCCGGCCCCACCGTCTCGGCGGAGAACCTCCTGCGGGGAATCGAGCTCGCCTTCGAGCTCGAACCCGAGGCGATCGTGATCGTGCTGGGCGCGGCGCCAGCGGAGGACACGGTGGGGCTCCTGTCCCGCGTAGACGAGCTCGCGGCGGGCCGGGACGTGACGATCCATGTCGCGGTATTCGGCGAGAACCAGTCCGGGGGCGTGCTACGGGAGCTGGCGGAAGCCAACGACGGGGAACTCCTCACAGATGAGGAGGAAGACGAGGAGGACTAGTGGGATCGGGTCGGAAGTGTGAAAGCGTCGACGAGTATATCGCCGAGTTTCCGGCCGACGTTCAGCAGATCCTGACGAAGATCCGAAGCACGATCCGGGAGTCGGCGCCGAATGCGGGGGAAAAGATCGCGTACGGGATCCCGACCTTCACTCTGAACGGCAACCTCGTGCACTTCGCCGCCTTCAAGAACCACGTCGGCTTCTATCCCGACCCCAGCGGGATCGAGGCGTTCGCGCGGGAGCTTTCCCCGTATGAGAACGCGAAGGGATCCGTGCAGTTCCCGCTGGGCCGGCCGATCCCCTACGACCTGATCAGTCGAATCGTAAGGTTCCGGGTCCAGGAGAACCAGGGGAAAGCGGGAGCCCCCGAAGCGAAGAAGCCCGTGGCGAGGAGCAAGCGAACGGCGAGGGAGGCGGGATAGCCGTCAACTCGCGGCGGGCAATGCGCGGCCGTGCGTGAATCCCCCCCAGAAGTCTCGCGCGTCGCGGGATTCGAACCATGCGGGCAGGCCGTTGGCCGATACGGGCGGCTGAGGCCGGCCCGGGTCGGGGAAGTAGACGGCGGCCAGGACGGACAGCTCGTTTCGCGGGATCGGCTGCGCCGCGAGGATGCGGCCCGCCTCGCCCGAGAACGCCGCTGTGATCGGCGCCGCCGCCAGCTCGCGGCCGGCCACGCGACGCGCCTCGCGGAACGACTGCCGCCTCAGCTTCTTGGCGAGCGCGAGCCGCTCACTGCCCGTGGGATCGAGTCTCTGCGAAAGGCTGGCGGCGCCGCGTCTGAGGAAGTCCACCACGTAGCCGATCGTGAAGTCTCCATAGTCGGCGACGTCCGAATCGGATAGCTCCCAGCGTGAGCTGTCGGCCATCTTGATCCACAGGTTGTGCCACCGCTCCTGGTTCGAGAGGTGGACGAGCTGCTGGAAGATCCGCTTGTTCGTCTGGAACGAGAAGAAGGCCTGCGTGAGGACGACCTCGAGGAGCTCGTCCTCATCGGCATGGTCCATCGTCACGACTTCACGCGCCAGCTTCAGGAATCTGTCGTCGAGCGCCGCATCGAAGCGATACTCCCAGTACGTGTGACCCAGGTTGCTGCTCAGCGGGGTCGAGACCAGGAGTCGCGGGACGAAGGTATTGTGAGCGATCGTGTCGGCGGCCAGGTGACTGAGATAACCGAGCGCGAACGCCTGCAGACGCGGGGTCTCCGCCCGGTCCAGGATCTCGTAGGCGACGCTCCAGTTGTGGCAATGACGGCTGTAGTGGACGTACCGCTTGGCGAGCGTTATGTCGGCCGACAGGCTGCCGTACAGATAGGAATAGGGATGCGCGATGAGGATCTCGCGCGCGATAAGCGGAAAGATCTGCAGATTGCCGAGCACCTGGCTGGAGAGCCAGGCGTGCGTTGTGGGGCCCCAGGCCCAGAGCGAATCGGGCGTGGCCAGAACGAGCAGCGCCGCGACCGCGAGCGCGACCAGCGCCATGCCTAGCGGAACAGCCCCTTCTTCTTCTTTCCGATCCTCTTCTCTACCTTCTCGATCTCGTCCTGCACGGCGCTGCGGATCGACTGGATACCCTCCTCGACGACCTCGGCGATCCCCGAGGACCAGTCTTCCACCATCTCTCCGGCATCCTCCAGCCAGTCCCCGCCGGTCTCCTTCAGGGTCTCGCTGGCCTCGTCGAGTCTCTTTCCGGCCTGCTTCTTCCACTTCTTCGACTTCTTGCCCAGCTCCTTGCGCGTCTTCTCCCCCGTTTGGGGCGCGATGAAAAGCGCCATTCCGGCGCCGAAAAGAGCGCCGAGCGAGAACGCGATCATGAAGTCCGCCAGGCCGGCATCTCGTGCAGCCATCGTATCTCCTCCGGTGTCGCCGTCCGATGCGGCTTCCGCTTCGAATTCGGCATTCATACTAGAAGAACCTCGAGATCGTCTTGCGAGCGGTCGTCAACGCCGCCACGGATCGCAGGAGGGGTCGCTCGACCTGTTCCTGCACGACTTCCATCAGCGCCGCGAAATCGTCGACTCTGCCACTTACGTTCTCGATCGACGCGCCCACCCGCTCGGCCTCCCGGCGGGCGGTGGCGGTCATCTCCTGGATGTCGCTCGCCACTTCCTGGGCCTTGAACAGGATGGGGTCCGCCTTGACTCGCACCTCGTCGATCGTGCCCTGGACTCGCCGGATGGTGCGCTTGACGTCCAGCGCGACCGGTATGCCGACGAAGAGCATCACCAGCGTCAGGACCAGGAAGAACGACGCGATGATCCACAGCGCGATCGTGGCCCAGGTCATGGTGTCCATCAGATCCCCTCCCCCCTCGAGGTTCCGTGGCCGATCAGGCCGGTCCGCGCCACGCGCGCGGATGCAGGAAATCGTGACCCACGGTTCGCGTGGTCAACTTGGGAATCCACGGCAAGCGGCGCTTGAACGCGTTTCGCCGCACACGGTCCAGGACGCGCGCGACCGTGTCCCCGTCGATCCCCGGGCCGGTTATCTCCTCCGGCCGTCGCCTGCCTTCAAGGTAAGCGTACAGGACGAGATCCGCCTGACCGTAGGTGAACCCCAGCTCGCCTTCGTCCGTCTGCCCGTCCCAGAGCTCGGCGGACGGTGTGCGCTCGACCACGGCCTCCGGCAGCCCTACCGCGCGCGCGAGATCCAGGACCTGGGTCTTGTACACGTCGCCGAGCGGCCAGCAGTCGGCCGCCATGTCGCCCCACAACGTGGTGTACCCCAGCGCGATCTCGCTCTTGTTGCTCGTTCCGAGAACGAGCGCGTCGAGCGCAGCGGCCCGGTCGTAGAGGATCGCCATGCGTAACCGGGAAGCGAAGTTCCCGCGGCGCGCGGCCTCGGGTCCGGCCAGCGGTGCGCCGTCGAGGAGGGCGCCGACGGGGACGACCGCGAGCTCGATCCCGAGGTGATCCGCGACGTCGCGCGCGATCCGCTCGCTCGCTGTCGCGCTTTCCGTGGCCGGCAGGTGGAAGGCGTGCACGGAGGCCGGACCCGACGCGCGGACCGCGATGGCGGCGGCGAGCGCGCTGTCCACGCCGCCCGAAAGCCCGACCACGAACCCGCTTCGACCGGCGTCGTCGAGCGTCTGGCTGAGCGACAGGGCCAGCGCGCGAACGGC
>DASSPT010000159.1:0-3156 GCA_035699465.1 Gemmatimonadota bacterium
CGGCACTACGAGGAGGCATTGGAGCTGGAGCGAAGCAGGGAGGACTCGCGCGGCATCCCCCGTGCGCTTCGAAGCCTTGCGTCGAGTCTGGTCAATCTCCGGAAATACGCGAGAGCGAATCCGCTGTACGAGGAAGCGCTCGCGATGGATCGCGATTTCGGTAACTCCCTCGGCGAGTGTGCGGCGTTGAGGGGATTGGCGAAAACGGCCCTTCATATGGGGGATCTCGATCGATGCGCGGATCTGTATACCCAGGCCCTGACGTCGGCCCGCTCGGTCGGCGATCGACATTACGTTGCCAATGCACTCGCCGGGCTGGGTGACGTTGCCCGGCGCAGCAATCGTCCGGAAGAGGCTCGCGGCCTGTATCAGGAAGGACTGGATCTGTGTCGCCAGATCGGAAGCCAACCCGGAATCGCGAGCGCACTCCAGCATCTGGCGGATATCGCGCTCGACGCGGGAGAGACGGATCGCGCCGAAGAGCTGTACCGGGAAGCGCTGGAGATCGACCGCCGGCTGAACAACAAGCGGGGGATCGCGTTGTCCCTGGCCGGACTGGGAGCTATAGCCCTGGAACGCCGGGATATGAATCGCGGAGCGCAGATCCTGGGGGCGGCGGAACGCCTGGGAGGGGCGAAGGGAGCCATGGCTTCACCGGACGAGCAGCTGTGGTGGCGGACGCGCCTCGCTCCCGCCGTGGAGTCCATGGGCTCAGCGGCATGCGATGCGCTGCTGGAACAGGGGCGCGCGCTTCCCCTCGAGATGGCCATCAATCTGGCGCTGGATCCGGAGCGGGCTGCCTCGACCGCTGGAAGCCTTTCCACCCGAACCACCTGACGGGTGGCCGCCGAATCGGTCTCGAGAGCCACGGCGCGGGACGCGCTGCCGCGCGAGATGCGCGCGGTGGAGATCGCGCGCCCGGGCGGACCGGAAGTTCTCGTTCCGACGCGCCGTCCCGTTCCCGTACCGGCACCGGGAGAGATCCTGCTCGCGGTCCATGCCGCGGGTGTCAACCGGCCCGACGTGGCACAGCGCCAGGGCCGCTACCCGCCCCCTCCGGGCGCCTCGGAGCTGCCGGGCCTCGAGGTGTCCGGGACGGTGGCGGCGCGGGGGGAGAGGGCCGAGCGCTTCGAGATCGGCGCCGAGGTGTGCGCGCTCGTGGCGGGCGGCGGGTACGCCGAGTACTGCGCCGTCCCTGAGGAGCAGGCGCTCCCGGTCCCCCGAGGTCTCACGCTCGTCGAGGCGGCCGCCATCCCCGAGACGTTCTTCACGGTATGGACGAACGTCTTCGACCGTGGACGGCTGACGGCAGGGGAGAGCATCCTCGTCCAGGGAGGTTCCGGCGGCATCGGCACCGCCGCGATTCAGCTCGCCTCCGCGCGCGGGGCGCGGGTGTTCGCGACCGCCGCCGGGGCAGAGAAGTGCCGGATCTGCGAACAGCTGGGCGCCGAGCGCGCCATCGATCACCGGACCGAAGCGTACGACGATGTCGTGCGCGAGGTGACCGGCGGCCGTGGGGTGGACGTAGTACTCGACATCCTCGGCGGCCCGCACCTCGCGCGGCATCTCGCGATCCTCGCGCCCGAGGGCAGGCTCGTCCTGGTTTCGTTGCTCGAGGGGCGCGAGGAGACGCTCGACCTGTGGACCATCATGGCGAAGCGGCTGACCCTGACCGGCTCGACGCTGCGGCCGCGCTCGCCCGCCGAGAAGGGGGCCATCGCCCGCGCCCTGGAAGCCGAGGTCTGGCCGCTGATCGAGTCGGGACGGGTGCGTCCGCGGATCGACGCCACGTTTCCCCTCGAGGAGGCCGCCGAGGCGCATCGCCGGCTGGAGAGCCGAAGGCACGTCGGGAAGATCGTCCTACTCACCCGAGAGGGTTGACTTGCCGCCGGTCAATAGGTATTCCTTTTCGGGAATTATTCTTCATACCGTGGATTCCTTCTCCGGAGGAGAGCCGCAATGCTGAGCGACAAGCTCCAGAAGGCACTCAACGAACAGATCAACAACGAGCTCTTCGCCGCGTATCAGTATCTCGCCATGGCGGAGTACTTCGCCGCCCGGAACCTGGACGGGTTCGCCCACTGGATGCGACTTCAGCGGGAGGAAGAGGTCAACCACGCCCTGAAGATCTTCGACTTCGTGATCGACCGCGACGGGCGCGTGGCATTCGCGCCGATCGCCGCTCCGGACGCGAAGTTCACGACGCCGCTCGAGGTGCTCAAGAAGGCACTGGAACACGAGCGCGCGGTGACCGAGAAGATCAACGCGCTCTACGCCGCCGCCAAGCAGGAGAACGACTACCCGACCGAGGCGCTGATGCAGTGGTTCGTCCTCGAGCAGGTCGAGGAAGAGGCGAGCGCGCTCAAGCTCGTCGAGCGGCTGGAGATGGCGGGCGACGACAAGGCCGCGCTCCTGATCCTGGACCGCGAGGTGGGACAGCGCACATCGACGGAGTGATCCGGCCGGCCGTCGGAGGGTAGCCGGAGCCACCCCCGCGGCGCCTACTCTTCTTCCGACGGCGGTGTTTCGGGGAAGCTCGAGGGAGGGTTCCTGTCCAGGAGCAGGATCGCCCCCTGTGGGACGATGAGGTATGTCCGACCCTCGAACTTGATCTCGACGGAAGCCTTTCTGAGAAAAATGGCGTAATCGCCTACGCGCGCCTGCATCGGCACGTGGCGCGAGGAGGACTCGAGCGTCTTCCAGGGCTCCTCCTCCATCGACCCCGGGTCGGGCAGCGGGATTCCGGGACCGGCGGCCACGATCCGCCCGGCCTGCACCGACTCCTTCTCGACCGCCCAGCGCGGCAGGTAGAGCCCGACTTCTGTACGGTGCTCGCCCTCGTCCGGCTGGATCAGCACGCGATCGCCGATCACGACGAGCCGCTGCTCGAGCGGCATGGACTCATCGGGCATGCTCCCAAGGTGGGTCGCCCGGGATGCCCGTGCAAGGGATGGAATCGGACGCCACGCCTCGCGGTGTTCGGAGGACTTCCAGTTCAACTACAGAGTGGCAGGGAAGGTGCCCCGCGGATCATCGCGGAATCCCCGGAACGCGCGCCGGGGAACCGGGAGGCGTTCCGCAGCCGCGCTCGTGGCCATAGCTTGGGCGGCATGGACCTCGTGGTTCGCAGCTCGCGCGTCATCCTGCCCGAGGGCG
>DASSPT010000160.1:0-3438 GCA_035699465.1 Gemmatimonadota bacterium
CAGGGGTCGCTCGTCAGCTTCTCGAGCTCGCCGCTGGCGACGTCGAGGAGCCACAGATCCGTCAATCCCCCCGACGAGCCGCTGAACGCGATCGAGGCGCCGTCGGGCGACCACGCCAGCGAGTGGACCTCGCCCACCTCGCCGAGATCGTAGAAGCGGTCGACCTGCCGCCGATCGGCGTCGGAGACCGCGATCCCGCCGTCGCCGTCGCTGAACGTGGCGAAGGCGAACCGGCGCCCGTCGGGCGACCACGCGCCCGCCGAGCTGATGAACGCGATCGCGTCGAAGTGCGGGTCCCGCTCGCTCTCCGCGAGCTTGCCGAGCACCTGCCCGGTGCGCGCGTCGGCGACGAAGAGGTCGATCGTGAAGAGGTCGCGCTCGGAAAGGAACGCGACGCGCGTGCCGTCCGGGGACAGGACCGGCGACAGGTTCATCTCGCCCGAGTCGATGTCGGGCGCGAGCACGCGCTGGCCCGCGTCGGCGGGCCCGTCCCGGCCCTCCAGGAGCGGCTTGTAGTAATCCTTCGTCGTGGCCATCCAGATGAGGGAGAGCGTGTCGGCATCGGTGTTGAGCGTCTGCCTCGCCCCGATGTCGACGCCTTCGCGCGCCATCGCCTGGTACAGCTGCGCCACCCGCGAGTCGCCCCAGCGTCCGCCGACGAAGGCCCAGAACGCGTGGCCCCAGCGATACGGGAAGAAGCGCGGGTCGCGCCCCAGGTCCTTGATCTCGGGGAGCTCGTCGTCGAGCACCGCGTCCCTGAGCCACATCGCCGTGTGCGGGTCCTCGCGCCCGATCGACAGGTACTCGGCCAGCCCCTCGACGACCCACAACGGCAGGCGCTGGAGCCCCTGCTGCCCGCCCGACACGGCGGCCTCCTTGGCGATGTCGTACTGGAACGCGTGCACGAGCTCGTGGCCGAGCACGTGGTCCGTGTCGCCCATCGTCTCGGCGAACGGCATGACCACCCGGTCCTTCAAGCTCTCGGTGAACCCGCCGGTGGCCTGCGAGAGGGTCGAGGGCGTCGTGTTCGTCTGGTGGAAGTCCGGCTGGTCGGCGTAGAAGATCAGCGGCTTCCGCTCGTCGAACTCGTGGTCGAACACCGAGCCGAAGCGGCCGTACCAGCGCTCCGCCATCCGCCCCGCGTCGAGGACCAGGTCTTCGTCCTGCACAGTGTTGGCGTGGATGTCGAAGCGTTCGGTCTCGACGATGTACCAGTCGAACTTCTCGTACTGGATCTTGTTGCGCCCGAAGTACTGCGCCGCCGCCTCGCTCGGGAGCGCCGCGGGGAGCGCGGTCAAGAGCGCGGCGAGTACAATGGGCCGCCGGATCCGCGGCAGACGAGAGGTGAAGCGCATGGTCATCGTGGTCATGGGAGTCTCCGGTGCCGGGAAAACGACGGTCGGGCGCGCGCTCGCGCGGCGACTGGGATGGCCGTTCCACGAGGGCGACGACCTTCACCCCGAACTAAACGTCCGAAAGATGCAGAGGGATGAACCGCTGACCGACGAGGACCGCCGGCCGTGGCTGGAACGGATCGGCGAACTGGCCGCCCGGGAGGCGTCCCGGGGGGCCCAGGTCGTGGTGACGTGCTCGTGCCTGAAGAAGGCGTACCGGGACCTGGTGCGGGGGCCGGCCGGCGCCGACGTGCAGTTCGTGTACCTGGCGGTGGACCGGGATACGGCCGTGGAGCGGGTCGGGGGCCGGCGAGGCCACTTCTTCGACGAGTCGCTGGTGGCGAGCCAGTTCGACGCGCTCGAGCCGCCGCGCCGGGCCTTGACGCTGGACGCCACTCTCCCCGTAGAGGAGCTGGTGGACGCGATCGTGAACGGGCTCGGTCTCGCTCGGGCCACGAGATCTCGCGGCACCTCGCCGAGCAGCCCGCAGGCATAGCGCTCACGCGCCCGGGTCCAGGAGCGGAAGGGTGGAGGCCTCGTCGATCGAGCGTAGGAGGTTCGCCCGCTCCTCGACGAACATCATCTCGAGTGTCGGCCGGACGCGGCCCGACACGAGGTGCCCGGCGAGCGCGCTGCCGTCCCGGCGGCCCAGCACGACGTGCGCGTGGACCCGGACCGCCCCGTCCTTTCGCGCGACGTTCCCCGTCATCGCCGCGACCTCGACCGGCTCGTCGACGGGAATCTCCTCGTAGGATCTCGAGTCCCAGTGGAAGAAGGCGATCACGGCCTGGCGGAAGGCGCCGATCGCCGTGAAGTGGGCGGCTTCGATCCCCCGCTCCTCGGCGAAGGAAGTGAGCGTGGCGACCGCCTCGTCCTCGACGTCGAAGACGAGCGCGTGGACGCGCGCCTCGCCTTCCCGCAAAACCTTCGCCCTCACCGGACCTCGCTCCCCATCGACTCCCACCCGCCGCGACTCATACCGACGACGCTACGATACCATGCTAATGGTCGCCGCGCTCCGGGTCTGTGGTATGGCTTACACGCCACGCGAGGAGAGGTGTCCACGTACCTTGCGGGGGATGTCTCCCCGATCCGCCGACGAGACCCTTCCCATGGAGGCCGCGCTGACGCCGCCGCTCCGCGCGCTCGAGCGGGACGTCGTCCGCTGCCGCAGATGCCCGCGGCTGGTCGCCTGGCGCGAGCAGGTCGCGCGCGAGAAGCGCCGCGCGTTCGCCGACGAGGAGTACTGGGGGCGGCCCGTGCCGGGGTGGGGCGATCCGGAGGCGCGGCTACTGGTGCTGGGCCTCGCGCCCGCCGCGCACGGTGGGAACCGGACCGGCCGCGCGTTCACGGGCGACGAGTCCGGACGCTGGCTCTACCGGGCGCTCTGGCGGTCCGGCTTCGCCAACCAGCCCGACTGCGAGCGCAAGGGAGACGGGCTCGAGCTCCGCGACTGCTTCATCACTGCGGCGGTCCGCTGCGCGCCGCCCGCGAATCGGCCGACGCCCGCCGAGCGCGACAACTGCCGACCGTGGCTCGATGCCGAGCTAGAGCTCCTCCCGCGAATCGCGGTGGTGGTTGCGCTCGGCGGCTTCGCCTTCGACAACGCGCTCCGCGTGTGGCGCAGCCGCGGGTTCGCCGCGCCCAAGCCCAAACCCGCCTTCGGCCACGGAATAGAGGTGCGCCTGGAGCGTGCCTCCGACGGCCCGACCGATACCGGAGCCGCGAACCCCCGCGCGCTCGTGCTGCTCGCCTCCTACCACCCATCCCAGCAGAACACCTTCACCGGCGTCCTCACCGAGGCGCAGCTGGACGCCATCTTCGCGCGCGCCCGGAAGCTCCTCGAGGCACCGCTTTCAATGCACGGCGAGGGAACCTCGGAAATTCGTGACATGAGATGAAGCCGCACCCTCTCCGGTCCCGTCTGTAAATGAATTGGAAGTGGCTCGCCCGTAAATGAACTGGAAGGGAAGACCGGCCGATCCTCCATGGTACTTCAAGGGGGGAGGGTCCCGTGACTTCCAATTCATTGGAAGAGTGCCCA
>DASSPT010000161.1:0-24640 GCA_035699465.1 Gemmatimonadota bacterium
CGGAGCGCGACAAGGAGCGCGTGCTGGAGGGGCTCGAGGGGGTCGTGGCGGGCTCGGAGTCCGGCTTCGACCGCGGGCGGATGGGGGAGATCCTGGCCGGGCTCGGGAAGCGCATGTTCCTGATGCACAACGTCCACGAGCGGGAGCCCGTCGTGTTCGAGACGCGCTGGGTGATGTCGTACCTGAGGGGCCCGCTCACGCGGTCGGAGATCCAGCGCCTGACGCCGAAGGTGGGAGCGGGTGGGGCGGCAGAGCCTCGGTCTTCGGCGATCGCTGTCCCGCCGGATCGTCCGGTCGCCCCGGAAAGCCCCGAGCGTGGCCGCCCGATCGTCCCGCCGGATGTCACCGAGGTCTTCGTACCCCCACGGACGCCGGCTCCCGCGGGCCACCGCCTCCACTACGAGCCGTCCGTTTTGACGCTCGGCTCCTTCGTCGTCGACGACCGCGCCATCGAGGACTCGCCGTCCCGCGAAGTCGCGGCGGCCGCACCGTTCACCGACGGGGCGCGGGCCGTCGACTGGGACGCGGCGCGGGTCCTCGCGCTCGCCGAGGGTGAGCTCGGGGCCGGACCGCAGGCCGGAGCCACGTTCGGCTCCCTCCCCTCACCGGCGGTGGAGAAGAAGAGCTACGCGGCGTGGAAGCGGGAGTTCGTGACCTGGATCACGCGGACGCAGGAGCTGACGGCGTGGAAGAGCCCTTCCCTGGGGCAGGTTTCGAAACCGGGGGAGGACGAGCGCGACTTCCGCATCCGGCTCCAGCAGCTGGCGCGGGAGAAGCGAGACGGCGAGCGGGCGAAGCTCGAACAGAAGTACGCCGCTCAGGGGGCGCGGCTCAAGGAGCGGATCCGGAAGGCCGAACAGGCGCTGGCCCGGGAGCAGGGCCAGGCCCGGAAGGCCCGGCTCGATACCGCGGTTTCGATCGGCGCCACCGTGATCGGCGCCGTGTTCGGCCGCCGTTCCCTGGGCCGGGCGACGACGGCGTCGCGCGGGGTCGGCCGCTCGATCGAGCAGGCCGGCGACGTCGGCCGCGCGACCGAGAACGTGGAGACCCTGCGAGCCGAGCTCGCGCGGCTGGACGCGGAGCTCGTGGCGGAGATCGGCGAGCTCGAGGCGCGCATCGATCCGCTGACCGAGCCCCTGCGCGCGATCGCGCTGCGGCCCGAGAAGGACGACGTGACCGTGAGCCTCGTGGCCCTCGGCTGGCTGCCGTGGTGGACCGGCCCGGGCGACCTCCGCGTGCCCGCGCGCCCGGACCTGGCCGACTGACAGCTAGGCGGCAGCCACCTCCATGGTGCACGCGGCGCAGCGCCGCGCCTTGATGGGGATCGTCGACAGGCAGTGCGGACATTCCCTCGTGACCGGCTCCTCGGTCTCTCCCGCCCGCCAGCGGTTGATCACCTTGACCATCAGGAAGATCGCGAAGGCGATGATCAGGAACGTGATGATGGTATTGATGAAGAGGCCGTAGTTTACCGTGACGGCGCCCGCCGCCTTGGCCGCCTCGAGGGAGAGATAGGGCCCTGCTGGCGTTCCCTCCCGGAGCACGGCGAACAGATCGTTGAAATCGACCCCGCCGAGGGCCATGCCGATGGGTGGCATGATGATGTCGTCCACCAGCGACTTCACGATCGGAGCGAAGGCGGCACCGATGATGATGCCGATCGCCATGTCCAGGACGCTGCCCTTGAGCGCGAATTCCTTGAACTCCTTCCACATGCTTCCACCTCCCGGCAAAATCCGAAAGCGGCGCCGGGCGACCCGTGTCGGCGGCGGCCCGCTTCGACGAAGTGAATAGCGAGCGGTCGGAGCGCGGACAAGGGCGGGCGGTCGCGAGCCCGATTAGCTTGCGGCGCCGATGATCCGGGTCGCGGTCTTCGCCTCCGGCCGGGGGTCCAATCTCGAAGCCCTGTTCGACGCGCTCGAAGGCCGGCGGGACGCCGCGATCGTGCTGGTCGCCAGCGACCGCGACGACGCGCCGGCGCTCGACCGGGCGCGTCGCCGCGGCGTGGAGGCCGCGGTCGTGGATCCCGCTGACGCCGCGGGCATGCTCGCCGCGCTGGACCGCGCGGAGGTCGACTGGATCGTCCTCGCGGGGTACCTGAAGCGGGTGCCGGGCGAGGTCGTTCGCCGCTTTCCGAGCCGGATCCTCAACATCCATCCCGCGCTCCTGCCCGCGCACGGGGGGAGGGGGATGTACGGCGAACGAGTCCACGCCGCCGTGCTGAAGGCCGGGGAGAAGGTGTCGGGCGCGAGCGTGCACCTGGTCGACGAGGAGTACGACCGGGGCCCGGTCGTGGCACGCGAGGAAGTGCCGGTCGAGCCGGGCGACAGCCCGGCCACGCTGGCTGCCCGCGTGCTGGAAGTCGAGCATCGGTTACTGCCCGCCGTCGTGATCGCGGCCGCCGAGGGGCGGATCCACGTGGAGGGAGACCGCGCATGGATCGAGGAGTAGGAGCCGCGATGAAGCCGAGGAGGGCTCTTCTCTCGGTTTGGGACAAGGAGGGGCTGGTCGAGCTTGGCCGCGCGCTGGCCGCGCACGGGATCTCCCTGGTGGCGAGCGGCGGCACGGCGTCGGAGCTCGCCGGGGTGGGGCTTGCCGTCGAGACGGTCGAGGAGGTGACCGGCGCCGCCGAGATCCTGGGCGGGAGGGTAAAGACGCTCCACCCCGCGATCCACGGCGCGATCCTGGCGCGCCGCGATCACGGGGCCGACCTCGCCGATCTCTCCGCACGATCCGTAGAGCCGATCGATCTCGTCGTCGTCAATCTGTACCCGTTCCAGGATGCGGCCACGCTGGGGACCGACGACGAGGCCGGCCGGACGGAATTGATCGACATCGGGGGCGTGGCGCTCCTCCGGGCTGCGGCCAAGAACTGGCGCCATGTCGCGGTCGTGTGCGAGCCAGGCGATTACGAGGCGCTCATCGGGGAGCTCGGGCATGGCGGGGGAGTGCTGTCCGAAGAGACGCGCCGACGTCTGGCGGCGAAGGCGTTTCGCTTGACCGCCTGGTACGACGCGTCGATCGCGGCGTGGGTATCCCGCGGGGAGACGGAATGGCCGGAGCGCTGGACGTTGGGCGGCGAGCTGGCGGGCGAGCTGCGGTACGGGGAGAACCCCCAGCAGCCGGCCGCCGTGTACCGCGAGAGCGCCGCGCGGCCCGAGGCTCTCGTCCGCGTCGAGATCCTGCAGGGCAAGGAGCTCTCGTACAACAACTACCTGGACGTGGAGGCCGCGCGCCGCGTCGCGCGCGACCTCCACGCACTGGATCCCGCGCGCGCCTCGTGCGCGATCGTCAAGCACACGATCCCGTGCGGGGCGGCCCTGGCGCAGAGCGCGCTCGAGGCGTACCGGCGCGCGCTCGCGGCCGATCCCGTTTCGGCCTTCGGCGGGATCGTCGCGCTCGATCGCCCGGTAGACGAGGAGCTGGCAGAGCTTCTGGCGGAGCATTTCCTCGAGGTCGTCTACGCGCCGGAATTCGCCGCCGCCGCGCGGAAGGCGCTCGCCAGGAAGAAGAGCCTGCGCCTCCTGGCCGGGCCGTTCCCGGAGCCGGATCCCGGCGCGCTCGAGATCCGACGCGTGGGTGGGGGGATGCTCGTTCAGCGGCCGAACCTGGCGTGGCTCCCAGAGGGCGACGCGCGCGCGGAGCTCGAGGTCGCGACGTCGGTCGGGCCGACGCAGGAGCAGTGGCGGGACCTGTTGTTCGCGTGGACCGTCTGCCGGCAGGTCGCGTCGAACGCGATCGTGCTGGCGAAGGGGGAAGCGACCATCGGGGTGGGCGGAGGTCAGACGAACCGGGTCGGTGCCGTGGAGCTGGCGATCAGATACGCGCGCGAGCTGGGGCACTATCCGGCGGGCGCCGCGCTCGCCTCCGACGGCTTCTTCCCGTTCCCGGACGGCGTGGAGCGGGCGGTGGAGGCGGGGATCGGCGCGATCATCCAGCCGGGCGGGTCGCGGCGCGACGAGGAGGTGGTCGCGGCCGCGGAGCGTGCCCGTATCCCGATGGTGTTCACGGGGATGCGCCAGTTCCGCCATTGACGCGCCCGTTGGGCCCTTCTACATTCGGCGGCGCATGGCGACCAAGACAGCCAAGACCGCGCCATCCGACAAGGCCTCACCCTCCCGGGTGGCCGCGACGGCCGCGCCCGCGCGTCCGACCCTCTCTTTCTCGCGCACGAACGCGATCTGGCTGGGTGCGGGCGTCGTGTCCATCGCGATCGGGTATTTCCTGCTCTCGACCGGGAGCGAGAAGATCGCCCCGATCCTCCTGGTCCTCGGCTATTGCGTTCTCCTACCGATCGGGATCATCAAGAAGTAGCAGGGCGTTGAAAACGGCTCATCCGCGGCGTTCCGCTCCTCGCGGATTCCTGCGGCGTACGGAACGAGTACGCCTGGTAATCCACTCGTCGCGCGCCTTGCTTCTGAGCCATTTTGGTCGCCCTGCAGGCCTGATCGGGATCTGTTAGATAGGCTCCAGTGGGCGCATAGCTCAGCGGTGTAGAGCACCTGCCTTACAAGCAGGGGGTCGGAGGTTCGAATCCTCCTGCGCCCACCATACCCAAGCTCGAGCGATGCACGAGATAGGAGGTACGGCCGGAGGAGTCGGTCGGGTGAGGTTGCACTGGGCGTTGGGCGCATCGTCCGACGCTGAGTGCTGGCCCCTACTCTCCAGCCTTCTCTTGAACTTCCAAAGGCGAGCGGCTCCCATCGGGGAGCCGCTCGCTGCGGCGCGATAGCGTTGCGGGGCGGGTCTATGCACCCGCCCCCGCAAACGAACTCGCTGTGTGCGTCTATTCCAATCCTCCCCGCTCCAGCGCCAGCCGACCTGCCGCACGTCCAATCGCCTCACCCGCCTCGAGGTCAAACCGGTAATGGATGCCGGCGTACAGTCGTGAGATGCTGGCTTCCTGCGCGTAGGCGGCCAGCAGCGTCCGTTCGCTGGGGAACGCGTCAGCCAGGACGGTCACCCAGGCGCCGGTCTCGCACGAGTGCGCGGACGGATACGAGGGGTGGTTCGGTAGGCCGATCGGCGTGGTGATGGCCGGATCGGCCTTCGAGGGGCGGATGAACCAGTACGTAAACTTGGTGTCGAAGCAGGCGATATTGGCGTCGAAGGCCGCGGCGTGCGCGTAGGCGAGAATGCGCGCTGCCTCGACCTCCGACCGGTGGTGCTCCACGATCAGGTCCGTCGCGATCTCGCTGAACAACACCCCGGAGAACGGTGCCCACTTCTGGGCGATCGCCAGCTGTTCGGCGGTGCGACTATCGGACACCGTGCGCACCTCGGCGAGCGCCGCCAGAAATTCGGGCGATCCGAACGCCGGGGGAGGCGGCGAGCGCAGCTCGCTGCCGGAGGTCAGGAAGAATGGCCGTGCACCGTAGTTACCTCGGACCGTCGGTGCCCCGCTGCTCGTCCAAAATCCAGGCCCCACCGGGGGCGATCCCGGGTCGAGGACACCGAAGTTGTCGGAGGCAGCGAACGCCAGGACCTCGATCCCGATGTCTCTCCCGATCGCCTCGCCGGCAGCGAAATCCCTGTGCCGCTCTCCCGGCCACGGCGTCTCCAGACGCTGCGCCTCGAGCTCCGCATCCAGCGCGGCCGCGTCCAGCGGGTAAAACTGCTTGAGCACCACCACGGACGCGCCCGCCGCCGCCCCCGCGAGCGACGGATGCGTCGAGCCGACGTTCCCATCTTGGGCGGCAAGGACGGCTCGGTACTGCGCCAGCGAGAGGTAAGTGTTGATTCGACCCGCGGGCCCACCTCGCGCGCGCCAGAGGTCAATGGCGATGCGGTTCCATCGAACGCTGGATGCGGCTTCCCAATACTTGACGGCACCGCCAGCCTCGGACAGCGTGGCCGGCGAGTCCGACTGCGTGGGCACGGATCCGTCCTGACATCCCCCGGCGATGAGCGTGAAGCCCATCATCAGCAGCAAGAAGCGTTTCATGGAGCCTCCAGGTTGGATTGGGAACCGGCGGCCCGGATTGCCTCGTGCGCCCAAGGCCGCGAAGCGCCTCTCCGACGCTCACATAGGAGAGCGTACCCACCGTGGATCATCTCCCTCTCGACCGAGAGCCACGTGGCGTCATCCAGCGCTCGATTCTTCGGCGAATGAGGGATTCTTGACCTCTAAAGGGATGGCTGGTTACCGTTGAGCTTGATCGGAGCCGATCTGCCCGACAGGCCCGGCGAAGCCGGGCGCGCAAAGCTACGGGTTCTCGCGTCCTCCGCGACGCCGCTCTCCGCGCCGCGAGGGAATCACGATCACCGAGCTGCTGCCGGGCGCCCCGGTTTTTCCACATGGTAGAGCCCTACATCCTGAAGCTTCTGGGCGGCGTTACCTTGGTGGGCCCTGACGGGCCCCTCGGTGGGCGCGCTGTCCAGCATCGGCGGCTGGCGCTCCTGGCGCTGCTCGCGGCAGCCCGAGGCCGCCCCATGAGCCGCGACAAGCTGATCGCCACGCTGTGGCCGGAGAGCCCGGCCGACCGCGCCCGCCACTCTTTATCGGACGCCCTTCATGTCCTCCGCAAGGTGCTCGGCGAGCAAGCCATCGTGGCCGCCGGCGACGAGCTCCGGCTCGACCCGAACATCCTGGGGAGCGATGTGGCCGCCTTCGAGGCGGCGCTCGAGGGCGGGGACTTGGAGCGCGCGGTCGAGCTCTACGGAGGCCCGTTCCTGGACGGGTTCTTCGTCACCGGCGCACTCGAGTTCGACGACTGGGCGGCGGCCGAGCGCGAGCGGCTTGCTCGGGCCCATGGAGGGGCGCTGGAGCGACTGGCCGAGGAGGCTACCGCGCGGAACGACCTCCGCGCCGCGGCGGGGTGGTGGTCGCGCCGCTCGGCGCAGGATCCCTACGACGCACGCATTGCGGTCCGTCTCATGGAAACCCTGGCAGCGGCCGGTGATCGGGCCGGGGCGATCCAGCACGCCGTGACCCATGCTGTGCTGTTGCGCCGCGAGCTCGACGCCGAGCCCGACCCCGTCGTCACCGACCTGGCCCGCCGCCTCAGGCAGGAACCCCACGCCTGGAGACCCCCCGAAGCCGTCTCGGTACCGACGCGCGGCCGTCCGGCGCTTGTGCCGGCGGCCGCGGCGAGCCTCCTCCTCATCATCCTGTCGGTGGCGCTCCTCTCCCGCGATCGACAGAACGCGGCCGACGAGCTCCGAGCTCCGGCCGCAGTGGCGGCAGCGGGACGCGAGGTCCCCCAGGCCTCGATCGCGATCCTCCCCTTCGAGAACATGAGCGCCGACCTCGACAACGAATACTTCGCCGACGGTCTGGCGGAGGAGATCCTGAACGCGCTCGCCGACGTGCCCGGCCTCAAGGTCGCCGCCCGCACGTCGTCCTTCAGCTTCAAGGACAAGGACGTCGACATCCCGACGATCGCCGCCGCGCTCGGGGTCCGCACCGTCCTCGAAGGGAGCGTGCGGAAATCGGGCGACCGTGTGCGCATCACCGCGCAGCTCGTCAACGCCGAGGACGGGCTCCATCTGTGGTCCGAGACCTACGACCGCGATCTCGACGACATCTTCGTAGTGCAGGAGGAGATCGCGCGCGCGATCGTGGAGGCGCTGGAGGTGCGGCTAGCCACCGGAGCGGCGCTGGTGGAGCGCCCGACCGAGAACCAGGAGGCCCACGAGGCGTACCTGCGCGGCCGGTTCCTGTGGAGCCAGCGCACTCCCGAATCCTTCCGCGCTGCGGCGGAGCATCTCGAGCGCGCTGTCGAGTTGGATCCCGACTTCGCTCTCGCGTGGGCGGGCTTGGCCGACGTGTATTTCAACCTTCCGGGGTGGGAGAAAGCTCGAGAGGCTGCCGAGCGCGCGCTCGAGCTCGACCCGAACCTGGGCCAGGCGCACATCGCGCTGGGAATGCACCACGCGGGCAAATTCGCATGGGCCGCGGCCGACGAAGAGTTCCGACGCGGCATCGAGCTCGATCCGCGCTATCCCAGGGGGCACCTCGAGTACGCCTACTTCCTCGTCCCGCAGGGCCGTCTGGACGAGGCGCTCGAGCACGCCCGTACCGCGCTCGAGCTCGACCCTCTCTCGCTCGGCATCGGGCGAGGGTACGCGATTATCCTCATGTATGCGGGTCGCTACGAGGAGGCGCTGGCCGCAGCGGATCGGGTCAGCGAGCTGGATCCGAATTTTGCCACGAACGTGGCGATCTACTTCATCATATATGCGGTTCAGGGCCGTTGGCGGGAGGCCACCGAGGCGGCTGTGCGGTTCGCCGAGCTCTATGGGTGGAATCCCGAAGCGATGCGACACCTGATGGTGGCGATGGAGCGTCATGCGAAGGAGGGGCGGCCGGTGCCCATTCCCACGGACTTGGGAGAAGGTACCGGCGGGCAGTTTTATCAGGCGGTCCATCGCGGCATGCTGGGGCAGCCCGACTCTACGATGGCGATCCTCGAACGCATGTACGAGGATGGTGATCCGCAGCTCCAGAGGGCTGGAATCGAACCCTGGTTGGCCCCGCTCCACGACGATCCCCGCTTCGTAGCGCTCCTCGACAAGATCGGCCTCGCTCCGCTTGAATCAGCGCGCGCGTGGATGAAGGATCGCTGACCCATCGAGCCGGTTCGAAGAGCTCGATCGGATTACCGTCCGGATCTTCCACCTGGATCTGTCGGCCTTCCAGACCGGCCTTCAGCTGGTTACGAAATCTCACCCCGGCTTTCTCGAGCGGCCGGGCTCGGCCAGCGCCTACCACTCTGGCATCGCTTCTTGGGAGGTCCGTGATGGGGCTGTCCCTCATGATTCTGCCGATCGTCGTTATGATCGGCGTCCTCCTGTTGGCAATGAGGTGGGCGGGCAACAACGAGGCGCGCCACCTCGAGCAGCCACCACCCTTCGGCGCCTTACCTCACGAATACCGCGATCCCGTACCCGCACGGATTGACGTTGCACGCCGCCATGGTGGGCCTGATCCAGTAGGTGGCGCTCGTACCCGGGGCGAAAGTGATGATCGGAAGGTCGTCGTTGAGCACGTCGCTGGCGAGCACGTTCCTACTCGAGTCCTCCAGCGTCAGGTCGACATCCGAGCAGTCGTTGTCGCACACGCCGACGATTCGATACGAGCTGCCTGCCGAGAGGTAGACGGGCCAATTGTCGACGGGCTCGGAGTCGTGGTCCAGGTAGCCGATGATGTAGTTGAACCTCGCGTACCCCTCGTTCCCGGCCCTCGTGGACTGATTCGTGAGCTGGCTCCAGACTTGATCCGTCGACTGGGCAATCGAGGAGGGTATCGAGGAGCCGAGCGACAGCCCGAGGCACAGGAACGCCGACTTCCACAACCACGATCGATTCCGTTTCACGTCTCCTCCGCGCGCGATGGGTGGTCGTCGGCCGTCCGCGCAGGCGCGCGGACAGCCGTGGGGCACAAGTATTCGCGGCCGTCCTTCCGTAATGCAACGGATCTCTTTCCGGCGCTGACCAGACAGGGGCCTGGTACCGCCCTCCAAAGAGCCGCCATCGGGCGCTGATCCACGGGCAGGTATACGTTGCGGGCATGCTTGTGGCCCGCTTGCCCGGAATCATGGGGATCGTCGGCGCCCTCGTCGCAGTCGCGAGCGCCCCCGCCCAGGAAGCCGGCAGGTCCGGGCATGTCGAGGATCGCGTCCGCATGGTCCGCGAGCAGATCCAGGACCGGGGCGTCAGCGACCAGGCCGTCATTGGGGCGATGCTCGCGGTCCCGCGCCACGAATTCGTCCCCTCCGACCTGCGCGACCTCGCGTACAGCGATCGCCCGCTGCCGATCGGCGAGGGCCAGACGATCAGCCAGCCCTACATCGTCGCGCTCATGACGGAGCTCCTCCAGATCGAGGCCGGCGACAAGGTCCTCGAAGTGGGGACGGGATCCGGCTACCAGGCGGCGGTGGCGAGCCACCTCGCCGACTCGGTCTTCACGATCGAGATCCTGGAGGGCCTGGCCGAGCAGGCTACACGGCGCCTCGGCGAGCTGGGCTACACCGACGTTGTCGTGAGGGAGGGGGATGGGTACTACGGCTGGACTGAGCGCGCGCCCTTCGACGCCATCGTCGTCACGGCGGCGGCGGGCCACATCCCGCCGCCCCTGGTGGAGCAGCTCGATCCGGGCGGCCGGATGGTGATCCCCGTCGGAGGTCAGTTCCAGATCCAACAGCTCGTCCTGGTGGAAAAGCGACCCGACGGCTCGGTCACCACACGCTCGCTCGTGCCGGTTCGCTTCGTCCCCCTCGTCGGACACTGACGCGGATCCTCGTCTCGCTGGCGCTTCTCTCGGCGGCCGTGCTGGCCTACGAGGTGGCTCTCGTCCAGCTCCTCGCGATCACCCATTGGGCGCATTTCGCCGCCATGGTGATCTCCCTCGCGCTCCTGGGGTTCGGCGCCAGCGGTTCGGCGCTGGCGATCGGGCGCCGATGGATCGCCGGTCGCGAGGGTCGCGCGTACCGCGCGGTGACGCTCCTCGCAGGACTGGCCTACGATCCCGCGTATCGCATCGCCGCACGGATCCCGTTCGACGCCTTCGAGCTGATCGCGGTCCCGCAGCAGTTCCTGTGGCTGACACTATCGTATCTCGTTCTGGCCGTGCCCTTCTTCCTGGCCGGCTCCGCGGTGGCGCTCGCGTTCGAGATCGGGCGCGCGTCGGTCGGCCGGGTCTACGCGGCCAACCTTCTCGGTTCCGGCGCGGGCGCAGTCCTCGGGCTCGCGCTCCTCAGCTGGCTGCCGGCCGAGCGGCTGCCGGCTGGAATCGCGGTAGTGGGGCTGCTGGCGGTCGCTCCTCTGGCGCGGTGGGGCGTGGCGGTCGCGACCGCCGGCCTGATCGGCGCCGTGCTCCTTCCGCCGCCCGCGGTCCCCAGGTCGCAGTACAAGGACGGGACCCTCGCCTTGCGGCTACCCGAAGCGCGCGTGGTCGCGATCCACGACGGGCCGCTCGGGCGCCTCGAGATGATCGAGAGCCCCGTTCTGCGCGTCCTGCCCGGCGCGAGCCTCGCTCTGCGCGACCCCGTGCCTCCGCGGCCGGTCCTGTATCTCGACGGGCAGACGATCGGTCCGCGCGCGGAGGCCGGCGACGCGGCGCTATGGTCGATGACGACTTCGGCGGCGGCGTTCGCGCTTCCCGACTCGGCGCTCCGCGTGCTCTTCGTCGGAGCCGGGGGCGGAGGCCTCGTCTGGCTCGCCCGGGCCGACGCTCGGTCGATCTCGGTCGTGGATCCCGACGAACGGCTGGACCCGCTTCTCGAACCCGGGGTGCTCGAGGGCGTGCACCGATTCACCGCGAGCCCGCGAGGCTGGCTACACGGCAACCGGGAGCGGTTCGACCGCGTGGTCGTCGGCCAGCCCGGCTCGCTCGCGGGCAGCGCGGCGGGCATGTCCGCCGCGGGGGCCGACTACCTGTTCACGGTCGAGGGATTCGAGGACCTGTGGAACGCGCTCGACGAGGACGGGGTGCTCGTGATCACGCGATGGGTTCTCAACCCGCCACGCGACATACCGCGCCTCCTTGCCACCGCGCGCCGGGTGCTCGACGGCGAGGGCCTGGAGGCCGGCCGTCACGTGGCCCTGCTCCGCGGCTGGAGCACGGCGACCCTCCTCGTCTCGCGACGGCCCTTCGAGACCGGCGACGTGGCGGCGCTGCGATCCTGGTGCGAAGCGCGGTGGTTCGACCTGACCTGGGCTCCAGGCGCGCCGCGCGAGCTCGCGAACCGGTACAACCTGCTGGATCCGGACTGGTTCCGGCTGAGCGCCGAGGGGCTGCTCGGAGCCGAGCCCGAGAGGTTCGAGCACACCTACGTATTCGATATCGAGCCCGTCACCGACTCCGCGCCGTTCTTTCACCATTTCCTGCGGGCCGCGGATCTGTTGCGACTCTGGCGCGCCGAGGGGCGGCTCTCGCTTCCGTACCTCGAGTGGGCGATCGTCGCGCAGTGGCTGGTGCTCCTGCTGGCGATTCCGATGGCCGCAGTTCTGATCCTGCTTCCTCTATTCGTACTCCCGGGGGCATCCCCGAACTCCGCGGCAGGGAACCCGGAGTGGCCCGCCTCCGGACGGCCGCCGCCCCGGGGCGCGCTGTTCTCGTATTTCGCACTTCTCGGCTTCGCCTTCATGGTGCTCGAGATCTCGGCCATCCAGCGACTCCTCCTGTTCCTGGCCGAGCCCGCCTACGCGATGACCGCCGTCCTGGCATCGTTTCTCGTCTTCGCGGGGCTGGGAAGCGCTCTCGCGGAGCGGGTTCGCGGGCGGATCGGGGGGTGGTTTCCGTTCGCGACGATCGCGGTTCTGGCGCTCGTTACGCGATCGATCGAACGGATTCTCTGGGACCACGCCGCGGCGGCGCCGCTCGCATTCCGCATGCTCGCAGCCATTCTGCTCCTGGCCCCGCTCGCCTTCGTCATGGGGCATCCGTTTCCGATCGGGCTCCAGCGGGTCGCGGCTCGCGCACCGCGGTGGATTCCCTGGTGCTGGGGCGTCAACGGATTCCTCTCCGTAATCGGCGCGGCGGCGACGCCTCTGATCGCGTTGGCGGTCGGCCTGGACGGGGCGCTGCTCCTGGCGGCGGGGCTCTATCTCCTGTCAGGTTGGGTGATGCGGTTTCTCTAACGCGTCCGGCTGCTGCGTCTACGGCTCCTGATGTATTCCACCACCATCGGGAGGATGGATACCGCAACGATCCCGATCGCGACGAGCGAGAAGTTGTCCCGCACGATGGGCACGTTGCCGAACGCGTAACCGGCCCCGACGCAGATCCCGACCCAGGCGAGTCCGCCGAGGACGTTGTAGGTGATGAAGCTCGGGTAGCTCATGGAGCCTGCCCCCGCGACGAACGGGACGAACGTCCGCACGATCGGCACGAAGCGGCCGAGGACGACGGCCTTGCCGCCATGCTTCTCGAAGAACTCGTGCGTGCGGTCCAGGTGCTTCCGGTTGAGCGCCCGTTCCCAGAAGCCCTCGCGCCCGCTGGCCACCAGGACGCGCGGCCCCAGATAGTGCCCGAGCGCGTAGTTCACGGTGTCGCCGAGGATCGCCGCTGCCGCCAGTAGCGCCGAGGCCAGAACTACGTCCAGGGCGCCTCGCGCGCCCAGCGCACCCACCGCGAACAACAGTGAGTCGCCCGGCAGGAACGGGGTGACGACGAGACCCGTCTCGGCGAAGACGATGAGGAACAGTATTCCGTAGATCCACGCACCGTGCCGGGCCACGAGCTCGGCCAGGTGGCGGTCCACGTGCAGGAACAGGTCGATCGGCAGATCCATCGGGTTCGCTCCGGGGGTTCGGACGACGCGGCGGGGCGCCGAATGCTACCGCTTCGCCTCCGTCTCCGACAGATCTCGCCGCCATCGACGCGCGGCCCGGCGCGATCTTCGACGTCGCTTGCACGGAATCGACCGCTCATTAGGATAAAATGCAGGATACGGTGCCTGTCGCTGTCGAGGTGGGGGATGGACGTGCGGTTCTGGGGCACGCGAGGCTCGCTGGCCAAGCCGGGCCCGAGCACTCTGCGCTACGGGGGCAACACCTCCTGCGTCGAGGTGCGGGCGGCGGGCACGCTGATCATCCTCGACTGCGGCACCGGGGTCCATGGGCTCGGCCAGGCGCTCCTCTCCGCTTCGCCGCCCCAGAACGGGCACCTCCTGATCAGTCACACCCACTGGGATCACATCCAGGGCTTCCCTTTCTTCGCCCCCCTGTTCGTTCCGGGGAACAGCTGGGACATCTACGCCCCTGGCAAGCTCGGGCAGAAGCTCGAGCAGACCCTCTCCGGGCAGATGGAGTACAACTACTTCCCGGTCACGCTGGAACAGCTCGGAGCCGCGATTCGCTTTCACGATCTCGGCGAAGGTCGGTTCACCATCGACGGAGTCCAGGTGACCGCCCAGTATCTGAACCACCCTGCGCTCGCGCTCGGCTACCGGCTGGAATCCGGCGGTTCGACGGTCGTGTATTCGGTGGACCACGAGCCCCACGCGCCGAACCCGGTGGCACGCCCCGGCGAGCCTCCCACGCACGTCGAGGACCGGCGTCACGTCGACCTCATGGCCGATGCCGATCTCGTCATTCACGACGCCCAGTACACGGTCGGCGAATACGCGCAGAAGACGGGGTGGGGGCATACGCCGGCGGAATGGGCCACCGACTACGCGGTCGCGGCGGGCGCCCGGCGGCTGGCGCTCTTCCACCACGATCCCCTGCGGGACGACGAAGCGCTGGATCGACTCGTCGACACCTGCCGCGAGCGGGCCCGCGCGGCGGGGAGCGACGTAGAGGTATTCGCGGCGGCCGAAGGACAGGAGATCCACCTGGTGGGGGGGGCCGTCCCCGCCGGCCGGCCCGACAGCGCCCCGGCTCCTGCCCGCAGCCCGGGAGCGCAGACCGTGCTCGTCGTCGACGACGACCCCACGATGGTCCAGCTCCTGGCGCTCACGCTCGAGCCGGACGGCTTCCGGGTCGTCACCGCCAGCGACGGCGAGTCCGCGCTCCGCATGGCCGCGAGTGAGCGCCCGTCCCTGATCCTGCTCGACTGGCACATGCCGGGAGCGGACGGGATCGAGGTCACACGGGCCCTCAGGAACCACGACGATCCGGTGCTGCGCGACGTTCCCATCGTCCTCATCACGTCCCAGTCCGGGGAGGAGAACACGGCAGCCGGCTTCGCCGCCGGGGTGACCGACTACCTGACCAAGCCCTTCCGGCCGGCGCACGTGCGCTCGCGCGTCCAGGCCTGGCTCCTGCGCCGCAGAGGCGAGGATCCGTCGCGTCCATGAGCAAAGCCGATCGCGCACGCCGCCTGGTGACCCTGAGCCGTGCGGCCTGCGTCTTCGTCACGCTGCTGGTGGCGCTGGTACTGGTCGGCTGGGCGATAGACTTCGACCCGCTCAAGGGCGGTCTGCCGG
This sequence comes from Gemmatimonadota bacterium, assembly GCA_035699465.1. Classification (GTDB taxonomy): domain Bacteria; phylum Gemmatimonadota; class Gemmatimonadetes; order JACCXV01; family JAHWKZ01; genus JAICNR01. The sequence goes on from DASSPT010000161.1 coordinate 14,874, forward strand.
GGCAGGTCGCGATGAATCCCACGACGGCGATCGCGCTGGTGCTCGCGGTGATCGCGCTATGGAGGGAGAGCCGCATCGCGGCGGCCCTGTCGGCCTCGATCGGCGCGATCACGCTGCTCGGCTACCTGGCCGGCGACAATCCGGGCATCGATCAGCTTCTGTTCTCCGACCGGCTGGCGGGCAACCGCATCGCTCCGAACACCGCGCTCTGCCTCCTGTTCTACGGCGTGGCTTTGTTCCAACTCGTCCGGCCGGAGCGTGATGCCCTCGCGGAATTCATAGCCAGCGTCCCGTTCGGAATCGCGTGCGTGTCTTTGCTGGGCTACGCCTACGGCGTCAACTCGATGTACGGCATCGGGGAGGAAATCCCGATGGCCCTGGGCACGGCCTTCGCGCTGGTGGCGCTCGGGATCGGAATCGCCTGCGCGCGGCCGGACCGCGGGTTCGTGGCGGTGATCATCGGAGACGATCCGGGCGGGATCCTGGCCCGCCGCATCCTGCCCGTCGCCATCTTGCTCCCGGTCCTCCTCGGCTTCCTTCTGATCGCGGGCCAGCGCGCGACTCTCTTCAGCCCGCAGTACGGCACCGCCATCGCCGTCGTGGTCGCGGTCTTCGCGCTCGTCTCGATGATCGGCATCACGGCGCGCTCGCTCGCCGTCGCCGACAACATCCGGAGGATCAGCGAGCGCTACTCGGCCGCGCAGCATCGGACTACGCGCGTTCTCGTCGAGTCCGAGACTCTGGCGGAAGCCATGCCCAGGGTGCTCGAAGCGGTCTGCCAGAGCCTGGGATGGGTCCTCGGGATCCGCTGGCTGGTGGACCCGGAGGAGGACGTGCTGCGAAGCGAGGAGATGTGGGAGGCGCCGGAGCTGAAATCGCATGCGCTGGCGGAGGTGAGCCGGGGGTTTCGTTTCAAGCGCGGCATCGGGCTCCCCGGCCGCGTGTGGAGCTCGCAGCGTGCGGCGTGGATCGTCGACGTCGTCGACGACCCGAACTTCCCGCGCGCACCCGCGGCGCAGGCCGCGGGCCTGCATGGCGCGTTCGGGTTTCCGATCATCGGTCCCAACGGTTTTCTGGGGGTGATGGAGTTCTTCAGCCCGGAGCGGCGCGCTCCCGAAGACGCCATGCTGAAGCTCTTCGAGGGAGTCGGCGGGCAGGTCGGTCAGTTCATCGAGCGCAAGCGCGCGGAGGCGGATCTCGCTCGTGCGAAGATCGTGGCCGAAGCCGCCACGCAGGCCAAATCGGACTTCCTCGCGAATATGAGTCACGAGATCCGAACGCCGATGAACGCGATCATCGGGATGGCCGATCTCCTGTCGACCACGGAGCTCGGTTCGCAGCAGCGCGAGATGGCCGAGACCGTCCGCATGAGCGGTCAGCATCTGCTGACGATCATCAACGACATCCTGGATTTCTCGAAGATCGAATCCGGAAAGCTGGAGCTGGAGCAAGCGCCCTTCGACCTCGCCGCGTGCGTCGAGGAGTCGCTGCAGCTGGTTGCGCCCAAGGTGACGGGGGCGAACCTCGAGCTGACGTACTTCATGGACGAAGCTACGCCGCGCATGATCGTCGGCGACTCGGCACGGCTGCGCCAGATCCTCATGAACCTGCTGTCGAATGCGATCAAGTTTACGCCCGCCGGCGAGGTCGGCGTGACGATCGCGACCCGGCGGCTGGAGGGCACCAGCCGGGAGATCCATTTCTCCATTCGCGACACCGGCATCGGCATCCCGCAGGAGCGATTCGATCGGCTGTTTCAGATGTTCAGCCAGGTGGACGCATCGACCACGCGGCGCTACGGCGGCACCGGGCTCGGACTGGCGATCTGCAAGCGCCTCGCGGAGATGATGGGCGGGCGGATATGGGCAGAGAGCGAGCCGGGGAAGGGCTCCACGTTTCATTTCACCATCGTCGCCGAGGAGGTGGAGGCCCCGATCGATGCCGCCCAGGCCAACGAGTTGCCCTGGCTGAGACACCGGCGCGCGCTGATCGTGGACGACAACCGCAACAACCGGCTGGTGCTGAAGCTCCAGATGCAGAGGTGGGGCATGCTCGCGCGCGAGACGCCCGCGCCGGAGGAGGCCCTGCGCTGGATCGAACGCGGGGATCCGTTCGACGTCGTCCTGGTGGATTACCAGATGCCCGACATGAACGGGGCCGAGCTCGCCCGGAAGATCCGCCAGGCGCGGGGCCCAAGGGCGCCGGCGATGCTGCTCCTGTCCTCGGTAGGGCAGCCGCTGTCGGAGGAGGAGCAGGCGACGTTCTTCGCGGTCCTGTGGAAGCCGCTGAAGCTGGCGCAGCTCCGCGAGCGGCTGCTGGAGGCGCTCGGCGGTGGAGCGGTCGAGCCGGCGCCAGGCCCGGAGGAGAACACGGCGGCGACTCCGCTCCGGATCCTGCTGGCGGAAGACAATCCCATCAATCAGAACGTAGCCGTCCGCCTCCTCGAGAAACTCGGGCACTCCGCGGACATCGCGGGCAACGGGCGGGAAGCGCTGGCGCGCCTCGAGGAGCAGCCCTACGACGTCGTTCTCATGGACGTCCAGATGCCCCGCATGGACGGCCTCGAGGCGAGTCGCGAGATATGCGCGCGGTGGCCACCGGAGCAGCGCCCCCGCATCATCGCGATGACGGCGGAGGCGATGGAGGGCGATCGGCAGAAGTGTCTCGCGGCGGGAATGGAGGACTATCTGGTCAAGCCGGTTACGATCGACCAGCTGCGCGGCGCGCTGGCGAAGAGCCGTCCCGTGGAGCGCGAGATGGAAGATGGCGCGGGCGCGGAAACCGGCACGCTGGACGGCGTGGTCCTCGCCCAGCTCAGGGAGGATCTCGGGGGGCCTGCGCCCCTCAACACGATCATCGCCCTGTTCCTCGAGAAGACGCCCGCGCTAGTGGCGGATCTTCGGGACGCGGTGACGCGGGGCGATCTCGACGCGGTCCGCCGGAGCGCGCACACGATCAAGGGAACGAGCGCGACCCTGGGAGTCCGCGCGCTGTCGGAGAAGTGCCGGCGGCTCGAAGAACAGGCGCGAGCCGGCGATCTGCACGACGCCGCCGCGTCGCTGCCGGAGATCGAGGAGGCATACCGTGCCGCGGAAGCGGCGCTACGGGCGGAGATCGAACGGGAGCCGGTCTCGGTCGAGCCCGGCCCCACGTCGGCGTAGGTCCGATTGCCGCGGATTCCCTTGCCGTCGAGAACCGGCGATCTGAGGGCGAGCCTGATCCTGCTGGGAGCCGTCGCGCTCCTGGCGATTGCCGGGCTCGCGATGGACGGAAACTGGCCCAAGATCGCTCGGGTCTCCACCTCGTTCCTCACCTACGCCGTCGTGCTCCTCGCCGCCGTAGGAGCGAGGCGCTCCACGGGTTCGTTCGCCCCGTTCCGATTCCCGGCCTTCGCACTCGCCGGTGGGGCGAGCGGGCTCGTCAGCGGGCTCGTACGCCCGGACGTCGAGGCGGACCTCGTCGCGGCCGGAGTGGTCGCCGGAGGGCTGCTCCTGGGTGGGTTCCACTGGCTGGCGCTCATCCAATGGCGGCGCCTCCACTCGCTGGCGACCCGATGAGATCGTACCTTTTCCTAACCAGTCGCTGCTTGACCGGAGCTTGTGCTCCGTGCTACAAGAAGAAAATTTCCCGATTCAGAACTTTTCCCCCCATCCGGAGTCCCAATGAGACCGGTTGCAGCACTCTTCGGTATCGCTCTCGGGGTCCTCGTCGCGTGCCAGGGCACGGATCCGATTTCCCCCACGCGCGACCTCGAACCATCCGGCAAGAAGGCGGGAGTCGGCGGTGGGGGTGGCGGTCAGCGGGGCATCATCCTCTCGGGCGGATATTCATCGAACGTCGGATTCGGCGTCGCCAGGACGAAGGGAAGCTCGGCGACGTTCGACACTCCGTACCTGACGCCGTTCCCGAGCGCGATCAGGGTCGATGCCGACGGCGGCGCTCCCGGTCCCAATCAGCTCCCGCTCAGCGGACAGGTGAACTGGGCGCACTGCATCTGGAACGCCGACGTCGCATCCCCCTATGACCCGAGCAACGTGCCTCAGGCGGCGAGGGATCTCTGGGACGAGTTCTTCGAGGAGCATGCCTCCTCCCGGCCACGTCTCTATTTCGCGCTCGTCGACCTGAGGGCCAACGGCGCTGCGTCCTGGAACCACCAGAGCCTGCTGCGCTGGTTCTCGACATCGGGGTCCGACAACTACATGTGGGAGCTCGAGGCGGGGGGGGAGCGCAATCTCTCTCTCGTGCAGCCGGTGGCGTCCTGGGACGGCCAGACGTTCCGATTCACCCGCGGCATCGTCCGGATCACCCGTACCCTGTGCGACAGCTCCTCGGACCCGGAGGGGTGCGTCCCCGCACGCGGCAAGGGGAATCGCCCGACGGTGGTCTGTCGCAACGACGGCCTGGCGTTCCCGGCGATCACCTACGCGGCAGCGGTGCAATAGCCGGGGCGGAGCCGCAATGGCCTGAGGGTGGGGTCCTCCCGGACCCCGCCTCCAGTTGATTCGCGGGCGGACCGGGTCATATTGGGGGAACCCCCCACTCCCGCGGAACAGGCGGCATGAACGCAGCACCGAAGGAAGACAAGGTCGTCCTCGTCCTCGATGACGACACGCGCCTCAAAGGGGTGGTCGACCGGTTCGACCCGAATCGGGCGCGGCTCGATCTCCGGGAAGTCGATCTTACCGGTCATCAGGTCGAGCGCCACGACGTCGACATGAAGGAGGTCCTCGTGGCCTTCGTCGTGCGCGACCTGGCCGTGTGGCGCTCGCAGCCTCTCAGCGAGGACGACGTGCCTCCCGCCGAAGAGCCCCACCCGGTCGAATCCGGGGAAGCGGTGCGCGTTACTCTGAGGTGGGGCGAGACGATGGAGGGCGTGATCCCCGATCACGACCCCCGTCGTCCGTGGTTCTGGTTCTTTCCGTTCGCGAGCTCGAGTCGCGCGGGGAACGTCGAGCGCGTCTACCTCACGCGCCGCGGAGTCGGGCGCATGGAGCCTGCCCGAGCACGCTGACCTGCGACCGGGTATCCGCTTCCGCCAGCTTCAGTCCACGATCGTGACGGTATCGGGAACGTCGATCTCCGGCGCCTCGATCTCCACGTCGCTGGGGACGTCCACGTCGGGGACGTCCGGCGCCTCGATGTCGATGTCCGCGTTGAGTTCGTCCTCCGCGGTGCGGTCGCCGAGGACCCCTGAGAAGTACAGCACGGCCCCCACGATGAGGACCGCGATGATGACCAGTATCGCGTAGATGCCCGCATTCCCGTCCCCGCCACCGCGTGGCTCGGCGGGCTGATTGTAGTTCACCTGCGCCATCGTACGACCTCCTGTGCTTGGGCCCGTGACGACCCCTGTGGTCGCCCGAAGCATTGTAACCCCGTCCGACTCCAAGGTTTGTCAGCGCGCTTACCGATACCCCCTTTACAGTTCGACCGGAATCTGCCATAATGGGTGCTGTTCTCCCCCCTTGGATCGACCCAGGAGGGGAGATGCCCGCCCGCGAGATTTCCATTCAGACGTCCCGGTCCCGTTCCTTCGCGCTGCGCCTGACTGCGCTCGCGGGCCTTGCGTTCGCCATTCTGTCCTGCTCGGAGACCCCCATCGAGCCCGAGGTCCCCACCGCGGGCGATTGGACGCCTGCCGCCGGGGGAGCGGGTCGCTATGTCCCGGGACGCGTCCTCGCACGCTTCCGGACCGGCGCCAACGAGGTGGCGATCGCAACCGCACAGGGCGCAGCGGTCCAGGGAACCGTGGCGCACCGCATCCGGCTCCTTCAGGTCCATCCGGGGCGCGAGGTGGCGGTGGCGCGCTCGCTGGCTCGGCGCGGCGACGTGGAGTTCGCCGAGCCGGACTGGCTGAGGACGGTGGACGATCCCACCTGTCCAGGCTGCGTCCTGCCCGGCGACCCCCTCTTCGGATACAAATGGGACCTCCACAACGACGGTGCCGTCCGGTCCGGCGCGGGCGACGTGCTGGCGGTGACGGGCGCGGCGGACGCCGACATCGACTGGCTGGAGGCGTTCAACCAGCTGGGCGCGGGCTTCTCCGGCTCCGCCCGGATCGGCATCCTCGACACGGGTGTGCGGGCGTCGCACGCGGATCTCAGCGGCCGCGTCGTCGCCCAGTACGACTTCTACAACGACGACCCCGACGCGTCCGATGATCAGGGACACGGCACGCACGTGGCGGGCATCGCGGGCGCACGGGGCGGCGATACGACCGGGCTGTCGGGAGTCGCCTGGGGGCCCAACATCGGATTCGTCGTGGCCAAGGTCTGCACTCCCACGTTCTTCGGCCTGAACGCCGAATGTCCGAGCTCGGCGCTGGCCGCTGGCATCACGTGGGCGGTCGACCAGGGGGCGAACGTTCTCAACATCAGCCTCGGCGGAACCGAAGCGTCCCAGACCGAGCACCTGGCTCTGCAGTACGCGCGGGACCACGGCGTGCTGCCGTTCTGCGCGGCGGGGAACAGCGGACAGCAGGGCGTGCTCTGGCCTGCCGCCTTCCCGCAATGCATAGCCGTGAGCGCCACGGACTGGAGCGACGGCCTGGCCAGCTACTCGAACTGGGGCCCGGAGGTGCGGCTGGCCGCGCCGGGCGGTGATTCGGAGAACGCGAGCGGCTACAGTCAGATCGCCTCGACGTGCTTCTCGAGCGACGTCGACTACTGCCTGAAAGCCGGAACCTCCATGGCGACGCCGCAGGCCGCGGGCCTGGGCGCACTGCTCTACGCGATGGGCCTTTCGAGCGTAGAGGTTCTCGAGCGGATGGAGACGACGGCCGACGATCTCGGCGACCCGGGCGTCGACGACCGCTTCGGCCACGGCCGCATCAACGTGTGGCGAGCGGTCAACGACCTGCCCGCGCCGCCCCCGAACCCGCCCCCGACAGCCGACTTCTCGCATTCGTGCGCGGACGGCAACTGCGCGTTCACCGATCTCAGCTCCGACAGCGACGGGACCGTGGTCGGGTGGAGCTGGACGTTCGGCGACGGTGGTTCGGCGAGCGCGCAGAATCCCAGCCATGCGTACGCGTGCAGCGGTACGTACTCGGTGACGTTGCGGGTGACCGACGACGGCGGAGCGATCGGGACCGCGAGCCGGAGCGTATCGGTCAGCGTGCCGACGGCGGGAGGCGGCCCGGGGGAGCCGGGCGCGATTCCCGGATTGACGCTCTGGCTTCGAGCGGACGGGCTGACCGGTCTCGCCGACGGCGATCCGGTCGGGACATGGCCCGACGCCTCGGGCTCCTGCAATCATGCCACTCAGGCCTCGGCGTCGAAGCGGCCGACGTTTCGCGCCGCACAAGTGGCCGGGTTGCCGGCGGTGTCGTTCGACGCCGCCGATGACGGGATGGAGACGCCCGTCGATCCGCCGCAGACCACCACGATCGTCGCCGTCTACGCGTCGCGCACCGGCGCGACCGGCCACGTGCTGAACGGAGGCTTCAGCTTCTTCGAGGGCCCGTACGTCGGCCGCTACCGCGCCTACACAGGCAAATACCTGAACGGGCCCCCTGTGACGCCGGGCCGGTGGGTCGTGCAGGGCTTCCGCCAGACCAGCTCGAAGGCCGAGCTCTGGATCGACGGAACGATGGCCACCAGCACGAACAAGACGGTGAACCCGGGAACGCTGCTGCTCGCCCGCCAGGGGACCTACAGCCAGGTCCTGGACGGCGCGCTGGCCGAGCTCCTGGTCTACGATCGCGCGCTCTCGGACTCCGAACTGAGCGCGGTTCATGCATGGCTCCACGGTCGCTATGTACCGCCGCCGGCCCCCAACCAGCCGCCCACCGCCGACTTCACCTGGTCGTGCACGCACCTGTCCTGCGCGTTCGCGGACGCGAGCGCGGATTCGGACGGAACCGTCACGGAGTGGGCCTGGACGTTCGGTGACGGGGCGACGTCGACGGAAGAAGATCCTGAGCACGACTTCGCCGCCGCCGCGACGTACCAGGTGACGCTCACGGTCACCGACGACGACGGCGAGAGCATTTCGGTGACGAAGTCGGTCTCGGTCGAGGCGCCGCCCGAACCGGGACCGTTCGAAGATCCGGCGTCCTTGCCGGGACTGGTGCTGTGGCTGCAATCGAACGCCCTGACAGGTCTCGCCGAAGGGGCGCCTGTGGTCACCTGGCCGGACCGCTCGGGCGCCGGCAACCATGCATCCCAGGCCGTCGCCTCCAAGCGACCGGTGTACCGCGGTGCGGTCGTGAACGGGCTGCCGGCGGTGCAGTTCGACGCCGTCGACGACGGCATGGCGACCGCCGCCGACCCGGCGGCCCCGCTCACGATCGTGGTCGTGTACGCTTCGCGCGCGGCCGCCTCGGGCCATGCGCTCAACGGTGGGTTCAGCTTCTTCATGGGACCGTACGTCGGGCGCTACAGGAACTACACCGGTCAGTACGCCACCGGCCCCGGCGTGACGGCGGGAAGATGGCTGGCGCAGACGATGCGCCAGTCGGCGACGCTGGCCGAGCTCTTCATCGACGGGGCGTTCACCGCCTCGACGACACGGACGGCGAATCCCGCGCCGCTCAGGCTCGCGCGCGAGGGGGCGTTCGGGGCGATCCTCGACGGTTGGGTAGCGGAGGTCATCGTGTACGACCGCGCGCTGGACGACGCCGAGCTCGCGGACGTGCACCAGTGGGTGCGGTCCCGCTACGCCCTACCCTGAGGTGCGAGCGTCAGTGCGACCCGCACGCGAGGCCGGTCATGGCGGGCCGTCCGCTGGATTCTCGCCATCTTCCGCCCACGCACGTCGCCGCGATCGTCTGATTGTCGCCGCCGAAAACCCATGCGTCGAGGAGAGTGTCCGCATCACAGTCGGCAAGCGCGGGTGCATCCAGGTCGAGCGCGGTCAGGTCGGCCCAGTAGCCGACTTCGATCGTCCCCGCCTCCACGCTTAGGGCGCGTGCGCCGCTCACGGTCGCGATCGACAGGAGCGGACGCGCGACACTCCCCGTTTCGTTGCTCAGGACCCCCCGCCTCTCCTGTCGCAGGCGCTGGCCGTACTCCAGCCAGCGCATCTCTTCGGTCATCGCGATCCTGGCGTTGGAATCGGTGCCCAGGCAGAGCCGGTCGGTGACTCCGGTGATGGGGGCGAGGTCGGGCAGTCCGTCGCCCAGGTTCGCCTCGGTCAGGGGACACAGGCAGACCGCGCCCCCGGCGCCGATGAATGCACTGAGGTCCTCCGGCCGCGTATGCGTGCAGTGGACGGCGACGACCCCTTTCATGCTGGGCAGGGCTCGCAGGAGGAGGGCCATGGGCGGCTCCCCGAAGGCGAGGACACTGTCCTCGATCTCGGCGCGCTGCTCCTCCACGTGCATGTGGAAGGGGAGCCCGCGGCGAACGGACTCCGCGTGGAGGGAGGCGATCTCCTCCAGGCTCGCCGCGCGAATCGAATGGGGCGCGACGCCTAGCGTCTGTGTCGCGGGGTCCAATCGCTCCGCGAGCTGATCGAAGCGATCCCAATACTCGACCGTCGACTCCACGTGGAAGCGCCGCTGCGCCGGCTGGAGCGGCTCCTGGATGCCCCCCGTCCGGTAGTAGGACTGGAGCACGACCAGGCGGATCCCCACCTCCGACGCGGCGTCGAGCAACAGGCGATCGAACGAGCTGTCCTCCGTGCCGGGTGCATGGTGCAGGTAGTGGAACTCTCCGACCGTCGTGATGCCCGCGTCCCGCATCTCGGAGAACGCGCGGGTGCAGAGGCCCCGGAACGCAGCCGGGTCCAGAGATTCGACGAGCCGGTACATCGCCTCGCGCCAT
>DASSPT010000162.1:0-12574 GCA_035699465.1 Gemmatimonadota bacterium
ATCCAGGCGCGCGGCCGCGTTCTCATGGACGAGTCCGGTCGCCCCTATCGGATGGCAGGAACCGGACAGGACGTCACCGATAGGGTACGGGTCGAGCGCGAGCTGCGCCGGAGCAGCGAGAGCTACCGCATGCTGGCGGAGAACGTCAACGAGATGATCATCCGGTTCACTCCCGATGGCACCATCGCATACGCGTCACCGGCGGCTCTCAGGATCCTGGGCTACCCTCCGGAAGAGGTGGTCGGGCGGGGAGGGAGGGAGTTTCTCCATCCGGACGATCTGGAACAGGTCGTGGAAGCGCACAAGGACATGCTCCACGGCACGGATCCGCCCGCCGTGCTCTGCCGCATGCTGCACAAGGACGGTCACGCCGTTTGGATGGAAACGACGACGCGGGCCGTTCGGGACCCGGATACGGACGAGGTGGAGTCCATCGTCGCTGTCTCCCGCGACGTCACCGAGAACGTCCGCGCGGCGCGGGTCTCGCGGGTGCTGCACGAAGTTGCGATGGCGGCCAACGAGGCCGACTCGGCGCGCGATGCGCTGCAGACCGCGCTGGCCCTCGTTTGCGAGCACACCGGATGGCCATACGGCCACGCGCACGTACCGGCCAGCGAGGCCTTCGGCCAGCGAGGCTCGCTGGACATCTGGCACGTGGACGATCCGTCGCGGCACGCTCGCCTCCGCGCGGTGATGGGCATGACAGCCGTCAGCGATGCGGAGAGCATCCTGGGTGGCGCCCTCGAGGGAGGGATGGTCCAATGGAGCTCCGACGTCCACGAGGATCCGCGATTCAAGCGACACGCGATGGCCCGGCATCTCGGCATCCGGTCGGCGCTCGCGTTCCCCATCCGGGCGGGAGACGAAGTGATCGCCGCGCTGGAGTTCTTCTCCGAGAAGACCGAAGAGCGGGACGAGATGATGGTTCGCCTCCTGGACAATATCGGCGTCCAGCTGGGAGAGGTCCTGAGGCGCAAGCGGGCGGAGCAGGCCCTGCGTGCGAGCGAGGAGCGATTCCGGGCGCTAGCGGAGAGCGCCAACGACGCGATCGTCACGGTGGACGGGAGGGGAATCATCGTCCACTGCAATCCGAGCACGGAGCGGATCTTCGGTTACGCGTGCGACGAGCTGCTGGGCCTGCCGATCGATCGGATCCTGGTCGAGCGCAGCACCAACGGAGGCCAGGGCGGGTTCCACGCATTCCTGGGCGAGGGCGAACATCTGGTCGGTCGCACCATAGAGCTTACGGGCCGCAGGAGGGATGGCGAGCAGATCCCGCTCGAGATGTCGCTGGCCTCGTGGCAGACGGAGGAGGGTTTGTTCCTGACGGGGATCCTGCGCGACATCACGTCGCGGAAGGCCGCGGAGGCGGCGCTCGCCGAGAAGATGGAGGAGCTGGCCCACTCGAACGCGGAGCTCGCCCTGTTCACGTACATCGCCTCGCACGATCTGCGAGAGCCGCTGCGGACGGTGGGCAGCAATCTCCAGCTGCTGGAGCGGCAGCTCGGTCAGGGGCCCGAATCGGAGGCCGGCAAGCAATTCGCGTTCGCCATGGGCGGCGTCCGGCGCATGCAGGCCCTGATCGACGACCTGCTCGTCTACACGCGCGTAGGCACGGAGGGAAAGCCGTTCGAGAAGGTCGACTCGTCGGAAGCGGTACGCGAAGCCATGACGGCTTTGTCAGCGGCGATCGAGGAGTCAGGCGCGGAGATCGATATCGGACGGCTGCCGATCGTCGTCGCCGATCGATTCCAGTTCGTGCAGCTGTTTCAGAACCTGCTGTCGAACGCCATCAAGTTCCACCGCCAGAAACCACCCAGGGTGGCCATCGAGGCGAGCGTGGACGACCGCGACTGGGTCTTCACGGTCCGAGACCAGGGGATCGGTGTGGACCCGAAGTACGCGGACCAGGTTTTCGCGATCTTCCAGCGCCTGCACTCGGGGAACGAGTACCCCGGAACGGGGATCGGGCTGGCCGTGTGCCGAAAGATCGTCGAGCGGCACGGCGGCCGGATCTGGGTGGAGCCCGCCGCGGAGGGCGGCAGCGCGTTCCGGTTCACGATCCCGGCGCGGCGGGGCTAGCGCCTAACGGCCTCAGCTCGACCTCGGTCACCTTGCCGGCCTCGACCCGCACGCGCCGAAAAACCCGCTGGCCGTCGATCTCGGCGCCCAGCACCCATTCCCCGGCGGGCACGTCTCCGATCGCGAAGTTCTCCTCGAAGACGGGGTCCGGGTGGGCCCGGTCCTCGTACGTCTCGGCGAACGAGAACGGCGTCTCGCGGGGCTCGGGTTTGACCACGCCGTAGACCCGCGCGCCTGCCACCGGGGCCCCGTCGGCGCCCAGCACGCGGCCCGCGATGGCGCCCGTTCCCGGCAGCGGCTCGATCCAGAGCTGGGGGTTACGGGTGTGTGGCGGATAGCGAACCTCGGGATCGACGACGAGGGCGACGTCCGCTCCGGGCGTCGTGTGTATCTCGAGGTGCAGATGGTCGTTGGTCGCGCGTCCCGTGTTCCCGACGTGCGCGATGACGTCCCCGGCAGCCACCCGCTGGCCCACGTCGACCGTGAGGTCGTGGTTGTGATAGTAGGTGGACCAGACATGCTGGTCCCCGAGCTTCCGATCGTGCAGGATCGCCACCGTGTTCGACCCCGCCTCCGCCGAGTCGGCGAAGGCCACCACGCCGTCCCCGATGGCGTGAACCGGCGTCCCCTCGGGGTTGTTGAACTCGACGCCCTGATGCTGCTGGAAATTCCCGCCCATCGTCGAGCCGTAGGTGTAGGTCTGATCGAGGTAGGGGTTGTCCGCGGGATCGATCGGGCGCCGGAACCAGAAGTGCGCCCGCTCGCCGGGCTGGGCCGGCGCGCCCTCGGGCAGGTCGTATGCGCGGAATCTCGCCGCGGCGGCGATTACCTGCCGGGCGACCGCGCCGGCATCCCCTGCCGGCGCTCCACCCCCCGTCGGCCCAGCGCCGGCCTCCGGGGGCGTTTCGTTCGCCGTCCGGCGAACGGGAGCGTCCGGCTCGTGGCTCCAGGTGCGGCCGCCATCCTCGCTGGTCGAGGCGCCACGCAGGTGCGTCAGACGCACACCCGGCGCGGATCCGCTCGCGGGCAGGACCTCCAGCGACAGCAGGTACTTGCTCGGCAGGCCCGATTCGTCGGTCACGTCACGCCAGGTCTCGCCGTCGTCTTCGGTGACGCGGAGCCCGTCCGCGGTGGCGACGTACACCGAGTCGCCCGCCGTGCCCACCCCGCCGGGCGCGACGTACTGCCAGCGCGGGCCCAGCTGGTCGAAGGTCCAGTTGCGCCAGGTGGCTCCGCCGTCCCGGGACACGCCCCAGCCGTTCCCGATCGTTCCGTACCACACCTCGCCGGGAGCGAATGCGAAGGCGTTGACGAAGTCCCAGCTGATGCCGTTCGAATCAGCGCTGGTCAGCTGCTCCCATTCCCGGCCGGTGCCGTCCCTGCTCACGTAGATCCCCTGCCCGTACGTGCCGACCCAGATGGCGCCGTCCGGCGCGACCTCCAGTGCCAGGACGTGGGTCCCCCATCCGGTCGGATCGGGGAGCCGGGCGGGCGCGCCGTCAGGCTGCGCCATGAGGGGCCCGGCGAGGGTCAGATAGGCGGCGAGCGTCAGACAGGCGGCGAGAGTCAGCGCGGCGTACGCCGGCCCGCGTGCGGCGAATCTCTTTCGGGTCGGATTCAGCGGCGCCTCCCATGGATGATCGTCAGAAATCCTCAAGATAGCGGACCTCGCCGCTGGGTCCCACCAGCGCCACGCGGATCCAGTTGGGCTCGGCGGTGAAGTCGAAGCGCTCCAGCTCGTAGCGGGTATGCTCCCGCATGAGCCGGAACGCACGGCCTGCCTCGCGCGTCTTCCAGAACTCGAGCGTGTCGATGCCCAGGGGTTCGTCCGGACATACGGCGAACACTTGCACCGGACGATGGACGCGGCCCGCGGCGCGTTCCTCCAGGGAGCGACTCGCCGCCTCGTCGAAGGCCGCCTCGGACCCGGCGGGCGTGTCGATGGAACGCGGGTATCCGCCGGGGGATGGACCCGGGGCGCGGCCCGCGGCGTCCAGGCGGCCGCGCAGGGCGGCGAGCTCGTTGTAGAGGTACACGTCCTTGAGGGCGCGCCGCTCGAGCGCGCCCTGACGGATGGTCAGCACGCGCTGCATTCGCCGCAGGATCCAGCGCCTGCCGACGCCGGAGGCGAAGGACGCGTTGAGGAGCAACACGAACAGCAGGTCGCACTTCTCGATCCCGGTCCCGAAGTAGATGGGGACGTTGTCCACCACTCCACCGTCCTCGAACGTCTCGTCCCCGATCCGGACGTGCTCGAACAGCGGAGGCAGGTCCATGGACGCGAACACCGCCTGCTCGAGATCGTCCAGTGTTTCGGCGCGGGTCCAGCGGTCGGGAGGCTCCAGCGGCCGCCTCATGCCGGTGTAGTTGTCGACGTCGACCATGTCCCGGCGGTTGGTGGAGAATTCGAGGTGCCCGCGCTCGACGTTGGTGCGGGTCAGGTAGAAGCGGAGCCTGTCCGGGTCCCGCATCAGCGACTCGAGGCGCTGACGCGACGGCGGATGCTCCGCGAACAGCTTGCGGAAGGAGTGTCGCCAGGGATCGGCGGAGAGCACGAAGTTGCGGGCGGCGGGAAAGTAGAACGTCGGGGCCACGACTTCGGACAGGCGAAGCTCGCTCCACCAGCGCTCGATCGGAGAGCCGCTCTCCTCGCTCACCATGTCCGCCAGCCAGAAGCAGGCGTTCCATGCGCCGACCGAGGTGGCGGCCACCATGCGCACGTTCCCCAGCGCACCGCGCCGCTCGAGGAAGCCGTGGAGCGCCGCCAGCGACCCCGCCTGGTAGGCGCCCTTGGCCCCGCCGCCGGCGAGGATGATGCCGATCCGGTCGAAGCGTCCGAGCGCGGTGGCGGTCGCGGGCCCGGCGCCGATGGCGGGGGAAGCGCCGGCAAACCAGGCGGCGGGCCGCGGGGGCGCCAGGCGGTAGACCGCGGTGGCGACCCACAGAGCGGCCACGATCCCGATCGCCAGGAACGCGAGCACGGCGAGCGCGGCGAGTAGCGGCGGGAGCGCCTCGTCGACGCGCCGCGCGACGGGTGGGAACGCCACGCCGAGGAGCACCGCCGCCGCGGCGAGGAACGGCAGCGTGAAGCGTTTCGAGAGCCGCAGGAACATCCACTGGTAGAGAAGGGCGGAGCTCATGGGGAAAGGGCGCCGCCGAGAGCGCGAGTCGCGCGCCACGCGGGGGCCTTCCTGCTGAGAGAGGTCGCGGCTAGCTTGACCTCAGTCGCCCGAGGGCGGGCGGAGACCTGAACGGGAAGGGGGCCAACGATGGGTGTTCTTGCGTGGATCGTGCTGGGTCTCGTGGCGGGGGGAATCGCTAAGCTCCTCATGCCGGGGGATCAGCGGGGCGGCTGCTTGATGACCTTGCTGCTCGGCGTCGCCGGCGCTCTGCTGGGCGGGTTCATCGGCCGGTCGATGGGGTTCGGGGGGGTCGACGAATTCTCGCTGACGAGCCTGGGGTGGGCGATCCTCGGCGCCTTCCTCTTGCTCCTCATCTTCGGGCTCATCTTCCGGAAGCGCCGGTAGCGGGCCCCGCGGGGCCCGCCACCCACGACGGCGCGTTCAGGCCGCGCGCGCGATCCCGTGGATCCGGCAGACGCCGTCCAGGATCCGCGCGACAGCCGCGGTCGCCTGCTCGGCGCCGCGCTCCGCTTCGTCCACCTCGGCTGCGCTGGAGATGCGCCGGGCCACGAGGGCGCGCGTGGCGGCGGCATGCTCCACGTCGAGGGTGCGATGAACCTCGAAGTAGTCGGTCCCCGGAGACCCCGCGATGCCGTAATGCTCGGCGAGGCCGTGGATCTTCTCCGCCGCGACGACCGGCACCATCGACTCGTATGCCCACAGAGCCGCCAGGCCGCGGGTGACCGACCCCTCGCCCACCGCCGCGCGGAAGGCAGCGACGGCGTCCGCCGTTTCGGGCAGGGGCCGGGCCGACTCCGCCTCGCCATCCGCGCACCCGACGGCGGCGGCGAACCGCAGCCAGAGCGCCGGATGGTTCTCGGGACCTTCCTCCTCATCCCGCAGATTCTCGAGCAGAGCCTGGCGCGTCTCCATGTCCTCGCATCGCGAGTGGAGCGCGGAGATGTACGTGGGGAACGCCCGCACGTGCTGGTAGTATTGGGCCGCGTACGTGCGCAGGGCCTCGCGCGGCAGCGTCCCTTCGCGCCACGCGACGTAGAACGGGTGCTTGAGGACGTGTCGGTCTTCGATCAGGCGCTCGATCGCGTTCAGCGGGTCCACGGCTCTCTCCGGTCGAGGGTGATGGCAGGTTGCGGCCAATCTACCATCGTCCCCGACCCCGGCAATCGCCGCGCGCGGCGGAACGCCCGTCGTGGAGACGGGTACCGGAGCGGGCCCGAGGGGCGGGCCGGGAGGCGCCGATGAGTGGGAGAGGGGGAGACGGCGAGCGGGAGTGGCCCTTCGCGGCCACGGTGGCGGTTACGGGGATCTTCGTGCTCCTCTCTCTGTACACGCTCTACTTCGCGCGCCCCTTCCTGCTGCCCCTGGTCGTGGCGACGATCCTCAACTTCCTGCTCTCGCCGGTGGTGAGGGGCCTGGGTCGGCTCCATGTGCCGATGCCGCTCGGCGCGGCACTGGTGATCCTGGCGCTCCTCGGGATCGTCGCGCTCGGCATCGAGCGGCTCTCGGGCCCCGCCGCGGAATGGGTTCGGAAGACCCCCCAGGGCGTCGAGCGGATCGAGCAGCGGGTGCGCGGGCTGCGCGGACCCGTCGAACAGGTCCAGGAGGCCGCACAGAAGGTCGAGGAGGAGGTCGCCGAGCTCAGCGGCGACGACACGGCGGGGACCCCGGAGGTCACCGTCCGGGGAGGAACCTGGACGGGGGCCCTCCTCAGCCGGACACAGGCGTTCCTGGGGGGCGCCGTGGTGGTCCTGATCCTCCTCTACTTCCTCCTCGCCTCGGGAGACTTCTTCCTTCGCAAGCTGATCCGCGTCCTCCCGCGTCTCGAGGACAAGCGGCGGGCCGTCGAGATCGCCCGGCAAACCGAGGCCCACATCTCGACCTACCTGAGCACGGTGACGCTCATCAACGCCGCGCTGGGCCTCGCGGTCGGGATCGCGATGTGGGCGGTCGGAATGCCGAACCCCGCTCTCTGGGGCGTCGTCGCCGGGCTCCTCAACTACGTGCCATACCTGGGGTCGCTGGTCACGCTGGCGCTGATCACGATCGCCTCGATCCTCACGTTCGAGGACACCGGCCGCGCGATGGTGGCGCCGCTCCTCTATTTCGCCATCAACTTCGCCGAGGGGTACTTCCTGACGCCCACGATCATGGGACGCAGGCTGACGCTCAATCCGGTCGTGGTGTTCGTGGGCCTCGTCTTCTGGGGCTGGCTGTGGGGCGTTCCCGGGGCGCTGATCGCCGTCCCGCTCATGGCGATGCTCAAGATCCTCTGCGACCACATCGAGCCCCTCTCTCCGATCGGCGAGTTCCTGGGTCGCTGACCCCGCCTGCGCGCGTTAGGTTCGAAGCGGTGGGCCGGACGGAGGAGCAACGGGAGCGCTGGAACGAAGCCGCGGACCGGTGGCGGCGAAACGGCGCGATCGTGCGCGAGCTCACCGCTCCCGTCTCGCGGGCGATGATCGATCGCGCGAGCCCGCTCGCCGGGGAGCGCTGGCTCGACGTGGCGAGCGGGGTCGGTGACCCCGGGGCGCTCCTCCGTGAGGCGCTCGCTCCCGAGGGTACGGTCGTGCTGAGCGACATCGCCCACGGGATGGCCAGGACGGCGTGGGAGGCCCTCGGCGGAACCGCTCCCGCCGTTACCGCCGCGGCCGAAGCCCTTCCCTTCCGCTCGGTCTTCGACGGCGTCACGTGCCGATTCGGCGCCATGTTCTTCACGGACCCGCCGCGCGCGATGGACGAAATCCGCTCGAGCCTCAAGCCCTCGGGGCGCGCGGTGTTTGTGGTGTGGGGGGAGCGCGAACGAAACCCCTTCTTCGGGGAGATCCAGGACGCGGTGCGGGAGGCCGCGCCCGACGCTCCGGTTCCCGAGCCCGACGATCCCCATCCGTTTCGCTACGCGCCCGCGGGAAAATTCGCGTCGCTCCTGCGTTCGAGGGGCTGGACAGACATCGAGGACGAGCCGCTGCGGTTCGACGTGGCGGGACCGATCTCGCAAGGAGAGTTCTGGGATTTCATGCGGTCGATGAACGCCGAGATCGAGAAGCTGGTCGCAGAGCTGCCGGAGGACGAGCGAACCGCTCTTCGCCGTGAGGTCGAGCGCCGGGTCGCCCCGTACTTCCCGGAGGGCACGTGCCGATTCCCCGCCGAGGCGCGTCTCGTGTCCGCGCGCCGGCCCGCACGATGACCCGGCTCCGCCTCGCGGCCTTCGCCGTCGCGGCGATGGCGTGCGCCCGCCCGGTGCCGCCCGCGGCCACGGATGGTACCTCGCCGGCGCGCCTGCGGGGGCTGGACTTCTCCGCGGACCTCGACGTCGCGCCGTCGCCGACCCGGCTGGCGGGCGAGGTGCGGGTGACGAACCGGGGATCGACGCCCGAGACTCTGGTGTTCGCCGACGGCTGCCCGGTCCGGCTGCGCGTCTACGAGATCCAGGGCGCCCGGGTAGCGCCGGTGTGGGAGGGACCGCGGGTGTGTGCGGCCGAGCCCGTCGCCGTGGCGATCGCTCCCGGGGAGTCGGCGATGCTCCCCATCCCGCCGACGAGCGCGGGTGAGATCCTCAGCGAGGACGTTCCCGCCGCATCCTACCGGGTGACCGTCTGGCTAGCCCTCGCCCCCGACGAGCGCGTGATCGAGATCGAAGCCGGCGAAGTCGATCTCTCTACTGAATCGCGTAGACGACGGTGACCTTGGTGCGGGTGTTCTTGAGCGCATCCGCCTGGGCCTGCTGACCCATGTCGACGAGGTCGCGGATCAGCGGATCGTCGTCCTGCATCTGGAACGGCGAGATGACGATCATCGGCTCGGAGCGCTCCGCGACCAGCCGCTCGACGTCCTGGATCGTGGTCCCGGCGCCGATCGTCGAGCTCTCGCCCATCCCGTAGGCGACGACGTCGTCCCCGGCGACATCCAGCCGGACGCGTCTGTCGGTCGAAACCTGGCCATCGTAGAACGCCGCCACCTCCTCCACCGTCCGCGGCGAGACGTACTCGATCGCCGCCAGCATCCCTTCGGCGGCCGGTCGGGACTCTACGGCATAGCCCTCGGGCGGGCTGGGGGCCCCGGTGGCCTCGACGGTGGTCGCCGTGGTGGCCGGGGCGTCGGTCGTAGTGGTGACCGCGTCTTCGGATCCCGGCACGCCGCCCCCCGGGGCGAGCTCGGTGTCCTCAGCTGCGTCTTCGGATTGGTCTCGCTCGCACGCGGGAGCGAGAAGGAGGGTCAGGGCCAGGATCGGGATCCATCTCATCGCGGCGCTCCTCGGGGCAAGGGTGGACCGGCACGACACGAAAAACTCAATCTATCCCCGCCACCGGGCGCCTTTCAACGAGATCGGAAGAGCCCCGGCCGGGCCGTCCGCCACACCAGCCAGGCGAGCGACGCCAGCCATGCGGCGTAGGCGGCGATCCGCACCGGGTGTGCGGAGATCGAAGTCACGGCGGGGCCCGAGAGCCCGAGTCCGTGCTCGAGGATCGAGCGCGAGATCTGCTCGGCCGAGAACCAGCCCCACAGGACGACCGCCCAGTACATGCCCACGAGCTTCCAGCGCGGCATCCGCAGCGGCTCCGGGAGGTAGGCGGTGTTCAGCACCGCGACGACGATCGCGAAGCAGTACATGGAGGCGATCGTGAACGGCCCGGCGATGTGGACGAGGAAGTCGGGCTGGAGTGCGCCGAGCGTCTCGCCTCCGACCCACGAGAGCACGATGATCCCCATGCTGGCCGCCACGAACACGGTCAGGAAGCCGAGGAATGACCGCTTCAGCGTGAGCGTGCGTGTCCTGCGCCCGACCCGATGGTGGAAGATGTCGCCCGTGATCCGGGTCACGGTGTCGACGATTCCCACCTGTGTGGAGAACAGGACGAGCGCCCCGCCCAGGAGGAACACGATCTCGAGACCGATCCCGCCGCGCGCCCGCAGGATCTCCGCCTGGGCGAGCACCATGGCGGTCAGATCGCCGGCGAGGTCGTCGCGCCCGGTTCCGATCGTCGCCGCGACGACCAGTGTGGTGATGATGACGCTCACGATGATGAGGACGGCGAACGTCCAGAACAGCTCCTTCTCGGCGAGCTTCATCCAGTGCTGGAAGCGCCTGACCGCCACGTCGCGCTCGCCCGAGAACGCGAAGCCGCGCTCCTCGAGCGGCTCGTTCCTGCCGCGGATCCCGGCGATTCTTCCCTGGTAGGCGCTCATCGCGAAGCCCTTGTCCCGCACCCACAGGGACTGCGCGAGGAGGAGTGTCCCACCGGAGCCCGCGTAGGCGACCGCGATCAGCAGGGTAGGGAACTGGTCGCCCGCCAGGAGCCGCGGTGGCGCCGAGCCGATGGAGACCGCGCCTTTGGCAAGGGTGGCCAGGTCGCCGGGAACGACCCCGGCCGCGAGCAGCGCCACGAAGAGGAGCGGAAAGAAGATGAGGACGAGTAGGATCTCGAATCGCTCGAGGGCGTTGTACACGATCTGGGAAAGTGCGAGGGCCGCCCAGATGAAGGCCAGCATCGCCAGCGCGATCGGCTGCCAGTCGGCGATGACCGCGCGGCCGGCCAGCGCGTTGATCGCCACGCGCGTGAAGTCGGCCGACTCGGCCGCCCAGCCCGGCCACCAGAAGGAGATCAGCGTCGCCACCAGGAAGAACCACGGCCAGAACGGCCTGCGGGTCATGCGACCCATGCCCGCGAAGATCGACTCGCCCGTAGCGAGGCTCCAGCGCTCGATCTCGCCGATCACGACGAACTGGGTCATCACGCCGACCCAGAAGAGCCACCAGATCGAGAACCCGTTGACGGCGATCAGGTTGGGCCACAGGAGGAATTCCCCCGCGCCGAGCCCCATCCCGAGCGCGATCACCGACGGGCCGACGACGTCCCTGAGCCGCGGGACGCGCGGGACTTCGTCGAAGCGGTGGAACGGCGGGCCGTGACCGGGAGAGGGGAAGGAGCGATCGGGAGGGGCGTCGGGGAGCGTGGCGAGGTCGAGCGGCCGGTAGACCCCCTCGCGGAAGGCCGACCCTTCTTCCGGGGGACAGTGGATGTCGGGGTCGAAGGTCATGGACCGGACCCTATGGTCGGCATCTCGGACGGGCAAGCGGTTCCAGTGCCGTTTCCGCACAGAGTGATCGAAGTTGACTTCGATGATTCAAAGGGGTACAATTGAAAAGATTGTACAGCAAGTGATCACATTTTTTGCACCCCACAAAGCTTCCGGAATCCCTCCTGCGCCGATCCCAGCCACCGGCGGTTTCAGGGCTTTCACAGGCAGGTCGATGACAATTTGATGTTGGTGACGTTCCTTCGGGTGACGTCCCGTTCTCGCCTTCTTTCGCCGTCATTCCTCCTTCTGGCGATCGCCGCCTGCTCGGGATGCTCGGACAACGGTCCGACGGGGCTGCCAGATACGGGTTCACCGCTGATCGAAGTCTGGTTTCCCACCTCCACCACGGCTTTCGACCGCGATAGCAACGGCCTGATCGACCTCGAGGTGGCCTTCGACGACTCGCTGAGTGGGGTGGATGCGGCATCGATCCGGCTGACAAGCGACGGGACGGTCAAGGGTCCCGCTGGTTCTGGTGCGAATCTGATGGACCACTGGCGAGTGGTGCGAGCAGACTCCAGCGGGTTCGTGGTGGAGGAGACCCTGAACAACCTCCTGGCACGTGGATCCGCGCGGCTGACGATCACAGTCGCCGACAGGGACGGAAACGTCGCCTCGCGCCAGATCCCGCTCAACCTCCCCCCCGCCGCGCGACACCGGATCGTGGATCTCCAGGCGATGGCGAAGGTCAACACGGGGCAGGTGACCGTGGGGCCGGACGGCAGAAAAGCCTATGTCACGACCGAAGAGTTCGGTGGCTCGGCCCTTTCCATCGTGGATCTGGAGACGCTGGAGGTCCTCAAGGTCGTCCGGTCACCCATCGCCGCACTGCACGAGACGGTTGTCGATCCCGGTCGCCGTCGGCTCTACTTGACAAGCATCGACGAGCCTTGGGTAGCGGTCTTCGACTTGGCAAGCGAGAGCTTCCTGCCGCCGATTCCAACCACGTTCCGCGGCATTGGTGCGGTTATCAGCTTCCAGCGCGACAAGCTGTATATAGGTCTCGAGTTGGTGGAGCTGGAGAGCACGGGCTTCATCAGCGTGGTCGACCTCGCCCAAGGAGTCGAAGAGGAAATCATTGCGCTCGGGATCCCGAACGATGGGGACCCCGACAAGCGATTGACCATGGCCGAGCTTGCTTTCGGTCCTGGCGAGGAGCTCCTCTACGCCACCACGAGTCCGTTCTTCGCCAACCAGGGGATTCTAGTCGTGGATCCCGACGCCAGGCACCTAGTCAGTCAAATCGATCTCTGGCCCACCGACCCTCTGCT
>DASSPT010000163.1:0-21466 GCA_035699465.1 Gemmatimonadota bacterium
GAACCCCCAAACGAGCCCTACCGCCAGCACGACGGCCGGCGACATGCCGATCAGCGCGCCGATCGTGAGCGCGCAGGTCCCCGAGATCGCCATCGAGAGCATCGTCGTCCGCGTCCGGCCCCAGCGGTCCCCGAGCACGCCGCCCGCCCAGCAGCCGACGCCGCCCGCCGCGATCACACCGAACGTGGCGAACGCCGCGCCGCGCTCCGGCAGCGGGTCGCCGTGGGCGGCGAGGACGGCGGCGTAGAACGCCACGAACCAGGCCCACATCGCGTACAGCTCCCACATGTGGCCGAAGTACCCGAGCGACGCCAGGCGGACCCCGCGTTCCGAGAACGCGAGCCGCGCCTGGCGGGGGTCGAAGCGGGCGCGCGGAAACGGCCACGGCCCCTCCGAGCCCGCGACCTCGGCGATCACCCCGCCGAGCACGGTGAGCGCGGAGGTCGTCACGACCACCATGCGCCAGTCGACCCCACCCAGCCCATTGATCAGGTGCGGCGCGGCGGATCCCAGCGTCAGCGCGCCGACCAGGATCCCCAGCCCCGTGCCGCGGCCGACGCGAAACCACGTGGCCATCGACTTCAGCGCCGGCGGATACACCCCGGCCAGGAAGAACCCCGTCGCCAGCCGCAGCGGGATGGCGAGCCTCGGGCCGTCCGCGAAATGGAGGAGGGCGTTCGCCGCGGCCGCCCCGATGGCGCCGAGGAGGATCATCCGGCGCGGCGGAAGGATGTCGGAGAGGGTCAGCGCCGCGGAGGTGACGGCACCGGCCACGAATCCGATCTGGACCGCGATCGTGAGCCAGGCCGCCGCGGAACCCGAGAGGTCCCACAGCTCGACGAGCTGCGGGAGCGCGGCTGTCGCCGAGAACCAGGTCGTCATCGCCATGAGGACCGCGACGGCCAGGATCGAGAGCGCCCGCCAGCGGCCTGCGGGGTCGCGTTCGATCGGACGGCCGCCGATCGGATCGGAATCCCTCAGTCGGCCCCGGAGACGCCCGCGCGGCGCGGCCGCACGAACGATTCGACGAAGTTGCCGAGGATCCCTTCCGCGTGCGGCGCGCTCCCGACCTCGGGGTCCGCGTCCAGCAGATGACGCCGGCGGGCGACGAAGTCCCGCGCGATCTCCTCGGTCACTTCGGGATGGAATTGCACGCCGCGGACGAGCGGGCCCACGGCGATCGCCTGCACCTCGGTGTGGTCATTGACCGCCAGGAGCGTCGCGTCGGCTGGCAGCAGCGCCACGTAGTCCTCGTGCGTCGTCTGCACGCGGAAGCGGTCCGGCAGTCTCGCGAAAAGCGGATCTTCGCGCCCCGCATCGGTGAGCTCGACGTCGGTCGTGCCGATTTCCCAGCCGCCCGGGTGGCGCTCGACGCGGCCGCCGAGCGCCTGACAGATCGCCTGGTGCCCGTAGCAGACCCCGAGGAGCGGCGCGTCGTGTCGCACGACCGCCCGAATCCAGTCGAGCAAGCGTTCGGTTTCGGGCTCCGGGTCGACGACCGAGCCGCGCGCGCCGGTCACGATCCAGCCGTCCGCCGCGCCAGGATCGGGAAGCTCCCGCTCCGGTAGCGTCTCCCACACGCGGGACGTCACCTCCCCGCCGAGCACGCGTTGGAACCAGCTGTCGTAGTCCCCGAAGCGGAGGATCATCTCCGGGAAGGTGGAGCCCGGCTTCAGGATGCCGATCCGGGGCCTCATTCGGCGGAAACCCCCTCCACCATCGACCCGCCCCGTGCCAGGCGCAGTTGCCCGCAGGCGCCTTCGATGTCGAGGCCACGGCTCCGACGTATCGTAACCGGGACCCGCGTCGCGCGCCGGAGGGCGTCGCGGAAACGCAGGGTCTCGGCCGCCGTCGGCCGTCGGAAGTTCGCACCCGGAACCGGGTTGTACCGCATCAGGTTAACCTGCATGGAAAGGCCTTCCACCGCTCGCGCCATGGCCGCCACGTCGGCCGCTCGGTCGTTGACTCCCGGCAGGTGGAGGTACTCGAACGTCATCCGCTTGCCCGTCGATTCGCACCATAGCCTGCACGCCGCCAGGAGCTGGCGCAGCGGGTACCGACGGTTGATCGGCACGATCTCGTCGCGCACCTCGTCCCTCGCAGCGTGCAGGGAGACGGCGAGCCGCACCTGGGGGAACTCCTCGCCGAGCGCGACGATCCGGTCCGGGAGCCCCACGGTCGACACGGTGATCCGGCGGGCGCCGATATCGAAGTAGCGCTCGTCGACCAGCAGCTCGAGCGCGATCCGCAGGTTGTCCCAGTTGAGGAGCGGCTCGCCCATCCCCATGAACACGAGATTGGCGCCGTGCCCGGCCGGCTCCCTGTCCCGCTGGAGATGGCGGACCTGATCGACGATCTCGCCGACCGTGAGGTTTCGCTTGTACCCGATCATGCCCGTGGCGCAGAAAGCGCAGGCGAGCGCGCACCCGGCCTGGCTCGAGATGCAGAACGTGTCCCGCCGGGCCGAAGGGATCATCACCGACTCGACCGCCTCGCCGTCCACGAGCGTCCAGAGGTACTTCCGCGTCCCGTCCGCGGACTCCCGCATCTCCGCGAGGGAGATCGACGGGAAGCGTAACGCGCGCTCCAGCGCGTCGCGCAGTTCCTTGGACAGCGAAGTGACCGACTTCCATCCGTCGACGCGCTGGCGATAGACGGCATGGACGATCTGGTCCACGCGATAGGAAGGCTCGCCGCGAGCCGCGAGCCACGCCTTCAGGGCCGGTTCGATCGCATCGGGGCCATGGCTGAGGAGCTCCGGGCGCGGATCGAGCTCGGCGAGGCGGGCCAGGCGCCGGTCGCGTGCCGTATCGGGAGTGACTGGCATGGGGATCTCGAGCTCGCGCACGCGGGCAATCTACGCCCCGGCCTGGCTGGCCGCGCGCCCGGCGAGCCACGTCCTGGCCGCCGCCAGGCGTTCGCGAACCACCTCGGGGCCCATCGCGACGATCGTCTCGAAGATCCCCGGGCTCACGCGCTGGCCGGTCAGCGCGACCCGCATCGATTGCATGACCTTGCCCGCTGGCACGCCGCGCTCCTCCGCCAGGGCACGCAACCGAGTCTCCATCGCCTCCAGGTCCCCCCACTCCCCCTGGGTCGCGGCGTACTCCTCCGCGACCGCGAGCGCGCCGTCGGCGAGCGCGGCGTCCTTCCAGAACTTCTCGACGGCGTCGGGCTGGTACTCCACCGGGCCCGGGAAGAACGGGCGGCCCTGCTCGACGAGATCGTGGAGGGTTCGGGAGCGCGTCTTGACGAGCGTCATGAGGTCCTCGAACCAGGCCGCGCGGCGCTCGAGCTCCGCCTCGTCGGCGATCCGGGCGTGGACGAACAAGGGCTTCGCGATCGCGGCCACCTCCGCGCCCGAGAGTCGCGACAGGTGCTGGCCGTTCAGCCACTCGAGCTTCTCCACGTCGAAGACCGCGCTCTTCCCGGTGATCCTGTCCAGCGTGAAGGAGTCGACGAGCTCGGCCCTCGTCATGACCTCCCGATCGTCTCCCGGAGACCATCCCAGGAGCGCGAGGAAGTTGACGAACGCGTCGGCGAGGAACCCCTGCTCCCTGTACGCGGTGACCGCCACCGCGCCGTGCCGCTTGGAGAGCTTCGACTTGTCGGGTCCCAGGATCAGCGGGACGTGAGCGAACACGGGCGGCTCGACGCCCAGCGCCTGGTAGAGCAGGATCTGCTTCGGGGTGTTGGAGATGTGATCGTCGCCGCGCACCACGTGCGTGATCCGCATGTCGAGGTCGTCGACTGTGACCGCGAGGTTGTAGATCGGGGCGCCGTCCGAGCGCAGAACGATGAAGTCGCCGATCGTGCGGTTGTCGAACGCCGTATGCCCGTGGACCACGTCCTCCCACACCGTCTCCCCCGACGGAACGGCGAACCGGACCGTGGAGAGCTCCCCGCCCTCGCGGCGGCGCGCGACTTCGGCGGGATCGAGCGCGCGGCAGCGGCCGCTGTAGACGTAGGATTCCTTGCGCGCGATCGCGGCCTCCCGCTCCGCGGCCAGCATCTCGACGGTGCAGAAGCAGGGGTAGGCGCTCCCCGACTCGACCAGGCGATGGGCCGCCTCGCGATGGCGCGCGCCGCTCTCGGACTGGTAGAACGGCCCTTCGTCCCAGTCGATCCCCAGCCACTCGAGACCTTCCAGGATCCCCTGGATCATCTCGTCGGTCGACCGCTGGGCGTCCGTGTCCTCGATCCTCAGAACGAGCGTGCCGCCCGTGTGACGCGCCCACAACCAGTTGAACAGCGCGGTGCGGGCGCCTCCCACGTGCAGGAATCCCGTGGGGCTCGGCGCGAAGCGCACGCGAACGGGAGTGCTCATGCCGTTGACTTCCTCATATGGACGGAGATATTGCCGACGTGCTCGAAGACGCGATCATCGCGGCACTCGCTCTCAACGGCATCCTCTGCACCGCTGCGTTGGTCTGGTTGCTGAGGCGAGCGGGCCAGCGTCACGATAGCGAATGGCCTGCCGAGCATCCCGCCACCGAACCGCCCGACAAGATCGAGCTCGCCTATCTCGACATCGACTCCTTCGGGCGTTATCCCGTCTCGGAGATCTGCTCGATCATGGCCGAGCACTATCCGGCGGCGTACGAACGCTATCGGATGGGTCGGATGGAGAGCGCCGAGCGCTTGCAGGTCTGGGACGCTTGCTGCGCGATCCACGACGCCAGGTTCGAGATCGAAGAGCTCTGCTCGTAACGGGAGGGATGGGCGCCTGCGGCGCCATCCCTTCGCTCGCCGCGGGGCATTCCGGTCATCGCTGCCTCCACTGCGGGCCTGCGGCCCGCGTGATCGTCGATCGACGAGATCCGGCGAGCGAGCTCGCCTTCTCTCGATCGATCGGCGATCGCGCCTCTTCGAGGCGCCACGTGGAGGCGGGGATGGCGGAGAGGGAGGGATTCGAACCCTCGATACGGGGATTACCCGTATAACACCTTAGCAGGGTGCCGCCTTCGACCACTCGGCCACCTCTCCGCGCTTCCTGCGGGGCGAATCGCTTAGACGACGGCCTCGGCCTCCACCGTCTCGCCGCGCTGGGACACGGTGCGGATCAACGCCCCCAGCATACGACTGCCGTCCATCAAGAGCGTGCGGAGCTCCGGCTCCTCCACCCCACCTCGTCGGACCCGCTGCTCGATCAGCGCGGCGGCCGCGTGCAGAGACCCTCGCGCCTCTTCGAGACCCGAGGAGAACCCGCCGTCGTTCCGCGACCCGTTGGATCGCGAGTGCGCCGTCGCGCGCGCGATCCCGATCGTCGCCTGATGGATCTCCCGCTCGATCTCCGCGCCCAGCGGGTCGTCGGCGTCGGCCAGCGACGCCAGCCACGCTTCCTGCGCCCGCTGATAGACGTGAAGGCCCTCGAACGGGAACTGCTGCCGGCCGTCGTCGCGGCCGTTTCGCTCCTGATCCTGGCTCTGCCGGACCATGCCTGTTTTCCCTCCGTGTCTGTCGTCAGGACCGCTCGGAGGGGGCGCCGACAGGCGCTGAGCGGCGGTCAAGATACGCCCCGTGATCGGGGCTTGTCAAAGCGCCGCTGCAAGTTGCGTGCTGCGCGATCGCAAACAGCGGAGAAGCTCCCTCCTCGAACCGGGAGACCGGCATACGGACGTCGAATCGCCGACACCGACTCCGTTTGCCCACCGAGGACTGGTCCCCGATCTTTGTGCCTGGAGGGGTGGCCGAGCGGTTGAAGGCACTGGTCTTGAAAACCAGCATGGGGGAATACCCCATCGTGGGTTCGAATCCCACCCCCTCCGCCATCCACGATCCCAACGGGGCATCCCGAAGCGCGGCCGGCGGAGAGTTTCCTAATCCTCGGCGACGGCCGGTATGCTCCGCACCAGCTCGCTATCGGCATTCAGGCCGCGCCGCACCGACAGCCGGACCTCGCCACCGCGGCGCAATATGCCGCCGTCGAGCTCGGGATGGAGGTAGAGTCCCGTCGCGTCCACGATTTCCAGCGCCCGCACTCCGGTGAGGTCCCCGATCTCGCCATATCGGGCGCCGGTGCGGGCCACGGGGTCGTCGTAGACGACCGCGACGTCCAGCGGGTACGCGACGCCGCTCTCCCCCACGACCCGGCCGCCCACGAGCAGCAGGTCGTTCTCGATGTCGGCGTTCATCGGCAGATCGTCGTAGGGGGCGGTGGACGCGGTCTCCAGCGACCCGTCGGCGATCGACTCGAGCGCGGCGAGGATCGCCAGCACGTTGAGCCTCCGCAGCTCCTGCTTCTGGGGATCCTCCGGCAGCGCGCCGCTCTCGATCAGCACCGTGCTCGTGCCCCAGCGCTGCATGTTGTCGCCGAAGGCCCGGGGCGTGAAGGAGTCGTCGTACCGCGCGATCCGGCCCGGGATCTTTGCCTGGAGGACGGCCGCGATGACGCCCGACAAGCGTCGCGCGCGCTGACGCACGGGCCCCCACGAGCGCGCCTCGTCGGCCGCGGGGGCCAGCAGGGCGATGCCCACCAGCTCCCCGTCGGGACCGGCCGTGCGGGTCCCCTGGTCGTGGAGGTTGAAGCCGAAATCCGCCTGCAGCGAGTCCCGGACGGCCTTCAGGATCCGCCCTTCCGGCGTGGCGAGCCTGCGCGCGTCGCGGTTCACGTCCACGCCAAGGGCGTCGTATCGCATGAAGCGCTCGGCCCCGTCGGGATTCAGCATGGGAATCATCGTGATCGTGAGCCGGTCGGCGAGCCGACGGCGGAGCGGGTCGCTCTCCGGTGACGACGCCCACCAGTGAACGATGTCCGCCAGCGACATCGTGGCGGTCGACTCGTCGCCGTGCATCTGCGACCAGAGGAGGACCGATACCGGTCCCTGCCCCAGCGTGACGGCGCGGATCGAGCGCCCCTCCACCGACCGCCCAACCTCTGCGATCGAGACCCGCCCGGATCCCTCCCGAGCGTCGAGCGCGGAGCCGACCGCATCCCAGTACTCCTCGTGCGTGAAGCGCCGGTCTTCCAGCCCGGGTACCCGGTACTCGTCGGCGATCGCCAAGTACAACGCCGAAGCTTCATCCCTGCCCCCTGCGCTCGGGCTGACCTGCCCGAGCACTCCGCCGGGCGACAGGAGGAAAGGCGACAGGAAAATCGCACAGGCCGTGGCGAACCTCGATCCCATCATGGCACTCTCCGATCCGTTCCCACGTTCCGATCCGAGTCGATCCGCGGAACAGTAATCGCTCGGCCCTAGGGCCGCCCCTCCCCCTTCCATTCCTCGTCGTCGTCCCACTCCCAGTACCGCTCCCACTCCTCGGCCCCGAGCGAGTGATCTCCGGGCTCCCCCAGCGCGCGGTCTTCGCTCCGTATCCGCGCGTCGATCTCGCGCCGCAGCCCGCGCCGCCGTAGCCAGTACAGACCCAGCACGACGATCGCCAGCACCACCCACAACCCCTGCTGACCGCTCAACGCGACCGTCCAGCCGTA
This sequence comes from Gemmatimonadota bacterium, assembly GCA_035699465.1. Lineage (GTDB taxonomy): Bacteria > Gemmatimonadota > Gemmatimonadetes > JACCXV01 > JAHWKZ01 > JAICNR01. The sequence continues at coordinate 7,433 of DASSPT010000163.1, forward strand.
CTGCCGGCCGAGCTCGGACTCCCATTCGGCGTAGTACTGATCCAACGTGAGGCCGAAGGTTCCGCGCAGCGCCTGATCGAACGTGGCGCCCTCCCGTATCCGGGCGATCAGCTGTCCCAGCCCCATCGCCCCACCCCGGCGCTCGAGCCCCCGGACCGCGGCCACGGCCTGTACGTACGCGACCGTCGGATCGCCGGTGACCGGGAAGCTCCCGCCGAGATCGTCCAGCGGCACGAAGGTCCCCGAGATCCGCGCCCACGCCAGCCGGTAGGGATCCACCCAGCGCCACTCGTCGGCGTAGAGGGCGGCGAACCCCTCGTGGAACCAGCGGGGCACCTCGTCTTCCCCCCTCCCGAGGGCCACACCCAGGTACACGTGGCCGAGCTCGTGCCTGAGCACGATGGCCGGGTCGACGTCGACATCGCCCGTGATCCTCGGCGAGCGCATGACGACGCGCCGGAGCTGCGGGAACGCCACCGCGAGGCCCCAGTCGGGAGCCCTCCCGGCCGTCATCTCGGCGAACTCGCCCTCGGTCGATGCGATGACGACATCGATCGTGTCGGCGGGAAGGTCGAGCGGAACCACTGGCGCAGGCACGAAGGCGCCGGCCCGCTCGGCCAGGAGCGCCACGATCGCGGAGTCGGCGGGCGCGTGATGGAAGACGACAGGCCGGCCGCCCGGCGCCTCGACGATGATCCGCGCGCGTGGCGCCCCGGCCCCGGGCGGGCTTCCTTCCTGCGCGCTGCCCGAGACCGAAGAGCCTGCCCACACGAGGGCGAAGAGCGCGGCCCGAAGCGCGATTCGAGCCTTCACGTCAGGCCCGGTGTCGCCGCAGGACCGCGCGCAGATCGTCGAGGTCGGCCGGGAGCGGCGACTCGACCCGCAACCGCTCCCCCGTGCGGGGGTGGTCGAACTCCAGCGCCCGTGCGTGGAGCGCCTGCCGCCCCGCATGCACGGCCGCCTCTCGGGCCCATGCCATCCCCGGACCGTGGAACCCACGCGCCCGGGACGGCCCGCCGCCGTACCGCGAGTCGCCCAGGACCGGATGCCCCGCGTCGGCGAGGTGAACGCGGATCTGGTGCGTCCGGCCCGTCTCGAGACCGATCTCCAGCCACTCGGCAACGGCGTACCGCTCGAGCACCCGCCACCGGGTGACCGCGGCGCGCACGCGGCGGGCGCGCGTGGACATCCGCTGCCGGTCGCCGAGCGCGCGGCCGATCGGCGCATCGAACGTGCCATCGACCCCATTCAGTTGCCCCCAGGCGAACGCCCAATAGGTCTTGTCGACCGTGCGCGCGGCGAACTGGGCGGAGAGCGCGCCATGCGCCGCGTCGCTCTTGGCGATCAAAAGGCAGCCCGAGGTGTCCTTGTCGAGCCGGTGCACGAGACCCGCCTTCCGCTCGTCGCCCACGCCGGCGATCTCGGGCCGGTGATGGAGAAGCGCGTTGACCAGCGTGTCGTCGGGATGGCCGGGACCGGGATGGACCACGAGCCCCGCGGGCTTGTCGAGGACCAGGAGCGCGTCGTCCTCCCAGAGGATCGACAACGGGATATCGGCCGGTGCCAGGATCGACTCCGCCTTGGGCACGACCTCCACGACGATCTCGGATCCCGCCTCGACGGAGTCGCTCGCCCGGCGGACCGTGACGCCGTCGACCCTCACGCCGCCGGCATCGATCGCCTTACGGATGCGCATCCGCGACAGCGGCACGAGCCCGGCCAGGAGCTTGTCGATCCTCCCCCCTGCCGAATCGGGCACGCGCACCCGATACGTCTCGATCGCGGCTTCGCTCCGCGTCTTTTCGACTTCTTCCGCCGGCGCGCTCAATCCTTGAACAGGTATGTCCAGGCGAGCAGGACGGCGCCGATCGTCACGGCGCTGTCGGCGACGTTGAAGATCGGCCAGTAGTGACCCGCGATTCCGACCTGGATGAAGTCGACGACCATCGACCAGCGAATGCGGTCGATGATGTTCCCGATCGCACCCCCCAGGATGAGCGCCAGCGCCACCCGCTGCAGCCGTTCGTTGCGGGGAGCGGTAAGGAGGAGGTAGAGGACGAGCACCGAGGCCACGGTGGCGAGCACCAGGAACACACGCGAGGAGTGCGCGCCGATCGAGAGCCCGAACGCGGCGCCCTCGTTGTGGATGTACGTGAGACGCAAGACGTTCCCTATCACGGGGATCGTCTCGTTCAGCGTCATGCTCGCGCGGACCCACGACTTCGTGAGCTGGTCGAGGACCAGAACGGCGAGCGGAAGTACTGTTTCGAACGTCAGCGAGATGCGCCGCGGCTGACTCAGTGTCTCAGATGCCCCTTCCATTCTCCTCTCGCGCTTTGCAGGCCACGCAGAGGGTCGCGTACGGCAGTGCCTCCAGGCGCTCCCACGCGATTCGCTCGCCGCAGATCTCGCAATTCCCGAATCCATCGGGTTCCTTGTACAGACGACGCAGCGCGCTGTCGATCTGGTACAGCTGGCGTCCCTCCTGCGACGCGAACAGAAACGCCTTCTCCCGCTCCATCGCGTCGGTACCCTGATCGGCCATGTGGAAGGAATACGCGCTCAGGTCGCCAGATGCGGCGCGCGTCGTGTCGTGGTAGTTCTCGTCGAAGAATCCGAGCTCCTTGAGCACCTGCTCCCGCTCTTCCAGCAACCGGCGCTCGAGCAGCTCCACACGCTTCTTGTCCATTTCGCTTCCCTTCATTTCGGTTTCGGTTACTCTCGAATCTCGCTCCGGAGACCTCGATCGACGATCCCCGCGCATTCTCCGCACAGATCCGGATGAGAGACGTCGGCTCCCACGTCCGTGCGATATCTCCAGCAGCGCTGGCACTTCCGCCCCTGTGCCGGGGATGCCGACACCTGGAACTCCCCTTCCCCCTCCGCGGCCTCGCGCACAGTCACCCGCGAGACGATGAACACCTCCTCCAGGTCCTCCGACCGGCGCTGCAGGATTTCCCGCTCGCCGTCGTTGGCGATCGCGATCTCGACCTGTCCGTCGAGGGACGAGCCGATCTCCTTCTTCTCCCTCAGCTTCTCGAGCTCCGCCGTGACCGCTTGTCGGGCACGCAGGAGCACGTCCCACTCGCGCTCGAGCTCGGCGTCGCGCAGCTCCGGACGAGCGGGCGCGAACTCCGCCAGGTGCACGCTCTCCACCGCGGCACCGCCCAGGGCCCCCCACGCCTCCTCGGCGGTGAACGAGAGGATAGGCGCAAGCAGACGGATCAGCGAGTCCAGGATGAATCCGAGCGCCGTCTGGGCGCTCCGCCGGGCGTGGGAACCCGACGGCTGCGTGTACAGCCGCACCTTGATCCCGTCGAGGTAGATCCCGGAAAGATCCACGGTGCAGTAGTTGACCAGCCGCTGATACGCCACGTGGAACTCGAACTCGGAATAGGAGCGGAGCACGTCCTCGGCGGTGCGCTCGAGCTCAGCCAGCGCCCAGCGATCGAAGGGCAGGAGCGACTCCAGCGGTACGGCGTGCGCCTCTCGATCGAAGTCCGACAGGTTCCCGAGCAGGAACCGCAAAGTGTTCCGGATCCGCCGATACGCCTCCGAGACCTGGTCGATCCCGTCCCAGCTGAAGCGCCCGTCCCTCGTGAAATCGTTCGCCGCGGTCCAGAGCCGCACGATGTCGGCGCCCCGCGCCTCCACGACCTGGGCGGGGTCGATCACGTTGCCGAGCGACTTGTGCATCGCGCGGCCCTGGGCGTCGACCATCCAGCCGTGCGTGAGCACGGTCCGGTACGGGGCCGCGTCCCGCGTCGCGACCGCGAGGATCAACGAAGAGTTGAACCAGCCGCGATGCTGGTCCGGTCCTTCCTTGTACATGTCGGCCGGCCACGAGAGGTCGTCCCGGCCCTCGAGCACCGCGCGCTGGGACGAACCCGAGTCGAACCACACGTCGAGGATCTCGATCTCGCGCCGGAACGAGGTCGCGTCGGGGCCGCAGCGCGGACAGTGCGTCCCTTCCGGAACGATCTGATCGACCCCCTCGGCGAACCAGGCGTCCGCGCCCCGTTCCCGGATGAGCCCGGCTACGTGACGGACGAGTCCCGCGTCGAGGATCGGCTCCTCGCACTTCCGGCAATAGACCGCCGGGATCCCGACTCCCCACGCGCGCTGCCGCGACAGGCACCAGTCGGGGCGCTGCTCCACCATGGTCGAGATGCGGTTCACCGTCGACTCGGGGATCCACCGCACCTTGGCGATCTCCTCGAGCGCGCGACGGCGCAGGTCTCTGTGGTCGAGGGACAGGAACCACTGCACGGTCGCACGGAAGATCACCGGGTTCTTGCAGCGCCAGCAGTGCGGATAGGAGTGGACGACGTCGTCGTTGGCGACGAGCAGTCCGCGCGCGTCGAGGTCCTCGATGATGCGGGGGTTCGCGTCCCAGATGAGCATGCCCGCGTAGGTCGGGGTGGCCGCCAGGTAGACTCCGTCCGGTCCGACCGGATTGTAGATCTCGAGCCCCTCCGCCCGACCGACCGCGAAATCCTCGGCCCCGTGCCCGGGCGCCGTATGGACGACTCCCGTCCCCTCGCCGGTCGACACGTGGTCGGCGAGGTAGAGGGGGCTCGCGCGATCCTCCAGCGGATGGGTGAAGACGAGCCCCTGAAGCTCGCGACCGGCAAGCGTGCGCACGACGCGCGCTCGCGAGAACAGTTTCGCCAGCTCGTCGTGCCGGTCGGACGCGTAGAGAAGCGAGCCGCGATCGGTCTCCACCACCGCGTACTCGACGTCCGGGTGGACCACGACGGCCCGGTTGGCGGGAAGCGTCCAGGGCGTCGTGGTCCAGATCAGCACTCCGGGGGACTCCGCGTCGGCCCCGAAGACGCCGTTCGGGTCGGCGCGCAGGTCGAACTTGACCGTGATCGACGGCGACTTCTTGTCCGCGTATTCGATCTCGGCCTCCGCCAGCGCGGTCTGGCACACCGTGCACCAGTGGATGGGCCTCAAGCCCCGGTACACGTACCCGCCTTCCACCAGATCCGCGAACACCTCGACGATGTCGGCCTCGTACTCGTTCGACATCGTCAGGTACGGATCGTCCCATGCGCCCCAGCCCCCGAGGCGACGGAATTCCGCCCGCTGCGTGGCCACCCACTCGGCGGCGTACTCGCGGCAGCGCATCCGAAGCTCCAGGAGCCCGGGCTGCTCCCCTCGCTCCTGGAACTCCCGCTGGACGTTGATCTCGATCGGCATCCCGTGACAGTCCCAGCCCGGCACGTAGGGTGCGTCGTATCCCATCATCGAGCGGCTGCGGACGATGATGTCCTTCTGGATCTTGTCCACGGCGTGGCCGAGGTGGATGTGTCCGTTCGCGTACGGGGGTCCGTCGTGGAGCACCCACCGCTCGCGATCGGCGCGCCGACGACGCAACTCGGCGTACAGGTCGCGCTCCTGCCAGCGCGCGAGCGTCTCGGGCTCCCGCTGCGGCAGGTTGGCGCGCATCGGGAACGCCGTTCGCGGCAGGTTCAGCGTCTCCTTGTAGTCCCGCTGGCGCGTCGCGTCGGACACTCAGGCCACCTCCAGGGGCGCCAGCCGCTCCGCCTCGTCGAGGCGCCCGATCGTTTCCCGGATGATCCGCGTCATGCGGGGCTCGGCCTCGCCGGCCACACGGATGATCGTCTCCACGTCGACGGGCTCCAGGGAATCGGGGAAGCACTCGTCGGTGACGATCGAGATGCCCAGCACGCGCATGCCCCCGTGCCGGGCGACGATCACCTCGGGCACCGTGCTCATGCCGACAACGTCCGCGCCGATCATCCGCAGGAAGCGGTACTCGGCGCGCGTCTCGAGATTGGGCCCTGCGACCGCGACGTAGACTCCCACGTGGAGCCGTATCCCCGCCTCGAGGGCCACCCGGTCGGCGAGCGCGCCGAGGCCCCGGTCGTAGGGCTCGCTCATGTCGGGGAAGCGCGGCCCCAGCTCGTCGAGGTTCGGCCCCCGAAGGGGATTGTCTCCGATCATGTTGATGTGGTCGTCGATTCGCATGAGGTCTCCGCGGCGATAGCTCGGATGCATCCCCCCGCAGGCGTTGGATACGACCAGCGTGTCCACCCCCATCCGCTGCATGACCCGGATCGGGAAGGTCACCTGCTCCATCGAGTATCCCTCGTAGTAGTGGAACCTGCCCTGCATCGCCATGACCTGGCGGCCCTCGAGCCGCCCGACGACGAGTCGGCCGCTGTGGCTCTCCACCGTCGAGACCGGAAAGTGCGGGATCGCGGAGTACTCGATCGTGTGGTCTACCTCGATGTCACGAATGAGAGCCCCGAGTCCGGTGCCGAGCACGACCCCCACCTCGGGCCTGCGTTCCGTCCGGCCGCGAATGGATGCCACGGCCTCGTCGATCCGCTGTGTCAGGTTATCGCTCACGAGTCCCTTTCCTGCGGGGTCCGGCGTCGCCGTCCGCGAGCAGCGGGTGCGCCTCCAGAGTCCGGCGGTGCTCGTCCAGGAACGCCTTCAGGCGGCTCAGGAACGCCCGCTCGCCGGCCTGGAGCTCCTCGATCCGCTGCTCCAGCGATTCCCGGCGGCGTTCGGCCTCGGCGACCATCCGCTCCGACTCCACCTTCGCCTCGCGCTTGAGGAGCTCCCCCTCCCGCGTCGCCGCTTCCTTCGCTTCCTCCGCCTGGCGCTGCGCGCCGGCCATCGTCTCCTTGAGCGCCTGCTCCATCTGGCGATAGTCCGCGACCGTCGACTGAACCGCCTCGAGCCGCTCCTCCAAGCCGTTTATCCGGAGGACCAGGGCCGCCATCTCCTCCGAGACGAGCTCGAGGAACGCGTCCACGGCCACGGGATCGTAGCCCCGAAACACCTTCTCGAACTCCTGCTTCTTCACTTCCAGCGGCGTCAGCGACACGCTCAGCCCTTCCCGCGCGAGCCGAAGAGAACGGTTCCCAGCCGTACCATCGTCGAGCCCTCCTCGATCGCCAGCTCGAAGTCGCCGGACATTCCCATGGAGAGCGTGTCCGGAATCAGACCCTCGCGCTCCCCCAGCGCGACCAGGTCCTCGAAGAGCGCGCCGGCCCGGCGGAAGGCTCTCCTGACGATCGCCTCGTCGGCGGTGAAGGGCGCCATCGTCATCAGTCCCCGAACCGTGAGCCCGGGCAGCTCCGCGACCTTGCAGGCCTCCTCGATCGCCTGGTCCGGAGGAAAGCCGTGCTTCTGTTCCTCCCCGCCCGCGTTCACCTCGATCAGCACGGGCATCCGGACGGGTCGGTCTCGAACCCGGCGGGACAGCTCTTCCGCGAGCCGCAGGGAATCGACGGACTGGATCCAGTCGAACACGCCCACGGCCAGTCGCGCCTTGTTGCGCTGCAGATGGCCCACCATGTGCCGAACGGCGCCGTGACGCTCGAGAGACTCCGCCGCCGCGGGGAACTTCTCCGCCGCCTCTCCGACCCGGTTCTCGCCGATCCTGCTGAGCCCCGCCTCCAGCGCGGCGACGAGCGTGCTCACCGGATGACCCTTGGTGATCGCGACGATGTGGATCTCCACCGGATCCCGACCGCATCTGGCGCAGGCCACCGCGATCCGGTCCTCGACCCGGCGCAGGCTCTCCGTCACTCCGCCGCGAACCATAATAGCATGGGAATCTACCCCCCCTGTCGGGTCGGTTCAACAAACCGCCCAAACCACCTGTCACCCTGGCGGGACCTTAAACCCCGCCGTCGGGAGACCGGTTTTGCTGGAAGAAGGGCGCCCTCACCGACATATTCCCGGAGCCGATATGAAGCGTCTGCTGCTCCTCTCCGCCATGCTCGCGCCGGCCGTTCTGGCACCAGCTCTTCCGGCCTCCGCCCAGTTCGTCGACGCATATTTCTCTCCCGTCCCCGCCGTTCCCGAAGCGAACACCTATCCTCCGGAGGTCCAGGCGCTCGTCGAGGAAGGGTACCGTCAGCTCGCGGCGGTCAGCGCGCCCGACGACGACGTGCATCTGGACGCCGCCGAGACGGCGTTCGAGAGCGCCCTAGACATCGAGCCGCGCTCGGTGCACGCGCTGAACGGGTTGGGCATGTACGAGCTGGCCAAGGACGAGCAGTGGCTCGTGCTCCTGGAGAGCCTGAAGAAGCTCTTCAATCGGGACCACATCTCGATGGCGATCGGATTCTTCGAGGACGCGCTGGAAGCGGATCCGGATTTCCTCCCCGCCCGCTTCAATCTGGGGCTCGCCTTCCGGCAGGCCCGGGGGGCCGACAACTACCGCAAGGCGGGCGAGCAGTTCCTCCGGGTGATACAGGCCGATCCGGCCTACAACGGCGTCATGACGCTGCTCGTGCTGACCTATCGGGACTCGGGGGACCTGGCTTCCATGCGCTCCGCGATCCAGGAGGCGGCGGACAGCACGCTGGCCGGACTGCCCTCCATGGAGCTCCTGCTCGCCTATTCCCTGATCAACGCCCCGGACGCCACGTCGGACATGGTCCAGGAAGGGGTGCAGGCCTATTGGCGGGGGCTCGAGGCGATCGAGAGCGAGCAGGACGCGAACCTCTACTGGCACGACCTCCGGGCCGTCGCCTCCGCGGAGACGGACGCCGAGTTCCGGCGGCTGGCGCTGGAGCAGAAACCGGAATACATCCGCGCCTACTGGCAGCGCATGGCCGACCAGTCCTTCGTCAACGCGGACGAGCGCCTGGCCGAGCACTACCGTCGCCTGCACTACGTCATGTCGAACTTCCGCCTCGACCTTCCGGAGCGGCGTCACTACTCGGCCATCGACGCGTACGTCCCCGAATGGCAGTCGGGCTACGACGATCGCGGCGTGATCTACCTCCGCCACGGTCCGCCCGACGAGACCGCCACGTTCTCGGGGCCGGAGTTCGAGCGCAACCTCTCCTGGAAGTACGAAGCGGCCGACGCCGAGCCGATGCTGTTCCATTTCGTCAGCAACGAAGACGTCAGCGACTACAAGCTGGTGCGGCGCCTGAGCGACGCGGTCATCTCGACCAACACCTCGATGGCCGGGCAGACGCTGCTCGACGAGAGCGCGGGGGCGCAGTCGGTCTTGAGTCCCGGCACCGTGGATGCTCTCGATGCGCGGATCCTCGCCACCCAGCGGGTGGCGTTGCAGGACCTGTATCGCTCGCGTGGCCACCTGGACCCCGACTATGACCGCGTCGCCATGGGCCTCGACACGCAGATCCTGCAGGAGGAAGAGGCGCGGCTCGCGCACGACATCCAGATCGGCACCCGGACGCAGAGCTACGAGCCGGAGCCCTCCGATCCCCTCCTGTATCCCGTCTATGCGGTCCCGTTCAAGTCGCCGTCCGGAGGCACCGAGGTGGCCTTCTACTACGCGTTGCCGACGACGGGCGTGACGATCCTGCCCCGCGGCGCGGGAAGCGAGGTCGACTACCGTTACCAGCTCCGCGTGACCTCTACCGACGATCCGGACGACATCCACGGAAGGGCCGACGAGGAGGTCCGGATCGCCACCCCGCAGGAGATCCCGCAGGGTCCGGGCGTGATGCTGCCGGGGATCGAGCGCGTGGCGGTCGAGCCAGGGCAGTACCACTACGGCCTCAAGGTCACCGACCTCAACTCGGGCCGTTTCGGCATCCTGCAGGGCAGCATCTCGGTGACCGCGCTGGACGGCCCCGGTCTGTCGATGAGCGGGGTGGTGCTGGCGACCCGGGTGGAGCCGGCGGTCGATCCGGGCAACCCGTTCGTCCGCTGGGGACAGACCAAGGTCCTCGCGTTGCCGTCGCGCATGTTCCGCCGGGAACAGCCGATCTACGTGTACTACGAGCTCTACGGTCTGGATGCCTCGGCCGGCGAAGCCCGCTACCGCACGACCTACACCCTGAGCGCGCGCGAACCCGACCGCAACGTCGTAGCCAGGTTCTTCTCCTCGATCGGCGAGCTCCTGTCGGGCGAGGAGGATCGGGGCGAGATCACGTACTCGTTCGACCGCAGCGCTGCGGCACCGGCGGATCCGCTGCTCGAGTACGTGTCGCTGGACGTCTCGGAGTCCGAGGCGGGCAACTACGCGCTGCGCGTGGAGGTCGAGGACCTCGCCACGGGACAGAAGGGCCAGCGCGACGTGCCCCTCACGTTGACGGAGTAGGACGGCCTTCGCCCCACCGCAGGAGCGGCGGCGCGCCGCCCGGACTTCAGCTCTCCGGCGCCTGACCTTCCGCAGCCTCGAGCGCTCCCGTCGTCCCCCCGAACGTGACGTCGTACCCCACGATCGTCGGCCTGTCCGGATCGCGCTCGTCTATCACGTAGAGCCGCCCCGCGGGAGAGAACGCGGTCTGCCGGACGGTGGCCGGCACCGTGACCCAGGAGATCAACTGACCCTGCTCGTTGAATACGTCGTACACCGTGCCTGAGGCGCGCTCGGGTCGATGGGTCCGCACCCACAGCCTGCCCGAGGGATCCACGGCCAGCTCCTCGACGAGCGGGAACAGCGAATCCGGCTGCGCCGCGTCCTGGAGCAGCGAGTCCGAGACGTCTCCGACCTGCGCCTCGAGACGCGCAAGCAATCGCCGCCGCTCGGCTTCCATCTCGCGCGGGCTCTTCGCCACCGCCGGACGCGACGAGCGCACCACCCGCACGGTGGCGCCCGTTCTGTCCAGGACCCGGACCTGGTAGACGTCGCCGAAGGCGACGTACAGCCGACCGGTCGGGTCCGTGGCCGTCAGGAACGAGACGTCGCGGGCGTCCTTGCGGACGCTCTGGCCCGGAGGCAGACGCACCTCGTAGACCATCGCGACCGAGTCCACGGGGAGCTGCATGTGGACCACATAGGCGCGCCGTCGAGCCGGGTCCCATTTCTTCAGGTAGAACTGGCCGTATTCGGGAATCGAAAGCACCGACATGCCGACCCCGCTGAGCCCCGCGGAGGAGACGTACGTCCCCATCGTCAGAAACGACGTCAGCGCGTTGTCGATCATGTCGATGAACATCACGTAGTTCCAGGGCGTGACTGCGAGCTGGTCGGAGGCTCCCACGCGGTCGGCGCGGTCGTCGCGCTCGCCGAAGCGGTAGGCGAAGGTCCCGGTGGCATCGAAGGCGAGTATCTGCTGGTGGTCGGGCGCTTCGAAGTCGAGCACATAGAGCCGTCCGGCTCCGTCGAAGGCGAAGTCGCGGGGCTGCCGCAGCCCGGCGCGGGAACCCTCCCCGTCGGAGAGCAAGAACGCCTCCTGCACGGTGACGCCGGTGGGGTCGATCAGCGGGGCGGCGGCGGGTTCTTCCGGTAGGTGGTCCCGTGCCGCCTCTGGCGCGGGCTCCGGCCCCCCGCAGGCCTGCAGAGCCAGGAGGAGGAGCCCAACCCAGGCCGATCGCGCGGTCGCGCTCGCCACGACCCCTGACCGGAGGCTCATCCACCCTCTGGGAGCGTCTCTGAGGGCCGCTCCCGCCATGCCTGGTCCAGGGCCGACCTCAGCTCGCGGATGGCCTCCGACGGCTCTCGGGCGGCCTGGATGGCCTCGCTCACCGCGACTCCGGTCACCGCGGAGACGGCCATGACCTCCGCCACCCGGGCGGCCGTGATCCCCCCGATGGCCAGGACGGGGATGGTCAGGCCGGGCACCGGCTTCCGCCACTCGGCGTTCCCGCGATCGAAGACCGCTGCTCCGGCCTTCGTGCGGGTGGGGTAGAACGCCCCCCACCCGGCGTAGTCCGCTTCCGATCGCTGGGCGAGCTCGATCTCGCGGCGATCGTGCGCGCTGGCCCCGATGAGGAAGCTCGGGGGTGCGAGCGCGCGCGCCTCGGCGGCCGGCAGGTCGTCGCGCCCCACGTGGACGCCGGCCGCGCCGGCCGCCAGCGCGACGTCCAGGCGATCGTTCACCACGACGAAGGTCGACGGGTGCCCGCCGAGCGCGTCGATCCAGATCCGCGCGAGCGCCTCGAGGTCGCCGGCCGGGAGGTCCTTTCCCCGCACCTGGACGAGGTCTACCGCCCCCCAGGCGCCGCCCCCCGCCGCGGCCAGCTCCCGAGCGGCGCGGCGGACCTCCGGCGAGTCGCCCTGGACCGAATGGACGAAGCAGAGCAGTGGACGGTCGCGGGCGATCACGTTCGAGCTCCGATGTGTCGGAAGAGGGGCCATGCGAAGAGGACGCCGTGAGGCGTCCTCTTCGTGCAGTCGTCGTCAGCACCGCAATCTAGCGGTGCCGGCCCGCGGGGACATCGGCCCCCGGCCAGCGGCGCCGGGGCTCCCCGCTACTGCTGGTAGCCGGTGCTCGTGCGGTGCTGGCGAATGTCCAGGATGATGTTCTCGTACCCGCGGCCCGTCCGCAGGAACGTCGGCGAAGACGTGCTGCTGTCGGTGTCGACCAGGTTCTGGATCGATGGGTCGCCGGGGAATCGCTCGTCCGTCGAGTAGATGATCTGGTACGAGCCGTCCTTGCGGAAGTCCCCGAAGGCGAATGTCTCACCCTGGTTGCTGTAGTTCCAGATCACGTATGGACCGGCCGTCGCCTCCACCGGCTTGTCGATCGTCTCCGTGGGCGGCCCGTAGAGCAGGTAGATACGGCCGCGGTCCGTCTTGTAGCCCGGATTCTGGCTCGACGTGAAGAACTGGTTGGCGTACGCCAGACGCTGCTCGACGGCCTGCTTGAACTCGTTCTCTGGCGACGCGGGATCCGGGTCCGCGCTGTCCATGAACCGGTTGAGGAACTGCTTCTTGCCGGTTTCGTTCAACGTGCCCAGCAACTCCTTCTGCGCGGGAGTCAGGAAGATGTCCAGCACCTGGATCACGCTGTCCACCTGCGCCAGGCTGAAGTCCGCGTAGTACTGGAGGTCCGGAGCCTGGGCGGCGGGAGTGGCGGGCTCGAGGAATGCCAGCCGCTCGCCCGGCGCGAGCACCTCGAACTCGCTGGCCGCGCTCATGCCGGCTCCACAGTCCGCGCACACGACCTCGAGCTCGTAGGCACCGGGGGCCAGGCCGGCGATGCTGAAGGCGCCTACGTCGAAGTTCCGGTCCTCCGTGACGGTGATCGTGCGCTTACCGAGGTCCTTGACCACCGTCCCGGTGGCATCCTTGACGCGCATGTCCAGCGCCACGCTCTCGTGGGGGCTCGTCAGCGCTTCCGGGTTCACCTCGTAATAGAAGTAGAGCATAGGGCTGTCGCGATAGAAGGCGCGGCGGGGGTTCGGATTGAACATCGTCGTCCCGATCAGATAAGGCAGGTACGCCCCTTCCTGGAGCCGCACGTCCTTGCGTACCTGGTTGGCCATCAGCATGTCGCTGATCAGGGGGGGAGTCTCCGGGATCATCAGGGGGCGGGAGACCTCGAACGACTTGCCGCTCCCGATGTCCGTGACCCGCGCCTTGGTCGTGTACTCGCCGGCCGGGGCATAGATCGCGAAGGTCTCGATCGTCGAGACTCGGCTCGAGCCGGCCATCGCCTCGTTGAACGCCTCGGCGACTATTTCGTGGGACGTGTTGTAGACCGATTCCCCTCCCGCCTTCTCGACCATCACCTCCACGTTCGCCCGCGCCTGAAGCGTCTCCCCCGCAGGCTCGAACGTCATGAGCGTGTACGGGATCTCGACGGCCCCTTCGATGAGGGTCCTACCCGCTTCGGAGTAGAAGCGGTTGGTCTCCAGCGCCAGGCTCGCGCCCTGGGCCAGACCTGTCGCGGGAAGCGCCAGCAGGGCCAGCGGTAGCCAGAGAAGTAGGCGGCGATCCAACATCAGATGTTCACTCCTTGTTTCGACGGACCGGACGGCGGAATCCCCGCCCTCGGCGGGGGCGAATGCTGCCGTATAAAGATCTCGGGAAAGATGCGGGTTTAAGTTGCGCCGTCCGCTGTCCCGGGGCAACCTCGCGCCATCTCGCGCCCGTCGGTGCAGGCGATGTCGGTGCGCTCACGGAGACCGTAAAGCGAAGAGGCGCCCGAGCCGTAGCCCGGGCGCCTCCCGCCTCCTCGCGGGGCGAACCCCGCCTTCGCGTCGCTCTAGAAGAGCATGCTGACGCTGAAGTTGTTGGTGCCGCCCAGGCGGCCCCAGTCGCGGTACGCGTAGTCGAACCCGGAGCCGAACGCGCCGAAGTCGAACTGCAGCCCGGCGCCGAAGCCCAGGCCG
>DASSPT010000164.1:0-9280 GCA_035699465.1 Gemmatimonadota bacterium
CAGCGTGTCGAAACGCTCAACCTCATCCAGCTCGAGCCGATCACGGCAGCGCCACGCGTGGTCGTAGAGAAGCGTCAACGTCGCGAACATGGCCACGAACCCGCCGCCGTAGATGAGAAGCAATGCGCGGGCCTCGCTCCGCGTCATCACGCCGGCCATGCCGGGTCCGAAGCCCAGCAGGCTGTCGATCAGGTAGCTGAACATGAACTTGAGCGGATACACGTAGAACACGATGAGGAACAGGAGGATGGAATTGAGGACGATCGTCCTCAGGTCCTCCAATCCGTAGCGCCGGAAGAACGTGTAGTGTGCGTCGCTGAAGCCCTCGATACGGGAGACATCCCCGCCCCGCCACCGGAAGCCGTCCTGGACCCCGAGCTCGCGGTCGATCGCTGATTGCCGCAGGACCCGCACGCCGCCAGTATAGCGAACGGCGCCCGGGGCCGCGCAGCGTGTCGTTGGTTTTCCACTCAAGTCTCGGTAAATTAAAGAGTTATGAGAGAGATCAAGGAGCGCGCCGCGACCCTGCCCAGACGGCCGGGCGTCTATCTCTTCCGGGACGCCCGGGGCGGGATCCTGTACGTGGGCAAGGCCCGCGACCTCCGGTCCCGGCTGCGCTCGTACCTCCAGCCGGCATCCGCGCTCCCGGACAAGACCCGCGTGCTCATGAGCCACGTCGCGGACTTCGACTGGATCGTGACCGGCACCGCCGCCGAGGCTCTCCTCCTCGAGTCGAACCTCATCAAGGAGCACGATCCGCGGTTCAACATCGTCCTCCGCGACGACAAGTCCTATCCGTATATCAAGGTCACGCTGAACGAGGACTACCCGCGCGTGTACGTGACCCGCCGCGTCGTGGACGATGGCGCGCGCTACTTCGGGCCGTTCACGCAGGTCAAGCTGTTGCGGCGGAACCTGGCGCTCATCAAGGACCTGTTCCCGGTCCGCTCCTGCCGCTACCGCCTCCTCGACGAGGGCCCGACGCGGCCCTGCCTCGATTACCACATCGACCGGTGCGAGGCGCCGTGCGTGGGGTATGTCTCGCGGGAAGAGTACCGCGCGATGATCGACGAGGTCGTGCGCTTCCTCGAGGGTGACACGCGGGCGGCGCGGCGCGCGCTCGAAGAGCGGATGCGGCGCGCGTCGGAGCGGCTCCAGTTCGAGCGCGCGGCGGGATACAAGCGGCAGATCGCTCAGCTCGAGGAGATCCGCGAAGGGCAGCGCGTCTCGAGCCTGGCGGGAGAGGACCGCGACATCATCGGCCTCGCGCGCGTGGGGGACGACGCGTGCGGCCTGATCCTCGAGATCCGCGACGGCCTGATGCTCGGCAAGGAGCACCATCTGCTCGGGAACGTCGAGGGGTCCGAGGGCGGCGAGATCCTGTCGCTGTTCCTCACCCGCTACTACCTGCGCGGAGATCGATTCCCGTCGGAGGTCCTGCTGCCGTTCGACTTCGAGGACCGACCGCTGGTCGAGGAGCTCGTGCGCGAGCGCGCAGGCCGGACGGTGCGGCTCTTCGTTCCGGCTCGAGGGGAGAAGGCGCGGCAGGTCGAGCTCGCGAACCGGAACGCGAGCCTGCTCCTCGAGGAGCGGCTACTGCAGGACGAGCGGCGAACCGAGCGCGCGAGCGACGACGTCCTCGAGCTCCAGGCGGAGCTCGGCCTGGCGCGGATCCCGCGCCGGATCGCGTGCATCGACATCTCGACGATCCAGGGCCGGGACTCCGTGGGGTCGGTCGTGACGTTCGAGAACGGCGTCCCGCGCAAGGCGGGCTACCGCCGCTTCCGTATCAAGTACGTGGAAGGGCAGGACGACTTCGCGATGATGGCCGAAGTAACCGAACGCTACTTCCGGGGGATCCTGGATCATGGCGAGGAGCCGCCCGACCTCCTCGTGATCGACGGCGGCAAGGGCCAGCTCGGGGCGGCCCGGGCGGTGCTGGCGGAGCTCGGCGCCTTGGACGAGGTCGACGCGCTGGGACTCGCCAAGCGCGAGGAGGAGATCTATCTCCCGGGCCGCCCGGACCCCCTCTGGCTGCCGCGACGGTCGCGCGCGCTCCAGCTGATCCAGCACATCCGGAACGAGGCGCACCGCTTCGCGGTGTCGTACCACCGCACCCTGCGGTCGAAGCGGACGATCGCCTCCGAGCTGGACGCGGTCCCGGGAATCGGTCCCAGGCGGCGCGCGGCGCTCCTCCATCACTTCCGGTCCGTCGACAGGATCCGCAAGACGCCCGTCGACGAGATCGCCAAGGTCCCGGGCTTCTCGACGGCGCTCGCCGAGCGCGTGAAGGCGGCGCTCGGTTCGCCCGAAGACGTGCAACCGGTCGAGAGCGGCACGGGGTGAGCCCCGCCGAGCTGAGCCGCCGGATCAAGGCCGAGGCGCTGGACCTGGGGTTCGACCTGGTCGGAATCGCGCGGGCCGAAGAGGTCGACGAAGCCGATCTGCTCGCGGAATGGCTCGCCCGCGGGCGCCACGGATCGATGCGCTGGATGGAGAGCTGGCGGGAGATACGGGTCGATCCGCGGCTCCTGGTCGAAGGGTGCCGCTCCGTCGTTTCGGTCGGCCTCCTCTATTACCGCCCCGACCGCGACGCTCCCCATCCGCCGGGCACGAAGGTCGCCCGCTACGCGTGGGGCGAGGACTACCACCGCGTGCTCAAGGACAAGCTCCGCGCCCTTCTGGCGCGCGGGCGCGCGCTCGATCCCGCATTCGACGGGCGGGCGTTCACCGACTCGGGCCCCGTCATGGAGCGCTGGTGGGCGGAGCGCGCGGGCCTCGGCTGGCGAGGCAAGAACACGCTCCTCCTCAACAAGCGCCTGGGCTCGTTCCTGTTCCTGGGCGAGCTCCTCGTGCGCGCGGAGCTGGAGCCCGACGCGGCCGGCGTCGACCACTGCGGCACCTGTACGCGCTGCATCGAGGCCTGCCCGACGGGCGCGATCGTGGCGCCGCGTGAGCTCGATGCGCGCCGTTGCATCTCCTACTGGACGATCGAGCACCGCGGCGACCTGTCGCCGGAGGAAGAGGAGTCGGTGGGGGAGTGGCTCTTCGGCTGCGACATCTGCCAGGATGTCTGCCCCTGGAATCGGCACGCTCCGGAGACGGGTGAAGAGCGCTTACGCGCCCGCGCGGCCGCGTGGCCGCCTGCCATCGACGACGTCCTCACGATGAGCGGGGAGGAGTTCGGCGCGCGGTTCGGCGCCACCGCGATCGAGCGCGCCCGCCGTGGCGGCCTCGCGCGGAACGCGGCGATCGTGGCCCGGAACACAGGCACCGGCTCCGAGGCGGCGCTCGCCGCGGCCAGCGCCGATCACGATCCCGCGGTGGCCGGCGCCGCCCGTCGGGCGCTCGCCGCCAGAGGCGGGCGGAAGGCGTCCGCTCTCGAAGGCGTGCCGTTCCGGGAAGACACCAAGGTCTAGGGAGCTGAGACTACTTTCTCCTCGAGGGCGTAGACGTGATCGCCCAGCGGCGACTCGTCGCCGTTGGCGCCGTTGGCCGCGACGTGGAACCGGACGGCCCCGGAGGCCTCGCGGGGCGCGGTCCATGCGAGCCGCCAGCGCGCCACACCGGGGGCCGACGGCACCGTTCCGGCGAGCGTCTGATGGACGTAATCGACGCCGGCCTGCGCGGTGACCGTGGCGTCGTTCCCGAGCACGCGCAAAGCGCCCGCCTGCCGGCCGCGAGCCGGGCCCGCGGCGAAGCGCGCGGAGAGCTGGAATCCGGCGGCTGCCATGTCTTCCCGCGCGAGCTCGACGGTCAGATCGTATCTCCGGCCGGTCTCGAACGTCGCGGGCAGCCCGCGCAGGACCAGCGACCCCAGGGTGTCGGGAGTCGCCGCGAAATGGCAGGAGACGCAGGTGGGCTCGCCGAACCCACCCGTCGTCCCGGGGGGCGGAGCATCGGGATACCCGGAGGGAAACCCGACGGCCGCGGCGAGCGGGGCGGCGGCCGCGAGCGCGACGGCGAACGCGCCCCCGCGCTTCACGAGCCCAGGCGCGCGCGCCCGATCGTGTTCGCGTCCGTCCCGAACCACAGCGACACGGTCGGCGCGTGGAACACCATGTGGCGCACGGTTCCACCCCCGCTCGGGATCGGCGTCACGTCGAAGAACTCTTCGGTGGTGGGATCGAAGCCGACCAGGCGGTTGGGCTCCGGGCCGGTCTCGACGAACCAGATCCGCTCCCGGTCGTCCATCGCCAGCGCGTAGGGGCGCGAGCCGGAACCCCCGGGCGTGACCCACTCGACGACCTCGCCGGTGGCGGGATCCAGGCGGCCCACGATTCCGCGCGCGTAGTCCGCATACCAGACGCTCCCGTCCGCGGCGACCTCGAGCCGCCGGATGCGCGCCTCCGCCGCCGGCAGGGCGTGCTCGGTGAGCTCCATGGAGGAAGGATCGACGGTCGCGATCCGGTTCGTGCCGAAGAGCGCGATCCACGGCCGACCCTCGTCATCCATCACGATGCCGTACGGCCGGGCGTCGGCCACCGACGGCTCCACGACCTGCACGGCGGCCGTCTCGGGGTCGAGGCGTCCGATCCGGTTGGCGCCCTGGGCAGTGAACCACAGCTTGCCATCGGGAGCGAACATCAGCGTGTGGGGATCGCGCACGGGCACGTCGAACCGTCGCGACTCGCCGGTCGCCGGATCCATCCTTCCGATGTGGCTGTCGCCGTTTCCGGCGTACCAGAGCGCGCCGTCCGGTCCGACGATCACGTTGTGCGGGAGGGCGTTCGGCGGCAGGTCGGTGCGATCGAACTCGCCGCTCTCGGGATCCAAGGAGCCCAGGTAGTTGCCGCGCTGACCGACGAACCAGACGCGGCCCCCCGCGTCGACGATCGGGTCGCGCGGACGCGTGTTCGGCCAGGGAACGGTCCACTCGCGGATCTCGAGCGAGTCCGCGGACGATGCGACCGCGGGCTCGGGCGATTCGACGGCGGGCCGGGAGGCGTCGGCCCCGCACGAGACGATGCACGTGGCGGCCACGATGGGGATGAGCGAGGCGACCATGTTCGAGTCCTTTCGATGTGCCCGGCGGGATTCATCGGCTGCCCCGCGCAGAGCGATGGCGTGAAAGCGTCGGTCCAATGGTACTCCGAGGGCGGGTACCGGTCATCCCGGGACCGTGCCGCACCAACCGGGGTTCCGACTATATTCCAGCTGTCCATGCATCCATGCTGACGATACGACGCTACCCGGTCGGGCCGTACCAGGCGAACGCCTGGCTCGCGTTCGACGAGCCGCGCCGCGAGGCGGTCCTCGTGGACGCCGGTGCCGAGCCCGAGCGGCTGCTCGGCGAGCTCGAGTCCGGCGGCTACGCGCTCCGCGCGATCCTCCAGACCCACGCGCACGCCGATCACATCGCGGCTCTGCCCGAGGTCGTGGCGGCGACCGGAGCCCCCGTCTATCTGCATCCCGACGCCGAGCCCATGCTCCACTCCGCCGACGAGAACCTGTCCGCGCTGGCGGGCATGCCGGTCACAGCGCCGGTGGCCTACACCCCCGTCCGGGATGGCGACCGGCTCGAGCTCCTGGGCCGCGAGGTGGTCGTCCATCACACGCCGGGTCACGCGCCGGGGAGCGTCTGCTACCATCTGCCGGCGGAGGGGGTCGTCTTCACGGGCGACGCGCTGTTCCAGGGATCGATCGGACGCACGGACTTTCCCGGCGGCTCGCTGGAGATCCTGCTGCGCGGGATCCGCGAGAAGCTGCTCGTGCTTCCCGACGAGACGCGCGTCCTCGCGGGGCACATGGGGCCGACGACGATCGAGCGCGAGCGCCGCACGAACCCGTTCCTGCAGGACGGGCGGGAGTGGGGAGCGCGCTGACCGATCCGGTCGGCCGCTACGGCGAGCATCTGCTGCTCGAGCGCGGTCTCTCGCGCAATTCGATCGCCGCCTACACCGCGGACATACGGGCCTTCCGGAAGTTCGCCGCCGCGCGAGATCTCGATGACGACACGCGCGCGTCGGTGCGGGCGTGGCTGGGCGAGCTCGCGGGGCGGGGACTCGCGCCTTCCACCGTGGCCCGCAAGCTGGCCTCCCTCCGGGGCTGGTTCCGGTGGCGGGTGGCGGAGGAAGACCTCGAGATCGATCCCACCGAGACGCTCGAGGGTCCGCGCCTCGCCCGGCGCCTCCCCTCCGTGCTCTCGCTCGACGAGGTCGAGCGGGTCATCGAGGCGGCGAATCGCGGTGGCGGCCGCTTTCCGCAGCGCGACCGCGCGATCATCGAATTCCTGTACTCCACCGGTGTGCGGATCTCGGAGCTGATCGCGATCCAGCTCGAGGAGTGCGCCTGGCGCGAGCGCGTCGTTCAGCTGGTGCCGATGGAGCGCAGGGTTCGCCGGCGCGACGGCCGACGCGGGACGGTGTCGGTGGGGCCCAAGGGCGAGCGGGCGCGGATCGTGCCCATCGGCTCACGCGCGGTGGAGGCGGGCATCGCCTACGTCGAGGGTGAGCGCTCCGCCATGCGCGGCTCGCGATCCGAGGGGAGCCTGTTCCTCAACGCGCGTGGACGGCCCCTGACCCGCGTCGGTGCGTGGCAGATCGTCAGGCGGATCGTGCGCACGTCGGGGATCCGGAGGAAGGTGACCCCGCACACCTTCCGCCATACCTTTGCGACCCACCTGCTGGATCGCGGCGCGGATCTGCGCGCCGTGCAGGAAATGCTGGGCCACGCGGACATCGCCACCACGCAGATCTATACGCACGTGGATGCGCCGTATCTGCGTGCCGAGCACCGCCGCTTCCATCCGCGAGCATGAGGACGGCCACGATGGCGCATGAAACCGCGTTCCGCTCCGCCTTCGCGGCCATCGTGTTGCTGGCGTGCGCCCGGACGGCTGCGGGCCAAGCGATCCGCGTCGAGCTCGATCCCGAGATGCCGTTCGCGCTCGAGCGCATCATCGACATCGCGGTCGACGCCCCGGGAGCCACCATCCTGACCGGCGACACCACCATCGCCGAGTCGCAGACCGTGGGCGGCCCGCTGGTCCACTTCGGAGGGGCGCTCGTCCTCGAGGGAGCGGTCGAGGGGGACGTCACGGCGGTCGGAAGCGAGGTGTCCCTGAAACCGGCGGCGCGGATCGCGGGAGACCTGACGGTCGTCGGCGGCACCTATTTCGGAACGACGATGGCCGATGTCGCGGGGACCACGATCTGGCTGCGCGGTGAGCGGGTCGCCGTCACGGTCGCGCCGTCGCACGTGGCGGTCGACTACGAGCCGCCTCCGGGCCCGCGCTTCCCGATCGAGCCCCGGGGCCTGGCCGGCGTGGTGATCCACGGATACAACGGAGTGGACGGATTGTCGTTCGGCCTCGAGGCCGGGCTCGTCCAGCGGAAGGACTGGCCGCGCACGGAGCTGTCCGGGGGGCCCGTCTTCCGCACGGAGCGGGACGACATCGGCTGGCGGGTGTCCGCTCTCCGCGAGCTGCCCCGGGCCGGCGCGATCACCGTGGGCGCCGACGCGTACCGGGTCACCACGAGTCCCGAAGCGTGGCATCGTGGGAATCTCGGAAACAGCCTGGCGTCGCTCGTCTTCGCCGACGACGACCGGACGTACCACGAGCGGACGGGCTACGAGGTGTGGGTCGAAAAAGCCTTCCCGCTGGCGGCGGTCACCGTGCGCGGCTCCTGGCGTGACGACGACTTCGAGTCGCTCCGGAGCCGCACGCCGTTCGCGCTCTTCGGGGACGACGAGGACTGGCGCGTGAACCCGCCGATCGACGAAGGCGGCGGGCGGGCGGTGGCCGCGCGGCTCACGTGGGACCGGCGCGACGACCCCTCGTTCCCGACGCTCGGAGCGTGGGCCGAGGGCCGCTACGAGCACTGGGGGTTCGGCTCCGACTTCGCGTTCGACTGGGCCCAGGGGCAGGCGCGTCTATATCGGCCGCTCCCCACTTCCCGGGGATCGTTCGTCGCGCTGCGCGTGATGGCGGGCGGCCGTCTGGGCGGAGGGGACACCCTGGCGCCGCAGTTCCTGTACCGTCTCGGCGGGGGCAGCACGGTTCCCGGCTACGACGCCCTGAACGCGCTCCTGACGGGAGACCGCATGGCGTTCGCGACCGCGACCGTGCACCAGGCGGTGGCGGGCGAGTTCACGCGCCTGTTCCTGGTAGGCGTGGCGTCGGTGGGAGACGCCTGGTTCGAGGGTCAGGACGTGGAGTGGAACGCCGGTCTCGGCGGCGGGATCGCGATCCACGGCCGCGCGCGGTACGCGGGGCTGTTCGCGATGTACGGGCTGGAGGTGGAGGAGTGGCAGATCTATACGCGCATAAAGCCTTGGTTCTAGCTCGGTCGTGATCCTCGGCGCGATCCCCGCGCGGTGGGGCTCGACGCGCTTTCCGGGAAAGGCTCTGGCGGAGATCGCCGGCGTGCCGCTCGTGAGCCGCGTGGTGCGGGCCGCGCTCGGCGCGCGAACGCTGGACGCCGTCGTCGTAGTGACGGATCACGCGGGGATCGCCCTTGCGGCCGAGGCCGCAGGGGCGCGCGCGGTCATGATCGAGCGGGAAGCGGCCTCCGGAACGGACCGGATCGCGCAGCTTCTGGCGGCGGACCGCGCCTGCGACGCGGCGCGGATCGTCGTCAACGTCCAGGGCGACGAGCCGCTGCTAGAGCCCGCCGCCATCGACGCCGCGGTCCAGGCGCTCGAGCGCGACCCCGCAGCGGACATCGCCACGCTCGCGCGCCCCCTTCGGCCCGGCGAGTCCGCGGACGACCCCGACATCGTCAAGGTGGAGATCGGCCCGGACGGCCACGCCCGGCGCTTCTCGCGCAGCCGGATGGCTGGCTCCGGCGATCCGCTCGTCCACATCGGCCTCTATGCGTACCGGCGCGACGCGATCGAGCGCTTCGTGGCCGCCACTCCCACCGCGCGCGAGAAAGCGGAACGGCTGGAGCAGCTCCGAGCGCTGGAGCTCGGCCTCGCGATCGCGGTCGTCCCCTTCGACTCGCGCTCCATAGGCGTCGATACGCCCGAGGACGTGGCTCGCGTGGAGGCGGCGCTAGCGGAGCCACCGGCGCGGTAGACGCGAGCCGCGGCGGGGCGTAGATTTCCCCCCTCATGTCCCACCCTTCGGCCACCCGCTACGTCTTCGTGACTGGAGGGGTGGTGTCCTCGCTCGGCAAGGGGATCTCCGCGGCCTCGCTCGGCATGCTCCTCAAGGAGCGCGGCCTGTCGGTCACGATCCAGAAGTTCGATCCCTACATAAACGTCGATCCCGGCACCATGAGCCCGTTCCAGCACGGCGAGGTGTTCGTCACCGACGACGGCGCCGAGACCGATC
>DASSPT010000165.1:0-9895 GCA_035699465.1 Gemmatimonadota bacterium
GAGACGGACGTTCGAGGCGTGGTGGGCCACGTCACTGCGACGTGGACGGCCCGTGAAGCCCGCACCCACTACCACGCAAGCGTGCAGGGCCACCACGCCTTCGAGACGGAGTTCGGCGTCACCGACACCGTCAACGGGGGCGGCGGCAGCGTGCGCTTCCTCGACGGGAACGACCTCAGCACGATGTGGGGCGTGGATCATCGCCTGGTCGACACGCGGCTGATCGCGCTGATCGAGGCGGGCTACTCGTGGTCGCTGGAGCGTGGGCGGCTGGCCCTGGGGGTCGACACGGGATCGCACCACCTCCGCGTCCTCCTGGGAGTCCTGTATCCCGGCGTAAAGACCGATCTCGCGACCGAGCCGACCGATCTCGTCATCACCCCGGCCTTCAGCGTCCATTGGCGATTTTGAGCGGCCGTCTGCGTCCGGGACGCATGCTGCCGCGGTGGCTTGCCCTGGGGCTCCTGGCGGCGTCCGTCGGCGCGGGCTGCCGCGAGGTCGTCTACGACATCCTCACCGACGAGCGCACGGTGCGGGTGCCCGAGTCCAGCAGAAGCGCCATCACGATGGACACCGGCCGCATCGAGCTTCCATCCAGGCTGGGAAGCGACAAGACCGTCGACAGCGCCACGCTCCAGCTGACGGCCACGAACTTCAACCTGGACAACCCCGTCGTCGTGGACATCTCGGTGGCCTCCTCGCAGAACCCGAACGTGTTCGGCGATATCACGAGCGGCCTGCATCTCGATCCAGGGGAGACCCGCTCGATCGAAGTGGTGCAGACGGGGAACCGAGACCCGCTCGTCCTGGCCACCCAGAGCGAGGCGGTGAACGTCCGCTTCGAATCGGCGTCTCCCGAGCCCGGGATCGGCGAGATCGAGTTCCGCTTCACCATCCGTGTCGTCGCCCACAAGGAAACGCCCGGCACCGGCGCCGGGACGCTCATCTTCTACTGAGCGATAGTGTCCCGAGTCAGAAGTTCGTTGGCATTCGAGGCCCCCTGCATCCCGGAACGCGGTGTTGCGATTCGTCGCAATAGCTCTGCTATTCCTCCTCATCGCGCCTGGCGCTCCGGGCGCAGGTGTCCTCTCGGTGCTGCAACGAACTTCTGACTCGGGACACTAGCCGCCGCGGTCTCGTTCCCGCGATGACGCTGATCCGCGTCGCGCTGCCCCTCCCGCTCGATCGCCTCTTCACCTATCGCCTCCCGGACGACGCGCTCGTGCCCGCGCGTGGCGCCCGCGTCCTGGTCGGGTTCGGTCGCCGGCGGCTGGTGGGCTTCGCGATCGACGCCGCCGAGGAGGCCCCCGAGGGCGTGCGGCTGCGCCGCGTCGAGCGGGTGGTGGACGCCGAGCCGGTGCTGTCCGAGACCGAGTGGGCGCTGGCCGAGTGGATGGCCCGCTACTACGTGGCCCCGCTGGGGTTGGTGCTGCGGCTGTTCTATCCGGCGGGGTCGACGGGCGAGGTGGAGGACGGGCGGGGCGGGGATGGCGCGCCGCGGCGCCTCCACGTGCTGCCGGCGGCGGACCCGGGCGAAGCGGAGCGCGAGAACGTCCTCGAGGCGTTGTCGCGCGCGCCCCAGCAGCGCCGTGCCTGGATGGCCGCGCTGGAGCTCGAAGCCCCGGTCGAGCGGAACGCTTTCTGCGATGCGCTGGGGGTCTCGGAGGGAGTCGTCGCCGCGCTCGCCGCGCGGGGGCTTCTGGCGCTCGAAGAGCGGGAGGTGTCCCTGGACCCGTACGCGGGAGGCGGAGCGCTCCCCGACGTCGCCGCGGAGGGCGCGCCATCCACCGGGCAGCGGGTGGCCATCGAGGCCATCCGGGGAGCGCTCGAGGGGTCCGGCCGGGTCGAGCCCGTTCTCCTCCAGGGTGTGACGGGGAGCGGAAAGACACGGGTCTACGTGGAGGCCGTGGCCGATGTCGTCGAGCGGGGCGGCCGGGCGATCGTCCTGGTGCCCGAGATCGGCCTGGCCGCTCCCACCGTCGCGAGGTTCCGTTCGCGGTTCGGAGACCGGGTGGCGGTGCTCCACAGCGGCCTCTCCCGCGGCGAGCGGGTCTCGGCGTGGAACCGGCTGCGGTCGGGCGACGCTTCGATCGCGATCGGGGCGCGCTCGGCCCTCTTCGCTCCCGTCGGGCGAGCCGACATCGTCGTCGTGGACGAGGAGCACGAGACGGCCTACAAACAGGACGAGACCCCTCGCTACCTGGCCCGCGACGTCGCCGTGTACCGGGCGGCCCTGGAAGGAGGCGTGGCGGTGCTCGGCTCGGCCACGCCGTCGCTCGAGAGCCGCGCACGCGCCGACGCGGGGAAGTACCGCCGTCTGACCCTGCCGGACCGGATCGCCGCCCGCCCGATGCCGGTCGTCGAGATCGTGGACCTGGCCCGCGAGGGCGCGCTCGTCGGGCCGGGGCTGTCCGACGTGCTCGTCGAGGCCCTGGGGAAGACATTGGCCGCGGGCGACCAGGCGCTCCTGTTCCTCAACCGCCGCGGGTTCGCCTCGTTCGTCCAGTGCACCGATTGCGGCTGGGTGGGATCGTGTCCCAACTGCCGGATCTCGCTCACGTACCATCGCCGATCCCCGCGACTCCAGTGCCACTACTGCGATCATCGCGAGCCCGTGCCGGACTCCTGCCCGGCGTGCGCGGGCCGGCGGCTGGACACGCGCGGTCTGGGGACCCAGCAGGTCGAAGCCGCCGTCGCGGCCCGATTCCCCGCGGCCCGTATCGAGCGCATGGACCTCGACACGACCGGTCCCAAGTGGTCGCACGCCCGGCTCTACCGCGCGATGCAGGCCCGCGAGATCGACGTCCTTGTGGGGACCCAGATGATCGCCAAGGGATTCGACCTGCCGGGCGTGGCCCTGGTCGGCGTAGTGTCGGCGGACACCGCGCTCCACTTCCCGGACTTTCGTTCCAGCGAGCGCACGTTCCAGCTGCTGGTCCAGGTGGCCGGCCGCGCGGGGCGCGGCGATGCGCCGGGCAGGGTTCTCTTCCAGACCTGGCTCCCGGAGCATTTCGTCCTCACGGCCGCCGCGACCCATGACTACGAGGCCTTCTATGCGCGGGAGCGGAAGGACCGCGAAGCGCTCGGGTATCCCCCTGCGACGCGGCTCGCCAACGTCGTCGTGAGCGGGCCCGATCCCGCGTCGGTGGAAGAGGCGGTAGGGCGCGTGGCGGAACGCGTGCGCGGGCGGGAGGGCCTGACGGTAGTGGGGCCCGCTCCCGCGCCGCTGGAGCGGCTCAGGGGTCGCTGGCGGCACCATGTGCTGCTCAAGGCGGCAAGCCCGCAACCCCTCGATCGCGTCCTGCGCGAGCTCGCGCGGCGGGAGGAGGAGCTGGTCGGAGGCTCGAACCGGCTCGAGATCGACCGCGACCCCCTCAGCCTGCTGTGAGCCTTGAACGCCGGCCGGCCGCGTGTCATCCTGTGTGCATGACGGAAGAGAGCACAGCAGCCGGAGCCGCGAGCGACGACGAGCCGGTGGGGCACGTGCTCACCCGGCGCGAGATCCTCACGTTCCTGGGGGCGACCGGCGTACTCTGGCTCGCGCGCTGCTCGGGGGCGGCTCCTGGATCGGGAGAGGTGGCCGCGCCGCGCGGTACCGTGGGGACGGGGGAGCGGATCGGGTCGGGCTGCGTGGCGCGGCCGCAGATGACGGCCGGCCCGTACTTCGTAGACGGCGCGCTCGAGCGCTCCGACATCCGCCCGGATCCGGCCACCGGAGAGGTGAGCGAGGGCACGCCGCTCGAGCTCGCGTTCCGCGTGTCCCGCATCGCCGAGAACGCCTGCGTTCCGCTGATGGGCGCGATCGTGGACGTCTGGCAGTGCGACGCGCTCGGCGTGTACTCGGACGTGGAAGACCCGTTCTTCGACACCCGGGGCCGGAAGTTCCTCCGAGGCTGGCAAGCCACGGATGCGCAGGGCCTGGCCCGGTTCACGAGCGTATATCCGGGCTGGTATCAGGGACGCGCGGTCCACGTCCACTTCAAGGTGCGCTCGGCCCCCGACGCGGATCCCGGTTTCGAGTTCACGTCCCAGCTCTTCTTCGACGACGCGCTCAGCGACCGCGTGCACGCCGGCGAGCCGTATCGGGAGCGCGGGCCGCGAAACCGCAGAAACGAAGAAGACGGCATCTTCCGACGGGGCGGTGGCGAGCTCGTGCTCGCCCTGGAGCCCTCGGGCGCGGGATACGCGGGCCTGTTCGAGCTGGGTCTCCAGGGCGTGTAGCGCGCGGCGCCGCTCCGCCTTCCATGCGGCGGCTCCACCCCGCCGGTAGATTCCCCTCCGCATGAAAGCCGACCGCATCCGCAACTTCGCGATCATCGCGCACATCGATCACGGCAAGTCGACCCTCGCCGATCGGCTGCTCGAGCGCACCGGCACGCTCGGCCGCCGCGAGATGCGGGAGCAGGTCCTGGACGCCATGGACCTCGAGCGGGAGCGCGGCATCACGATCAAGATGCACGCCATCACGATGGCGTACCGCGCGACGGACGGCCGCGAATACGAGCTGAACCTCATCGACACCCCGGGGCACGTGGATTTCTCGTACGAGGTGTCGCGCAGCATGGCGGCCGCCGAGGGCGTGCTACTGGTCGTCGACGCGGCGCAGGGCATCGAGGCTCAGACGCTGTCCAACCTTTTCCTGGCCCTCGAGAACGATCTCGAGATCGTGCCGGTGATCAACAAGATCGACCTGCCCAACGCGCGCCCCGAGATGGTGACCGAGGAGCTCGTCAACCTGCTGGGCGTCGACGAAGCGGAGATCATACACGTCTCGGCGAAGCTGGGGACGAACATCGAGGAGGTTCTGGAGGCGATCGTCGCCAGGATCCCGCCACCCGAAGGGGACCCCGCCGCGCCGCTCAGGGCCCTCATCTTCGACTCCCAGTTCGACAAGTACCGTGGCGCCGTGCCCTACATCCGGGTGGTGGACGGTCGGGTGGCGCCGGGGATGCAGATCGCATTCTTCTCGAATGACGCGACCTATGAGGTGACCGAGGTGGGCCGGCTCCGGCTGGGCATGCATCCGGCGCCCGAGCTGCGGTTCGGCGAGGTGGGGTACCTCGTGGCGAGCATCAAACGGGTATCGGACACCAAGGTGGGAGACACCATCACGGAAGGCCGCAACCGGGCGGTCGGGCCCTTACCCGGCTACCGCGAAGTGCACCCGATGGTGTTCGCCGGGCTGTATCCCACCGACGCGGATCAGTACGCGGACCTGCGCGACGCGCTCGAGAAGCTCAAGCTGAACGACAGCTCGCTCCAGTACGAGCCCGAAACATCGAGCGCCCTGGGATTCGGATTCCGGTGCGGATTCCTGGGCATGCTGCATCGCGAGATCGTTCAGGAGCGGCTCGAGCGCGAGTTCGACCTGGACCTCATCACGACCGTGCCCAACGTCGAGTACCACGTGTATCCCGAGCATGGCGAGATGCTGCTGATCGAGAACCCCAGCAAGATGCCCGGCGCGGGAGAGATCGAGCGCGTCGAGGAGCCGTTCGTGCGGGGGAGGTTCATCCTGCCCGCGACCTACATCGGCGGCGTGCTCAAGCTCTGCGAAGAGCGGCGCGGCAAGCACGTCAAGATGGAGTACATCGACGCCGAGCGTGTCGAGATCGAGTACGATCTGCCGCTCGCCGAGATCATCACCGACTTCTTCGACCGGCTGAAGTCGGCCACGCGCGGGTACGCGTCGTTCGACTACGAGTTCCGGGAGTATCGGGCCAGCGACCTGGTCAAGCTCGACATCCTCGTCAATGGCGACCCGCTCGACGCCCTGTCCGTCATCCTACACCGCGACCGCGCCTACGACTGGGGACGCTCGCTGTCCGAGAAGCTCAAGCAGCTGATCCCCCGGCAGATGTTCGAGGTGGTGATCCAGGCCGCGATCGGCACCAGGGTGATCAGCCGCGAGGTCGTGCGGCCGCTCAGGAAGAACGTGACCGCCAAGTGCTATGGCGGCGACATCACCCGCAAGCGCAAGCTCCTGGAGCGCCAGAAGGAGGGGAAGCGCCGCATGAAGCAGGTCGGCACCGTCGAGATCCCGCAGGAGGCTTTCCTCGCCGCCTTACAGATCGAGTCTTGAACGGAACGTTGAAAACGGCCCATCTGCGGCGTTGCGCTCCTCGTGTCTTCCTGCGGCGTACTTTGCAGTACGCCTCGGAATCCTCTCGTCGCGCGCCTTGCATCTGAGCCGTTTTGAACGTTCCACACACTCTTCTACCCGGCAGATGTCCTGGGCGGTAGGACGCACCTCAGACGTCGGGGGATTGGATTTCGATCCCGACGGTCTCGATCCGGTCGTCGGATAGCTCGCGGATCGTGAACGTCACCGGCGGCGATGCGAGCCGGTCTCCGACGGCGGGCGGCCTCCCGAGCTTCGCGCACAGGAAATGATCGAGGGTGTGATCCGCCGGCGCGTCGATGTGGATGCCGTAGAACTCCTCCACCTCGCCCAGTCTCGTCGTCCCTCGCAGCGGGAACTCGACGGCGGTCACGGGTAGCCAGGGCTCTTCCCCGACAGTCCCGAACACGTGCTCGACCAGCGCGCGGACGGCCGGGCGGAGAAGCACGAACACGTCGTCTCCAGGGAGGATCTTCGTCGATCCGCGCGGCGGAATCACCTGTTTGTCCCGCACGATCATCGCGATCACGACGCCGTCCGGAAGGGCGAGTTCCCGGACGCGCAGACCGCTCGCGCGGGAGCCCTCCAGGATCGGGTACTCGACGATGTCGCCGTCCACGTCCTGAAGTGACGTGATCTCGAGCGTGACCCCGGAGTGGGAGACGCCGCCCTCCTGAAGGCCCAGGACGCGCGCCGCGTAGGGCAGCGTCCAGCCCTGGGTGACCGCCGAGACGAGCACGGCGAAGAACACCACGTCGAAGAGGCCCGCCGCCCCCTCCAGCCCGCGGAGGAGGGGATAGGTGGCGAGTATGATGGGCACCGAGCCCTTCAGGCCGCCCCACGCCACGAACGCCACCTCGCGCGCGGAGAACCGGAACGGGAGCATGCACACGGCGACAGCCACCGGCCGGGCGAGGAACACCAGCACACCGGCGACCAGCAGCGCGGGCTGGCTGGCCGCCACCAGCCGGCTCGGGAGGCTGAGGAGGCCGAGGAGGGTGAACATGAGGATCTGGGACAGCCAGGCGAGCCCGTCGTGGAACATGAACACCGCCTGACGGAAGGGAAGCCGCCGGGAGCCCAGCACGATCCCCGCCACGTAGACCGAGAGGAAGCCGCTGCCGCCCACCACGGCCGCGGCCCCGAAGGCGAGCAGGCCGGATGCGCTGGTCAGCACGGGGTAGAGTCCGGCCGAATCCAGGCCGATGCGATTGATGACGACGGCGGTCCCGCGAGCCACCAGCCACCCGATGAGCCCGCCCAGGACCGCCTGGCGGAGGAAGAACGTGAGGACGTCCGCCCCGGGCTCGAGGGCTCCCATCAGGATCTGAAGGCAGAGGATGGTCAGGAAGATCGCCATGGGGTCGTTCGATCCGCTCTCCACTTCCAGCAGGGCCGCGATCCGCTCCTTCACGCGCATGCCTTTCGCGCGAAAGACCGCGAAGACGGCGGCGGCGTCGGTGGACGACACGATGCTGGCCAGGAGGAACGCGGCGATCCACGGCAGGTCGAGGACCGCCATCGCGGCGACGGCGACGATCGCGGCGGTAAGCACCACCCCGACGGAGGCGAGCGTCAACGCCGGAGCCATGACCGACCGGAACTGACCGAGGTCGGTGCGCAGGCCGCCGTCGAAGAGGATCAGGGCGAGCGCGACCGTGCCCACGCCGTGCGCCAGCGCGTAGTTCTCGAACACGATCCCGCCCAGTCCCTCCTCGCCCGCCAGCATGCCGACGACGAGGAACAGAACGAGGACCGGGAGCCCCATGCGGGCCGACAGCTTGCTCGACGCGATGCCGAGGATGAGGAGCACCGCGGCGAGCAGGATCAGGCGATCGACGAGGAACACGGAATGAACCTATAACGAAGGGGAGATAGATTCCCCCGATGCGACTCGAGGGGATCGTCCAGCCCCCGCCCGGAATCCAACCCCCGGAGCCCCCCGCCGACGGGACGATCGCGATCCGGGTGCCGAACTGGATCGGCGACGCGGTGCTGGCGATCCCCGCGGTGGCCGCCCTGGCCGACCGCTTCGCCGACCGCACCGTGCTGGTACTCGCGCGCGGAACGGTGGCTCCGCTCTTCGTCGGGCTTCCGCGGATCGATTCGGTGCTGCGCGTCGCGGACGGCGGCGCCGAGCGGATGGCCAGCGTGCGCCGCGCCCTGGACGGCAGGCCACCGGAGCTGGGGGTCGTGTTCCCGCATTCCTTCGGGACCGCGGTCGAGCTCGCGGCGGCCGGCACCCGACACCTGTGGGGGTACGGCGGTCCGCTCCGGAAGCTGGTCCTCGACGTGGCGCTGCCGCCGCGCTGGCTGGCCGGACGCCACCGCTGGGAGGCGTATGCGCTGCTCGCGGCGGCGGTCACCGGCAGGCCGGTGGTGGAGCGCTATCCGCTGGCGCGGGGGCCCGGTGACGTGGCGGCGGCCGATGCGCTGTTCGCCCAGGCCGGCCTTCCGCACGGCGGCAGAGAGCGTCCGCTGGTGGGGCTCGTGCCCGGGGCGCACGCGGACTCGCGGCGCTGGCCGGCGGCGCGCTTCGCGGAGCTCGCCTCGCGCCTCGGCCGGCGCGGAGCGAGGGTCGTCCTGTTCGGCTCCGCGGTCGAGCGGCCGCTGGTGGCGCGCGTGGCGGCCGCCGCGGACCCCACGCCGGTCGATTTCAGCGGCCGCACGCCGCTCCCGGTCCTCGTCGAATGCTTCCGACGACTCGACTTCCTGGTCACGAACGACACGGGCCCCATGCATCTGGCGGCGGCGGTGGGGACCCCGCTCCTGGACCTCTGCGGCGCCGCGAACGAGGTCGTCACCGGGCCGCGCGGACCGGCCAGCGAGGTCGTCGTCCATCCCATCCACTGCCGGCCCTGCGTGAAGAACGCCTGCGCCTACAATCTGGGGTGCATGACGGGGATCGGCGTGGACCGGGTCGAAGCGCTCGTCAGGGCGCGGATCGACCAACCGGTGCCGGCGGCGATCGACGGCTAGATTGGCCCACGTGGAAATCCAGGACGCCGGGATGCTGGCATGGGGAGTGGACGTCGGCGGGACCGACTGCAAGGTCGGCGTGGTCGACGGCACGGGGCGGGTCCGCGCGGAATCCGGTTTCGAAACGCCCGACGAACCGGCGGCCGCGGTTCGCGAGATCGAGCGCGCCTGCCGCGCGCTGGCGGAGGAGCTGGGCGCGCGGATCGAGCGACTGGGGATCGGGGTGCCGGGCCCGCTCGATCTCGACCGCGGCGTGATCGTCCAGGCCCCGAACCTGGGGTGGCGCGACGTCCCGCTCCGCGACATGGTGGCCGGGGCGCTCGGCTGCCCGGTCGTCATGGACAACGACGCGAACGCGGCGGCGTACGGCGAGGCGTGGGTGGGGGCCGGACGCGGGGCGCGGGTCCTGCTCCTGGTCACGCTGGGTACGGGGGTCGGCGGCGGAGTGGTCGAGGACGGGCGCGTCTTCCACGGAGCGCGCGGCCTCGCCGTCGAGATCGGGCACATGGTAGCGGTCGCCGGCGGGCGCGCGTGCTCGTGCGGCAAGCGGGGCTGCGTGGAGGCGTACTTCAGCGCGCACGCGCTGAGCGAGCAGGCGGCGGAGGTGGGAGCCGGCGACGGCGATCCGCGCGTCCATCGCTCGCTGTTCGAGCGCTACGCGGCGGGCGACGAGCGGATCGTCGGCTGGCTCGGCCACGCGATCGACGTCCTCGCGCAGGGCGTGGCCCACGCCGGCGTTCTGTTCGATCCCGACCGCATCGTATTCACGGGTGGGCTGACGCGCTCGTGGGACGT
>DASSPT010000166.1:0-23531 GCA_035699465.1 Gemmatimonadota bacterium
GCTCACCCAAAGGTCTCCCCGCGTGTCGGCCTCGACGTCGAAGGGGGCCGGCGCGTCCCAGCTCCCCACCCACGACAGCGCCCGGGCGTCGGGATCCCAGCGCAGCCTCACGACCCGGCGGTTCCCCGTGTCGGCGACATAGACCCGCCCGTCGACCGTCGCCGCGATGCCGTGCGGCCGGGTGAGCTCGTCCTTCCCGCCCCCGGGCCGCCCGTAGATCGCGAGCGTCTGCATGCTGGAGTTGTAGAGGATCTCGCCGCGGCCCGAGTTGACACCGAAGAGCGTCAGCTGGAAATCGTCCCCCCGGGCATCCGGGTCGTCGTCGGAGGCAAACTTGACCGCCGCCAGCCCCTGCGGGTCGTCGAACCGCGTCCGGTCGCCGAGGAAGAGCTTGAGATGCTGCGCCCGCGCGCGATGGATGCCCAGCGTGTGCGCGAACGGGGGATAGACGAGCGTCGTGTGCGCCGGCTGGTCCCCGATCTCGAGATCCGAGGTCTGCGCCCCGGCCGGCGGCGCGAGCGCCGCCGCGCACAGAACCGATGCCCAGAGCAGCTTCGCTTCAGCGCGAAGCCGGCGCTTCCGCGTACAGCCTCCGATAGGCCGCATACTGGGCGATGACGTTCTTGACGTAATTGCGGGTTTCCTTGTAGGGGATCCTGTCGATCCACAGCTCGGGGTCCAGCTCCCGCTCCGGGAACTCCCACCACAGGGCGACGTTGTGGGGCCCGCCGTTGTAGGCCGCGAGGACCGCCGGCCAGAACCCGTCGAAGCGGGCCAGCTGATCCTCGAGGTAGCGCGAGCCGAAGTGGAGGCTGATCGCGGGGTCGGTGAGGATCGCGGGATCGTACTGGGGCCAGCCGGTCGAGTCCGCGATCTCGGCGCCCGTAGCGGGCATGACCTGCATGAGGCCCACCGCGCCGACCGGCGAGACCGCGCCGGGACGGTAGAGGCTCTCCTGGCGGATCAGCGCCGACACGTAATAAGCGTCGAGCCCGTGCGCCCGGGCTTCGGCGTCGATCGTCGCCGCGAATCCGCGGGGGTAGGCCCATGTCTCCCCGGCGCCGTTCTCGCCGAGCCGCACGCCGATCTGGAGCGCGATGCCGGGGAACCCCCAGGCGACGAGGCCCTCGGCCCACTCGGCGAGCCGCCCACGGTCGGTTCCCACGCGGGCGAGACCACGGACGAGCTCCGCGCGCGCCAGCTCCCGCTCCCCGAACGCGAGGAGCGCGGCCGCCGTTCTTCCGGCGGGGTCCGCCAGGAGGGCGGCGCCGTCGGAGCGCGGGCTCTCGGGGGCGGGCCGGTAGCCCGGGTTGGTGAGCGCGATCGTGGTGCCCGGGCGGCCGCCCAGGCGGTCCCGCGACAGGAGCGCGTACCAGTCCTCGCCGCGCGAGAGGTTGCGCCAGATCTCGCGCGCCTCCACTCGCTCGCCGAGCTCGAAGAGCGCGCGTCCCAGCCAGTATCGCGCTTCCCGCGCGCTCTCCGATCCGTCGTACGCTGCGTAGCGGCGCCGCGCATCCGCGTGCCGGCCGAGCGCGAACGCGAGGTGGGCGGCGCGCATCTGGGAGCGGTCGGCGAAGTACGACCCGGGCGCGGTCCGCACCAGGCGATCGAACGCCTCGATCGCGCGGTCGGCGAAGGCGGGCTCGTTGCCGTAATCGTCCTGCCACGAATCGGCGAGCAGGTAGAGCGCGTCGTCGGCGTTCGTGCCGCCCGGATAGCGGACGAGGACCTCCTGGAATCCCTGTCGCGCCGCCGCGCGATCGCCGAACCTCAGCGCCATCCGTGCGCGATCCATGAGGATCTCCGGGACGCGGGAATCCGCGGGCCAGCGGGCCAGGAAGGAGTCGTAGTCCGCTCCCGCGCCCTGGCGGTCCCCGCGGGCGGCGCGGATCGAGGCCCGAAGGAGCGTCGCCTCCTGGAGGACCGCGTCGGAGGCGCGCGACTCGACCACCGCGGTAGCGAAGGGCTCGGCGTCGGTCGGCCGGCGCGCCCGGACGAGCGCGCGCGCGACCTCGAGCGGCGCCAGATTGAGTCGCGCGCGCATCGCGGGATCGAGCAGGACGGCCGCGGCGTGCGCGGGCTCGTGCTCCACGAGCCGGCGGCGGATTTCGTCGGCCGCCCGCTCCTCTCCCTCGCGATCCGCCAGACGGGCCCCGTCCAGCCAATGGCGGGCGCGCTCGGCCCCGCTCGACTCGGCCGCGAGCGCCAGGTGGAGCCCGCGGGATTCGCCGAGCCGCCCGGCCCGCTCGTGCAGGGCGGCGAGCGCAGCCCGACCGCGGTCCCTCGCGGCGTCGGGAAGGCCCGCGGCCACGAGCCGACGCCACGCCGTGAGACCCGCTTCGTCGTCCGGTCCCGTAGCCGCGGCCTCCAGGATCCAGAGATCCACGTACGCGCCGAGCTCGGGGCGCGCGCGGCGGAGCTCGCCCCAGGCGGCCGCGGCTGCGCGCCGGTCGCCGATTCCGGCCGCGGCCTCGGCGATCCACCGGGTCCTCAGCGCGCCGCAGCCCGGCGGGAGGTCCGCGTCCGAGAGGGCGTCGAGCGCCGCGTCCAGCTCCGTCCAGTTCCCGAGCCCGGCCAGAGCGGCCAGCCGGTAGAGCCGGGCTCCGGGCTCGGCGGCGGGCGCCGCGGCGAGGACCGCCATCGCGTCGCCGGGTCGACCGACCTCGATCCATCCGCGCGCCTCGGCGAGGGCGGCGGCGCCCGAGGTATCGAGAAGCCTGCCGCCGGGCTCGACCGGCGCCGGCTGGGGATGGGGAACAGGGCCGAGGGGAGCGCCCGGAGCCCAGTACATCGGGCAGAACGCGGCGCGGGCCCATGCGTCCCAGGCGGTGCCGGGAGGCACCACGGGGACCGCGGAGACCGGCACGGACGCAGACAGGACCGCGCCGATGGTCAGGAGATGTCGAATTCGCCTTTGCATGCCCGTGCCCTCTCTACCCCGTGGCGACCCACGGACGTTCCGGCAGGATGCAAAAACGTCGCCGCTACACCTTGATGCACGCCACGTAGTGGCCGCCGCCCACGTCGCGGAACTCGGGCACGACCTCGGCGCACTCGGCGGTGGCGATCGGGCAGCGCGGGTGGAACGGACAGCCGGAGGGCGGGTTGGCGGGGCTCGGCACGTCGCCCTCGAGCTCGATTCGCTCGCGGCGAGCGTTCGGCTCCGGCACGGGGATCGCGGCCAGGAGCGCACGCGTGTAGGGGTGGAGCGGGTTCCGGTACAGCTCCTCGGAGTCGGCCAGCTCCATGAGCTTACCCAGATACATGACCGCCACGCGGTCGGAGATGTGCTCGACCACGGCCAGGTCGTGGGCGATGAACAGGAACGTCAGGTCGAACTCCTTCTGCAGATCCTGAAGGAGATTTATGACCTGCGCCTGCACGCTGACGTCGAGCGCGGAAACGGGCTCGTCGCAAACGATGAACTTGGGATCGACCGACAGCGCGCGCGCGATCCCGATCCGCTGGCGCTGTCCGCCAGAGAACTCGTGCGGGTAGCGGTTGGCGTGCTCCGGGAAGAGGCCCACGACTTCCAGCAGATGGCGGATCCTCGCCTGCGCCGCCTCCCCCTCGGCGATCTTGTGGATGCGGAGCGCCTCGGCGAGCATGGCGCCCACCGTGATCCGCGGGTTGAGGCTGGAGTACGGATCTTGGAAGATGATCTGCATCTTGCGTCTCAAGCCGCGCATGTCGCCGCGATCGAGCCCGACGACGTCCTGACCTTCGAACACGACCTCGCCAGCGGTGGGTTCGATCAGCCGCAGGATGCAGCGGCCCGTCGTCGTCTTCCCGCAGCCCGACTCGCCGACCAGCCCCAGCACCTCTCCGGGCAGGATGTCGAACGAGACGCCATCCACCGCCTTGACGTGCCCGACCGTGCGCGACCAGAACCCGCGCCGGATCGGGAAGTGCTTCTTCAGGTCGCGCACCGTGAGGAGCGCCACGCCGCGCGTGCGCTGCTCGTGCGGCTCCTGTTGAATCACGGTCCTCGTCATCCGCGACTCCGATCACGGCGCGGTGTCAGATCGCTCAAAATGGTCGGGATGCAAGGCGGGCGACGACGACCGA
The DNA here is from genome assembly GCA_035699465.1 of Gemmatimonadota bacterium. GTDB lineage: Bacteria > Gemmatimonadota > Gemmatimonadetes > JACCXV01 > JAHWKZ01 > JAICNR01. The sequence goes on from DASSPT010000166.1 coordinate 4,069, forward strand.
GCGAGGCGTACCGCAAAGTACGCCGCAGCGAGTGTCGAGGAGCCCAACGCAGCAGATCGGCCATTTCAGCGATCTCCTAGTCGTATAGAAAGCAGCGGGCCTCGTGGCCCGGACCGATCGAGTACAATTCCGGAAACTCGCGCCGGCAGCGGTCCATCACGTACGGGCACCGGTTCTGGAACGGGCAGCCCGTGATCTCCTCGTAGGGCGACGGGACCGAGCCGGGGATCGTGTGGAGCCGCTCGATCCGCTCGCCGAGCTTGGGGATGGCCGCCTTGAGCCCCTCGGTGTAGGGGTGGTTGGGACCGCCGAACACCTGCTCCGCGGTCCCCACCTCCGCCACCACGCCCGCATACATGACGACCACCCGGTGCGCCGTCTCGGCGATCACGCCGAGGTCGTGGGTGATCAGCATGATCGACATCCCGTACTCGTCCTGGAGCTGGTTGAGGAGCGCCAGGATCTGGGCCTGCACGGTGACGTCCAGCGCGGTCGTCGGCTCGTCCGCGATCAGGAGCGCGGGGTCGCAGGCCAGCGCCATCGCGATCATGACCCGCTGACGCTGCCCCCCGGAGAGCTGATGGGGATACTCGTCGACGCGCTGCTCGGGATCGGGGATCCGCACACGCCGCATCATCTCGATAGAGCGCTCGCGCGCCTCGTCCTTCGACATTTCGCGGTGCAGCCGCAGGACCTCGCCGATCTGGTCACCGACGGTATATACGGGATTCAGCGACGTCATCGGTTCCTGGAAGATCATCGCGATCTCGTTCCCGCGGATCTTCCGCATCTCCTTCTCCGGCAGCTCGAGCAGGTCGATCCCGCGAAAGAGGATCCGCCCGCCGGCGATCTCTCCGGGCGGCTGCGGGATCAGGCGCAGGATCGAGAGACTGGTCACCGACTTTCCACACCCCGATTCGCCCACGATGCCGAGGGTCTCGCGTGGCCGGACGTCGAACGAGACGCCGTCCACGGCCTTGGCCGTTCCCTCTTCGGTATGGAACCAGGTTTTCAGATCTTGGACCTGCAGGAGCTCGGCTTCGATCAAAGCCGCTCCAGGCGCCGCAGGTAGACGACGAGGTGGGCGAGATTTCCGGTGAGGAAGATGTCGCGCGGCCGGTGATTGCCGAGAGCCGGAACGCGGCTGTCGAACCAAGCTCGCGCCCGCTGCCGCGTGCGCGCCTTCTCGCCGAGCTGGTGCATCAGATCGTCCAGCAGCTCGAGCTGGCCGAGGTGACGCGGAGAGGGGTCCTGAACCCCGCGCCGCCAGCGCTTCAGAGTCCCGGACGTGCAGCCGACGGCCTTCGCGACGTCGCCGGGGTCGAGCTCGAGAAGGTCCACCGCGCGTGCGATGGTTCCCCGGCTGATGCCTGTGACCATTACGCCCTCCTGGTCGACGGGGATCTGTGCGGCTTGGCCTTTGAAGATAGGCCGGACGTTCTCACGGGGCGAGCGCGGTTGCGGCGGCTTCCACCCGTCGCGCCGCGGCCCGGATCCGCATCGCGAAGTCGTCGACCTCGCGGACGGCGCGCGCGGCGTCTCCGGCGATGAGCGCCTCGGAGATCGAGGGCAGATCGAGCGTGGCATAGCCGTTCCGGTCGTCGGTGGAGAACACGAGGTTCCTGTTCCACGGCCGGCCCACCAGGCCCGCCTCGCGCGTCAGCTCGCCCTCGACGGCCCGGAGGTGGGCGTTGGCGCGGCGGGAACGACCCGCGTCGATCGCGCCTCCCAGGTATGCCTGTCGCCCGGAGTCGAAGCGCTCCGCGGCGGCGGAAAGCGAGTCCAGCGCGCCGTCGAGCCGCGCCGCCGCGGCCTCGCCACCTGGCCGCGCGACGATCTCCTCCCGTTTCGCGTCCCACAGATCGCGCAGCTCGCGCTCGAACGTGGCGTAGTCGTAGGGCAGGATCTCCGCGTTCGCGAGCCGCAGCGCGAGGATCGCCACCAGCTCGGAGCTCGCCGTCTGGTTCTCGTATCCCGGATCCACGATCTCGACCGCCTCGCGAGTATCGTAGGCGGAGTGGTAGAGCCCGTAGGGGCCGCCGAATCCGTGCCCCGCGCTCGGGATGCCGAGATGATGGTAGAAGCCTGCGAAGTCGGAGCCCCCGCCCAGATCCCCGATCGACAGCGTGGAGTCCGCCACGGCCCACGCATCGCGCAGGCTCCCGTTCCCCGACGGCACGGCGCCCGCGGCGTCCCGGATCAGCGGCTTGAGGGACGGCGAGGCGGAACCGCCGAAGCTCGGGCCCGCAATCATGTCCTGGTTGAGGTACGCCACCGCGCCCGTCGACAGGACCTCCGCGTGCTCCTCGACCCACTCCGTCGATCCGATCAGCCCCCACTCCTCCCCGTCCCAGCCCGCGAAGACGATCGTGCGGCGCGGCGCGAGCCCGGCATCCGCCAGCGCGCGCACGGCCCGGGCGGCGGCGAGCACCGACGCGGTGCCACTGACATTGTCGTTCGCCCCCGGTCCCCAGGCGTCGATGTGCGCGCCGACGACCACCCATTCGTCGGGCCAGTCGGTCCCCTCGATCCGGGCCACGACGTTCGTGACCTCGCGGAAGCCCGCATCGGGACCGTCGCGATCGTCGTCGACGGTCAGGCGCACGGTCGCGGGTCCCGGGCCGAGGTGGTACCGGAACGGGAGCGCCCCCTGCCAGTCGTCCTGCGGGAGGAGTCCCCCTTCGAGGCGCGACAGTATCGCGCTGGCTATGTCCGCGGAAACGGGAACGACCGGGATCGACGGCAGACCCTCCGCAGAGTCGCCGGGCGCGACGCGGCTCGCGTCCGACAGGCTGGGGTAGCCGGGCGTCGTGGGGTCCCCCCAACTGTTCTTGACGCTGCCCTTCTGCATCCCGGTGCGCGGCCGGTACGGACCGTCCGGATACGGCTCGCCGCGAAACCAGCCGTCGTCGCGGGGATCGGAGTACAGGATCAGCCCCGCGGCGCCGTGCTCCTCGGCTAGGCGCGCCTTGATTCCCCGGTAGGATCGGCCGTAGCGCGCGATGGCGATCTTCCCCCGCAGGTCGATTCCGTTCGCGGCGAGCAGAGCGTAGTCGTCGTGCAGGCCGTAGTTCACGTAGACCACCTCCGCTTCGACCGAGCCCGCGCCCGAGTACCCGTTCGCCCACGGATACTGGGGTTCCGGCACGGACGCGGCGCCCGGGATGGCGGCCTCCACGAGCCGGAACTCGACGCGCTCGGGCGCGACGAGGGCGAGGGTCACGTCGGTCGCATGCGGGAGGTAGACGCGGTAGGTCGCGCGCTGGGGCCGGTAGCCCCAGGACGACAGCCACCCCACGAGCGTGTCGGCGAACGTGGCCTGCCCGGGCGACCCCGCCACGTGGGGGCGCGCGGAGAGCGGAACGGCGAGTCCGGCGACGATGGCAGGGTCGATCGCTTCCAGGGCGCGCGTCTCGACGGTGCGCTGGAGCTCGGACCCCTGCGACGTGAAGCCGGTCTGGCCGGCGACGGTCGGGGCGGCCACGAGGAGGAAGCCGAGGGCTCCCGCGACGGAAACGCGACCCATACGGCGAGAAGCGGTGTCTATGTCCGCAGCCGCGGGTCCAGCGCGTCGCGCAGTCCGTCGCCCAGGAGGTTGAACGCCACCACGGTCAGGACGATCGCGAGCCCGGGATACGTCGAGATCCACCAGGCGGTGATCATCGCGTCGCGGCCGTCGTTCACCATCGACCCCCAGGACGCCGTCGGAGGCTGGACGCCGAGACCCAGGAACGAGAGCGCGGCCTCGAGCAGGATCACGTTCCCGATCCCGAGCGTGGCGATGACGATGATCGGCGCGAGCGTGTTGGGCAGGATGTGGCGCAGGATGATCCGCCAGTCCGAGTATCCCAGCGCCTTCGCCGCCTGGACGAACTCCTGCTCCCGCAGCGACAGGAACTGGCCGCGCACGATGCGGGCGCTCCCCTCCCAGCCCGTGAGACCGAGGACGGCGACCAGCAGGAAGATGTTGGGCTCGAACATGGCGATGATCACGAGGAGAAGGATGATCCGCGGAATCGACAGGAGCATGTCGATCAGCCGCGCGATGCCCGTGTCGATCCAGCCCCGGAAGTACCCGGCCATGGCGCCGACGATGGTGCCCAACGTGATCGAGATCGCCACCGAGATGAAGCCGATCGACAACGAGATTCGCGCCCCGTACAGGATCCGGCTGAAGATGTCGCGGCCGAACTTGTCGGTGCCCAGCAGGTGCTCGATGGAGGGGGGCTGATAGCGGTTGAGGACGATGTTCCCCTGGAAGTTGGGATCGTAGGGCGCGAGGAACGGGGCCAGGAGCGTGACCCAGTAGAGGAACACCATGATCCCGAGGCCCGTCATCGCCAGGCGATTCCTGCGGAAGCGCCGCCCCGCGATCCGCCACTGGCTGACGCCGGTCCGCTTGACCGGCCTCGTCGACACCACCGCGATGTCGAGAATCCCCCACACCCAGACGCCGATCAGGGTCGCCGCCAGCGTGACGAGGGCGATCCAGTCTCCCGTGCCGCCCTCGGCCAGCGTATGCGAGACGTCGTCCCTGGAGACCGCCAGCGTGGCGAGCGCGATGGCCCACGCACCCAGGATCCAGGCTCCCACGCCGATCCTCCCGACCGCCAGCGATCCGAGCCCCGGAACGAGCGCCGACAAAGCGATCGCCCAGGGCTTTCGCGGCTCCCCCGCGGTCCGGCGTCCCGAGCGGGTGTCGGGCGCGGCGGCCTCCCGGAGCACGGTCTCCATGCCGGCGACGTCTCGCTCGATCGCCACTCAGGCCTCCCCTTCGTCGACGCGCACGCGCGGATCGACCACCGAGTAGAGGATGTCGGCGATCAGGCTCCCGAGGATGACCATGATCGACGACACGAATGCTATGGCGAGGACGACGGGATAGTCCCGCTGGAAGATCGCCGTGACGATCAGGCGCCCCATGCCCGGCCACGCGAAGATCGTCTCGATCAGAACCGCGCCCCCGACCAGGAACGGCAGCGTCAGCCCCAGCAGCGTGATAATGGGGATCAGGGCGTTGCGCATGGCGTGCTTGAAGACGACCACGCGTTCGGACAGGCCCTTGGCGCGCGCCGTCCGGACGTAGTCCTGCCGGATCTGCTCCAGCATCCCGCTTCGCATGTATCGCGCGACCGACGCGGCCGAGCCGATGCCGAGGGCCAGCGCGGGCATCAGCAGGTGCTTGAGGCGGTCGACCCATTGTTCGCCCGCGGGGAGGAACTCGAAGTTGACCGACGTCATCTGACTCGCGGGCAGCAGCTGGAACTTGTAGGACAGCAGCAGGATCAGCATGAGGCCGAACCAGAAGGACGGCATGGAGTAGAAGAAGAAGGCCCCGACCGTCGCCACATTATCGACCCACGAATACTGACGAACGGCCTGGATCGTGCCCACGAGCACGCCGACGGAGAAGATGATCACCAGCGCAACGCTCGACAGGAGGAGCGTGTTGGGGAGCGTGTCCTTGATGATGTCGATGATCGGGCGCTTCTGGCTGAACGAGAAGCCGAAGTCGCCCTGCGCGAACGACGAGAGCCACCGCACGTACTGGACGTGCACCGGCTGGTCGAGCCCCAGGTTCTTGCGCATCTGCTCGATGACGATGGGATCGATGTCGGGACGGATGTAGATCGACGTGGGATCGCCTGGAGCGGCGTGCATGAGGAAGAAGATCAACGTCGACGCCCCCAGCAGGATCGGGATCGCCTGCAGGGTGCGCTTGAGGATGTAGCCGGTCACCGCCTACACCGGCGCCCTCAGCGGCCGCCGCCGAGCGCGACCGGGGCCGAGCCCACCGGCACGTTGTACTTCTGCCGCCCCTCGGGCACGTACCACTCCTCGATGTTGAAGCTCCAGCCGTACGCGTTCATGTCGACGTTCTGGAACCGGCTGTCGATGGCGTGCATGTCGTTGAGCTGGAACAGGAACGTGTAGTACGCCTCGTCGACGATGATGCGCTGCGCGCGGGCCCAGAGGTCCTTGGCCACGTCCATGTCGCGGGTCAGCTCGGCCTCGGGGAGGAGCCGCTGGAGCTCGGGGTTGTCGGCCGAAACGAAGTTGAACAGCTCGCCCTCGCCGAACGTCGGCGCGAGCTCGGCCTTGATGCCCACGTTCCAGCCCCCGACCGCCGACTGGAAGTCCTTGGCCAGCAGCTGCTCGATGAAGGTGTTGAACTCCAGCGTCACGGGCTGCACGTCGGCCCCGACGGCCTGGTACTGCTGCTGCAGGACGGTCGCGATGTCGACCCGCAACCGATTGTCGTTGTTCGTCTTCAGGGTGAACGCCAGGCGTCGGCCGTCCTTTTCGCGGATCCCGTCGCCGTCGGTGTCCACCCAGCCCGCCGCCTCGAGGAGCGCCTTGGCGCTGTCGGGGTCGAAGGGCCAGGGCTCGATGGTGGGGTCGTGGGCCCAGATCGTGGAGATCAGCGGCTGCGTTCCCACCTTCCCCTGTCCGTAGAGCAGCGCGTCGACGATCGCCTGGCGGTCGCTGGCCAGCGTCAGCGCCTGGCGCACGCGCTTGTCCTGGAAGATCGGGTCCTGGGTATTCCAGGCGAGGTAGGTGTACGAACGACCGGGGTAGGAGTGCATGACGAGATCCGGATCGCTCTCGAACTGCGGGTACAGCGACGGCGGGGTTACCCGGGGAAACAGGTCGACTTCGCCGTTCTGGATCTGCGTCGCGAGGTTCGTCGCGTCGGGGATGATGCGGTAGGTGATCCGGTTGAGATGCGGTCGGCCGAGTACGAAGTCCGGGTTCGCCTCGAGCACCACCTCCTGGCCCGCGCTCCAGGAGACGAAGCGGAACGGCCCGTTGCCGACGGGCGCGCGCGCGATCGGGTGGTTCGCCATCTCCCCGAACGGCACGTCGCCCAGAATGTGCTCGGGCAGCGGGTAGCACACGTTCGCATCCACCACCTGGTACATGTACCGCTCGTCGTACGTGAAGCGAACGGTCAGCGAGTCGACGGCCTCCACGTCGGTGATGTGGTCGAGCCAGCTGACCGCCGACCAGTTGATCTCCGGAGCCTTGCACACGTCATGGGCGAACACGACGTCGTCGGCCGTGAAGGGCTCGCCGTCGTGCCACGTGACGCCTGGATGGATGTGGAACGTCACCTGCATGGAGTCTTCGCTGAACGAGAACGAATCCGCAAGGCCAGGACGGAAGTGGATGAAATCCGGCTCCGATCGCATCAGGTACCAGTAGACGTTCCCGTAGACATCGCTGGATGTGACCGATTCCGAGGTGGGCGGGAACATGGTGTCGAGGTCGGTCGCGATGCCCACGACCAGCATGTCGCCGTCGGCGGGAACGCCCTCCGCCCCGGCCTGCTCGCCGGCTTCGCCCCCACCTCCGCAGGCCACCAGGATCGCCGCCCCCGCCACTCCGGCCAGCCATCGATTCGCGCGCATCCGTTCTCCTTCCAGGAAGGTCAGCGAGCCGCTTCGGATGCGACTGCCACGGGCTGCTCGCCCCCCCGGCGCTGCAAGTTCTCGGGGATCCACCACTCGGCGGCATTGATCAGGTGGCCGCGCGCATCGGCCTTGACGCTGCGCAGACGATTGTTCACGCCCACCCGCTCGTTCAGATAGTAGAGGAACGTGTAGGGCTGATCCTGGTGGATGATCTCGGAATACTGATTCCAGAGGGGCTTCGCCGCCTCGCGGTCGAGCGTGGACAGCGCGAGCTCCATCAGCGAGTCGGCCACCGGGTTGCTGTAGCTCGGATAATTGTACTGGCCGGCCTCGATCGCCTCGGTGGAGAACGTGTCGGTGGGATTGAACTTGAAGTCGACCGACCATCCGCTAACGGCGGCCTCGAACTTCTTGGCTTTCAGGTCGGTGATGAACGTGTTCCATTCCACCATCTGAGGCTGGGCGTCGATGCCCACCTGCTGGAGCGCGTTCTGGACGATGACCACGATGTCCTCGCGCAGGTCGTTCCCCTGATTGGTGCGCAGGGTGAAGCGGAACGGACGACCGTCCTTGTCGATGATCCCGTCACCGTCGTGGTCGGTCCATCCTTCCTCGGCGAGTAGCCGCCTCGCTTCCTCGACGTCGTAGGGCCAGGGCTCGAGCTCCTCGTTGAACTCCCACTGGAAGGGCATCGCGTCGCTGACCGCCACGGTGCCGTAGCCGTACAGCAGGGCCTCCACGATCTCCTGCCGGTTGATCGCCATCGTCAGAGCGCGTCGCACGTTGGCGCTCTCGAACAGCGGGTTGCGCGTATTCCAGGCGAGGAACGTGTACGAGCGCGCCGGATAGGTGATCGCGTAATGATCCTCGCTGTCCTCGACCCGGTGCATCTCGGCGGGCGGTACCGCGCGCATGAAATCGACACCGCCGGTCAGGAGCTCGGTCAGCTCCGTCGTCTGCTCGGGGATGATCCGCACGACGATCCGGTCGAGGTGCGGCCGGCCGAACACGAAGTCGGGATTCGCCTCGAAGACGACCTGCTGGTTCGAATCCCACGATACGAAGCGGAACGGCCCGTTGCCGATCGGGTTTCGATTGAACGGGGCGTTCCGCATCTCCGCCGCGGGGATGCCCTCGAGGAGATGCTTCGGCATGATGCTCCACTCGGTGAAGTCCATCGGGGCATCGGAGTGCGCCGCGCTGAAATCGAAGCGGACGGTGCGGTCATCGGCCTTCACGGCGCGGGTCACGTACTGGAAGTAGGCGCTGTTCGCGTAGGCGATGTCGGGGTTCACCGACATCTCGTACGTCCATACGACGTCGTCCGCCGTGACCGGCGTGCCGTCGTGCCAGGTGACGCCGTCGCGGACCCGGAACGACAGCGACAGCCCGTCCTCGGACATCCAGAACGAATCGGCGAGGTACGGCACGTAGTTCATGTTCTCGTCGAGCTGGATGAGGTTCATGTACAGGATGTAGCTCATCGTCTGATTGGTGTCGTAATCGGTCGACACGAGCTCGTTGAAGGCGTCGAAGTCGCTGACCGTGGAGATCACCGCGGTGCCGCCGTCGACCGGGGCCTCGGCGGTTTCCGGGCCCTCCCCCGCGGGCTCGCCCCCGCCACAGCCGAACATCAGGAGGCAGACGAGGCCGATCAGGATACCGATGCGCGCGTTCATGGAAGCACCTCGCGGAGGGATTCAGGGATGTGGGGTCGAGGGCGCGACGGAACGTCGCGGCATCGCCCGTGAGTATCGCCGCGCCCGCGCGACGGTGTCAAGCGATGGCCGGTGAGCAGCACAGGGCCTCGATCGCGGCGAGCTCGGGTTCCGTGAGCGCGCCGGGCTCGAGTGCGGCTCCCAGCCAGCTCTCGAACCCGGACCGGAGGCCGGCGGCGAGCTCGCCGAAGCCCATCCCCCGGCCGGCGGCCGCCGAGACGGTGGTCGAGCGGCCGCGCCCGAGGCACCCGGGCCAGATCTCGGCCAGCAGCGACTGGTCGCCGTCCAGCGGTATGGATCCGTGCTGCAGGAGCGCGCCCCGGGCACGCCGCTGCGCGCTGCCGACCAGCTTGGATCCGCCGGCCTCGATCTCCGACGGAACGGCGGCGTCGAAGCACGCGCGGCGGCTGGTCGGCCGGACGGCGCGCGTCCGTCCCCGGCGTTGGCCCGGTCGAACCTCCCGCGCGGAAGTCTTCACGGCGAGGGTGACCTCGATTCCGAGCGCCGAAAGGCCGGCGGCGATGGCGCCGTGGATCGCGCGGCACGACTCGGCGGCGCCGCCGCTCAGCGCCGGCTCGCCGAGCGGAGCCACGACGCTGTACGTCAGCTCCCGGTCCGGGCCGCCATGGAAGACCGCCCGCCCACCGGTCGGGCGGCGCACCCAGTCCACTCCTCGGGCCTGGAGCAGCGCGACCTCGTCGGCGGTGAGGTCCGCCTGATGGTGTCCGAGCGATACGGCCGGCGGATCCCAGGCGAAGAGCCGGAGGGTAGGGCGGAAGCCGGGAAGCCCGGCGGCGGCTAGGAGGGCCGCGTCGCAGGCCATGTTCCACGCGCCCGGCCGCGGGCCGGTCTCGAGGAGCCGCCAGCGCGCAGCCGCCGCAGACGCCGAGGGGATGTCCGGCCCGCTCATCGCGGCTCCAGCCGCACGTCGGCGATCCGCGTCACGGGCGGGTCGTCGGGCCGAACGGTCAGGCCGTTCTCGAACACGGCGGGAGAATGTCCGCGCGCGGCCACCACGACCGTGAAATCCGTGCCGCGCGGGAGGTCCGGGACTTCGTAGCGGCCGAGACTATCTGTCACCGCGGCGCCGGCCATCAGCTCCTCCACCTTCTCGTCGGAGCTCCTCTCCCAGTCCTCGAACGACACCCCGGGGGCGAGGACGATCACGTAGCCCCCGGGTACTCCCTCGCCCGTCTCGTCGTCCACCACCCTGCCGGAGACCGTGACGTCGACGCTCCCGGAGAGGAAGTCTTCGGGGGATACCCGCGTCGCCGGCGGTGCCGAGTCCGGGATGTCGATGGAGTCGAGGGCGCCGGAAGCGCCCGGCTGCCTCTCGTCGCCGCACGCAGCGAGCGAGAGCGCTCCCGCCATCAAGGGAGGCAGCCACGTTCTCGGGTAGCGCCGCATCCCGATGGTACCCTTTCGATCTCGCGAACGGTCCGGCTAGAACTCGACCGAGCCGCCGGGCTCGAGCACCTCGCACCGCGACCCGGTGGTGGCGCGGACCTCCGCGGCCCAGGCCGCCGCGTCCTGCTCGATCAGGGGGAACGTCCCGAAGTGCATCGGCACCACCAACCCCGCCGACAGGAACCGCGCCGCGTGGAGGGCGTCCGCGGGACCCATCGTGTAGTTGTCGCCGATCGGCAGACAGACGCAGTCGAAACGGTAGAGCTCGCCCAGCAGCTTGATGTCGGCGGTCAGCGCGGTGTCGCCCGCGTGGTAGAGCGTCTTCCCATCCGCGGTGATCACGATCCCGCACGGGTTCGTCGCATACTTCGGGTCCGCGTCCGTCATCGAGCCGTGGGCCGCCGGAACCAGCTTCACGTGACCGAAGTCGAACCGCCGGCCGCCGCCGCAGGCGAGTCCGTGCGACGTGCAGCCGCGATCAGCCGCCAGGTTGGCGAGCTCGTACGCGGCCACGACGAGCGCCCCGGTCCGCTGCGCGATCGCCACCGTGTCGCCCCAGTGGTCGCCGTGCCCATGCGATACGACGATCGCGTCGATTCCCTGGATCTCGTCGGGCCCCACATCGGCCTTCGGGTTGCCGGACAGGAAGGGGTCGATGAGGATCTTTCCCTCGGAGTTCTCGTACTCGAAGCACGAGTGGCCGTGCCATGTCAGCTTAGCCATCGCGTCGTTCCTCGCTCACGCCCCGGCGGATGCGTATTCCTCGGCAGGCGGACAGCTGGACACGAGGTTGCGGTCGCCGTGGGCCGCGTCCACCCTGCCCACCGCCGGCCATACCTTGTGGTCGGCGGACGACGGCATGGGGAACGCCGCGCGCTCGCGCGAGTACGGGTGCGTCCATTCGTCGGCCGTCAGATCGGCGAGCGTGTGGGGCGCGTTCTTGAGCAGGTTGTCTTCCTGATCCGCGACCCCGTTCTCGATTTCGCGAATTTCGTCACGGATCGCGGACAGCGCCTCGACGAATCGGTCCAGCTCCTCCTTCGACTCGCTTTCGGTCGGCTCGACCATGAGCGTCCCCGCCACCGGGAAGGACACCGTCGGGGCGTGGAAGCCATAGTCGATCAGGCGCTTGGCGATGTCTTCCACCTCGACCCCCGAGCCCTGCTTGAGCGGGCGTGTGTCGAGGATGCACTCGTGCGCGACCAGGCCCCCGGCTCCGGCGTAGAGGAGCGGGTAGTCCGCTTCCAGTCGCCGCGCCACGTAGTTGGCGTTCAGGATCGCCACCTGCGAAGCGCGCGCGAGGCCGTCGGGCCCCATCATCCGGATGTACGTCCACGAGATCGGCAGGATGGACGGGCTGCCCCAGGGGGCGGCCGAGATCGTTCCCGCCGAGCCCTCGTGGCCGAGATCCACGACCGGGTGGTCGGGCAGAAAGGGCTCCAGGTGCTCGGCCACGCAGATGGGCCCCATCCCCGGCCCACCGCCGCCGTGCGGGATGCAGAACGTCTTGTGGAGGTTCAGGTGGCAGACGTCGGCCCCGTAGTCCCCCGGCCGCGACAGTCCCACCTGCGCGTTCATGTTGGCGCCGTCTATGTAGACCTGGCCACCGTGCTCGTGGACGATGTCGCAGATCTCGCGGATGCGCGCTTCGAAGACGCCGTGGGTAGAGGGATAGGTGACCATGATCGCGCCGAGCTCGCCGGAGTGCTCCTCGGCCTTCGCGCGCAGGTCGTCGACGTCGATGTTCCCCCGCGCGTCCGTCTTGACGACGACGACGCGCATCCCCGCCATGACGGCGCTCGCGGGATTCGTGCCGTGCGCCGATTGCGGGATCAGGCACGTGGCGCGGCCGGTCTCGCCGCGCGAGCTATGCCACGCGCGGATGACGAGGAGGCCCGCGAACTCTCCCTGCGAGCCGGCGTTCGGCTGGAGCGAGACGGCCGCGAAGCCCGTGATCTCCGCCAGCCAGCGCTCGAGCTGTTCGAACAGCTCCGCGTACCCCGCCGCCTGGTCGCGCGGCGCGAAGGGATGCAGGCGCCCGAACTCAGGCCACGTCACGGGGATCATTTCCGTCGTCGAGTTCAGCTTCATCGTGCACGATCCTAGCGGGATCATGGCGTGCGCGAGCGAGAGATCCCGGTTCTCGAGCCGCTTCAGGAAGCGCAGCATCTCGGTCTCGGAGCGATACCGATGGAACACGGGGTGCTCGAGGAACGGCGACGTCCGCGTGAAGGCCGCGGGGATTCGCCCGCCGCGTCCGTGCATCTCCGGCCCGGTCCATCCCTCCGGGACCTTGCGGAGGTCCCCGGCGAAGACACCCAGCAGCTCCCGGACGTCCGCTTCGGCCACTCTCTCGTCGAGCGCGATCCCGATTCGGGACGGGGAGATCGCCCGCAGATTGATGCGCCGTTCGCGCGCCGCCTGCATCACGCGTGCGGCCTCGCTTTCCTCGAGATCGATCGCCAGCGTATCGAAGAACTTCGAATGAGAGAGACTCCCGCCCAGCCGCTCGATTCCCGCCGCGAGCATCGAGGCGAGACCGTGGACGCGGCGCGCGATGCGGGTCAGGCCTTGCGGTCCGTGATAGACGGCGTACATGGCGGCCACGACGGCGAGCAGCACCTGCGCCGTGCAGACGTTGCTCGTCGCCTTGTCCTTGCGGATGTGCTGCTCGCGCGTCTGGAGCGCCATCCGGTATGCCTCGCGCCCCGCCGTGTCGCGCGAGACGCCGATGATCCGCCCCGGAAGCTGCCGCGCGTACTCCTCGCGCGTCGCGAAGAACGCGGCGTGCGGACCGCCGTAGCCGAGTGGCACGCCGAAACGCTGGCTGTTCCCGACCGCCACGTCGGCGCCCCACGATCCCGGAGGCTCCAGCAGCGTCAGCGCGAGCAGGTCGGTAGCGACCGCTACCAGGCCGCCGACCGCGTGGACGCGCTCGCACAGCTCGCCGTACTCCTCGATCGCGCCCTCAGTCGTCGGATACTGGACCAGCACTCCGGCCGTGCTCTCGTCGATTTCCGCCGCGAGCGCGTCGACGACGGCGACCGACGCTCCGCGCGCCTCGGCGCGGGTCTTCACGATCGCGATCGACTGCGGATGGCAGCCGCGATCCAGCAGGAACGCGCCGTCCTGCTTTCGCGTCACCCGCTGGATCATGGCCATCGCCTCGGCGGCGGCCGTGCCCTCGTCCAGGAGGGACGCGTTCGCGATCGGGAGGCCGGTCAGGTCCGCGACCATGGTCTGGAACACGAGCAGGGCCTCCAGCCGACCCTGCGCGATCTCCGCCTGGTACGGGGTGTATGCCGTGTACCAGCCCGGGTTCTCGATCACGTTCCTGAGAATGACCGGGGGCGTGACGGTGTCGTGGTAGCCCATCCCGATCCACGACCGCCAGACCTCGTTCTTCGCGGCCATGGCCGCGAGCTCGGCCAGCGCGCCCTCCTCGGTCATCGCAGCGGGAAGAGCGAGCGGTCGGGTCAGCCGGATGTCGGCGGGGACGACCCGGTCGGCCAGCCCCTCGAGGCTGTCGAGACCCAGGGTCGAGAGCATGGACCGGATGTCGTCGTCGCGCGGTCCGATATGCCGATCCGCGAATCGATCGGAGGCTGGAAAGCTCTGGGACACTTCAGCCGACGTGTTCCGAGTACGCGGCGGAGTCCATCAGGTCTTCGAGCTCGGCCGGATCGGACACCCGGATCCTGATCATCCATCCCTCGCCGTAGGGATCGGAATTCAGTAGCTCGGGGTGGTCCTCGAGCAGCGGGTTGGCTTCCACGACCTCACCGGACAGCGGCGCGAAGAGCTCGGCCACCGCCTTGACGGCTTCGATCGTCCCGCACGGGGAGTGCGCGGTGACCGGGGCGCCTTCCCCGGGCAGCTCGACGAACACCACGTCGCCGAGTTCGCCCTGCGCATAGTCGGTGATCCCGACCGTGGCGACACCCGACTCCTCGTCGAAGGAGACCCATTCGTGGTCCTTGCTGTAGCGAAGCTCGTCGGGGACGTGCGTCATCCATCCTCCATCGGAATTTTCCGTCGCTCGGGATGCGGGATCGCGGGTCGGCCGGCAGATTACCCCGGCGCATCCGGCCCGTCAACGCGCCACCCCTCCACCGCCGCGAAGGAAGTCGCGCAGGGAGGCCCGTCGGCGAACGCCAGCCGGATGACGGCCCCTCCCGGGCGGCCCGCCGCCCAGGCGATCCGCCAGATCGCGGCGCTCAGCGTGCCGTATCGTTCGCCGTGGAGGCAGAGGGCGTCCTTTCCTTCCACCCCGTGATCGCCCAGTATCGCCGCCAGCCGGGTTTCGAGGTCTTCGGGCGCCGGCCCTCCGCGCTCCGTCGGCCACAGCCCTTTTTCGTACAGCAGCCGCCAGGCGCGTCTCGCCTTGGGCTCCTCGGCGTGCTCGTCGGCGGGCCGGTTCGTCACGACGTGGCAGCCCGACCCCAGTGGACGTACGTCCGACCTTCCGGACTCGTATTCGACCAGCACGATCCGAGCGGCGTCGGCGGCCAGGACGTGGAAGGGGTTGTATCGCTCCTCGAGCGCCCCGATGCGCGCGATGGCGTCGGCCGCGCTCGCGGCCGACAGGAGATCGCGGCACAGGAGCCCGCGCGAGCGCAGTCCGGGGTCGACCACCCCGGCACGACGGTTCGTCAGGCCGACCCACAGCCCGCCGAGAGTCGCTCCCATCCACGTGCCGCCCGCCCGCTCGTCGAGCGGCGCCAGCACCGGTGGATCGCCGTCCACCCAGCGAGGCGGAGCGGAGGGACGGTCGTAGGCCTCGTCCCGGTTCGTGGCGATGATCAGCGGGGCATCGGTCCAGACCCGGTGGAACGCGATCAGCGTGCACATCGGGAATCGGCTGGCGGACGTCCGGCTGGCGGTCCGGCCCTTCGGCTCACGACCAGCGGCGGTATTCGTCCCAGGTGTCGCGCGCTCCCATGCGATGGAACGCCGACAGGATGAGCAGACCGATCACGAGGTCGAGCAGCACGAAGACGAGCGCGACCGGCGAGAACGGCTGGGCGAGGAGCGAGTGCAGGAAGAGAGCCGAGTACAACAGGTATAACAGGCCCAGCGAAACCAGTGCGAAGCGACCGAAGCCGGACGGCTTGGCGCGTCCGCGGATCGCCTGCCGGACGATGGCCGCGTTCTGGCTGATCGCGACGAACGGGTCGTAGACGCTGCGGTCCAGCGGAATCCCGCACCGGGCGCAGGCCGCCGCCAGCCCGGGCTGCAGCCAGCCGCACTGGTCGCAGAAGGTCAGGGGAGTCTCCTCGTCGGGCGTCCACGGCGGCACGCCGGGAATATAGATTCGAACGTCGTTCGCCGGCGCTTCCGCCGGCCGTCCCCCCACTCCCGTGCCCGGAGGAGACTCTCGATGCCCTCGACCCTGCGGATCCTCGCGCCCGCGATCATCGTCCTCGCGGCCGCAACCAGCCTGCGCGCGCAGACAGTGCACACCGGCGCGCTCGAATCGAGCGACCCCGTGATGGAGGACGGCGCCTGGGTCGACGAGTACACGATCGACGCGGCGGCGGGCCAGGAGGTCGTCGCGGTCGTCACCTCGGTGGAGTTCGATCCCTATGTCGTCGTCACCGGCCCCTCGGGAGAGCAGACCGAGAACGACGACTTCGGCAGCTCACGCGAGGTGTCGCTGGTCGAGGCGATCGCCTCCGAGTCCGGGACGTGGCGCGTTCAGGTCACGTCCTACGAGGCCGGCCAGAGTGGCGCGTACACGCTCGCCCTGACGTCCCGCATGCGCACGGACGCCACGGTTCTCGACGAGGAGTTCACGGTGACGGGCGAGCTCCCCGCCGGCCCCACGGCTTCGGTTTCCGGCATCCTCGACGCGGAGGACCAGAAGCGCAACGACGAATCGTGGTACGAGGGATGGTCTATCGACGCCCAGGCAGGCGATCGCGCGGTGATCCTCCTCCAGTCGCCCGACTTCGACGCGTACCTCACGCTCGTGTCGCCGACCGGCCGCGCGTTCAACGACGACGATGGTGGCGGGGGCACTGACAGCCGCCTCGACATGACGTTCGACGAGGCCGGCCGCTGGACGGTCGTAGCCAACACGCTGAACGCGGGCGACACCGGAGGCTATACGCTGTCGGTCGAGCGGCAATAGGCGATACATTCGCCGCCCATGCGCGCCGTCTTCATCGAGTCGCACGGCGGCCCCGAGGTGGTGCGGTTCGGCGATCTTCCGGACCCGACGCCGGGAGCCGGAGAGGTTCGCGTCCGCCTGGTAGCCGCGGCGATGAACCACCTGGACCTCTGGGTCATGGGCGGAATCCCGGGGATCGAGCTCGCCTTCCCGCACGTGCTCGGCGCCGACGGGGCCGGCGTGATCGATGCGGTCGGGCCCGACGTGAACGGGGTGGCGCCGGGCGACGAGGTGTACATCCAGCCCGGGCTCTTCTGCGGCAGGTGCGAGTTCTGCCAGCAGGGCGAGGAGTCGATGTGCATCCGCTACCGGCTACTGGGCGAGCACGTCTCCGGGACCTTCGCCGAGCGCGTGGTCGTCCCGCAGGCCAACGTGTATCGCAAGCCCCGCGGGCTGTCGTGGAGGAACGCCGCCGCGTTCCCGCTGGCGTACCAGACCGCATGGCGGCTCGCGCTGACGGCGGGGCGCCTGCGGGCGGGCGAGAGCGTCCTGATCCACGGGGTCGGCGGCGGCGTGGCGGCAGCGGCTCTCCAGATCGCCAAGTACGCGGGCGCCTACGTCTACGCGACATCGTCGAGCGCGGCCAAGCTCGACCTCGCGGTCCGACTGGGCGCCGACGTGGCGATCGATTACACGCGCGAGAGCGTCCCGGACCGCATCCGGGAGCTGACCGCGAGGCGCGGCGTGGATCTCGTCATCGACAACGTGGGGAAGGAGACGTGGCGGGACTCGATCGAGTGCGTCCGACGCGGCGGCCGGATCGCGACCTGCGGCGCGACCAGCGGCAACGATGCAACCACGCCCATCAACCGGGTGTACTGGAAGCACATCTCGATCCACGGGTCCACCATGGCGAACCGGAGGGAGTTTCGGAAGGTGGCGCGCCTGGTGGAGGGCGGCAGGATCCAGCCGGTCGTCGACGCGGAGATCCCGCTGGAGCGCGCCCCCGACGCGCTCGGGCGGATGCGCGAGGGCGACCAGTTCGGGAAGATCGTGATCACGATCGGCGCGCCCGGCGCCGCATAGCGGATTCGGACAGAGAACTCGAGGACCGGAAGGAGACATCGGCGGCATGGCAGGTGAGAGCTCGTTCGACATCGTGAGTCAGGTCGACAGGATGGAGGTCCGGAACGCGGTCCAGCAGGCGACGAAGGAGGTTCGGACGCGCTTCGACTTCAAGGGCTCGACGGCCGCCATCGAGGAGACGAACGACGACCTCGTGCTCAGCGCGGAGGACGAGGGACGGCTGAAGGCCCTCCGTCAGATCCTCGAGGAGAAGCTCTCGCGGCGCTCGGTCTCGCTGAAGGCGCTGGAGTGGGGCAAGGTGGAGTCGGCCCTCGGCGGAACGGCGCGGCAGCGGGCCACGATCCAGTCGGGGCTCTCGACCGAGCAGGCCAAGGACGTCGTCAAGCGGATCAAAGGCACCGGGCTCAAGGTCCAGGCGGCGATTCAGGGCGACCAGGTTCGCGTCTCGGGGAAGAAAAAGGACGATCTGCAGGCCGTGATGGCCCACCTGCGCGAGGCGAACCTTCCGTTCGACTGGAAGCCGACGAACTACCGATGAGGGGGCCGACGATCGTCCGACCGGCGTGCGTGGTCTCCCTGGCGCTCGCTCTGGCGTGCTCGAACGGCGCGCAGGAGGAGACCGGCGTTGCCGGGGACTCGATTCCCTACGACTCGATCACCGCGGCCGAGATGGAGCGCTTCGCGGTCGATCCGCGACGTTTCCCCGAGATGGAGGGCACGGCGCCCCTCGACTCGATCGACATGACCGCGCGCTCTTCCGCGGGCGACGCCGCCTGGCACGTGCAGTGGCTCAACTACGCGGAGAACCACATCGCGATGACGTACGCCGCGTGGTACACGGGCCCCGACAGCCTGGTCCAGTTCGCCGCCGATGGCCAGCCCTATCTCGTCGACGACGAGGGCAATCGCTACGAAGGGGTCCTGACGCCGGACAACCCGCGGATCAAGGTCGAAACCGACAACACCGCCGTGGGGGTCTTCGCCTTCGGGCCCGGGTTGTCGCCCGAGGCGGACTCCCTCACGCTCCACGTGAACGATTCGACGGAGCCCGTGATCCGCGTGGGTCCCTGGGCGGTGCGGGAGGACGCCGCGCGCGCTCCGCAGCCGGGCGCGCCGCGCTGACCGGGGAGCGGGGCTCTAAGGACCGCCGGCGTCACGGCCCATTGCTTTCGTCGAGATAGCGCCTGACCGACGGCGGCGTCTCGATCCCACCGGCGTCCGGCGCGGGCTCGGCGGGGCCGGCCCGGAGCGCGAGCGGGATCGTCCCCGCCCAGATCGGAAGCTCCACGTCGGCGGGATCGTCGGCCGGCGGCCCTGAGCGCGCCTTGGCGGAGACCTCGTCGAGGGGAAAGGCGAGGATCATCGTCGCCGCGAGCTCCGCGCGGTCGGGGCCGCGGGCCTCGCGCGAGCGGCCGGGCACCAGGCCTTCCACCAGGGTCTCCAGGGCGGCGGCCTTCTCCGCCCCTTCCAGCTTCTTCGCCGATCCCAGCGCTACTACCGAGCGGTAGTTCATCGAGTGGTGGAAGACCGAGCGGGCGAGGACGATTCCGTCGAGGAGCGTCACGGTCACGCATGCCGGGCCGCCGGACGCGAGCGTCCGCATGAGGCGGCTCCCCCCGGCGCCATGAAGCAGCAGCCTGTGGCCGTCGCGCGCGTAGGACATGGGAATCACGTACGGCTGACCCTCATGGAGGAACCCGACGTGTGCGACGACGCCCGCGTCGA
>DASSPT010000167.1:0-2658 GCA_035699465.1 Gemmatimonadota bacterium
ATCGAGTTCGCGCGCGAGGTGATCGGGACGAAGGACGTCAACTCCACCGAGTTCGACATGTTCACCGACAACCCGGTCATCGACTTCATGCCCGACCAGCGCGAGCTGGAGGACAAGGGCGGCACGATGCGGCTCGGGCTCTACCCCGCGCGGCTCGCCGAGGGGTCGAAGGCGCGCGCGGTGTACGGCAGCGAGGTCATCTACGAGCGGCATCGCCACCGGTTCGAGGTGAACAACCGCTACCGCCAGACGCTCGAGGGCGCCGGGATGGTCCTCAGCGGCCTCTCGCCGGACGGCCGGCTCGTGGAGATCGTCGAGCTTCGGGACCACCCGTGGTTCGTCGCCAGCCAGTTCCACCCGGAGTTCAAGTCGCGCCCGGAGCGCCCGCACCCGCTGTTCCACGGGTTCGTTGCGACTGCCCTCGCGCTCCGGGACGGGCGTGACGCCGTGCTCGAGCCCTCGGCCGCGCTCGGCGTGGAGCGGCCATCGCACGAGGTGACGTCCGCGGCGCAGTAACTGCGCGCGCCGGATCAGCGCGTCGCACGGTGGAGCGACTGACCTCCCCGCGCGCCGGCCTGGCCCGCGGGGTCCTGCTTGCCGTGGTCCTGGCCGCGATCGGCGCGATCTCGGTCGGCTTGCTCGCAGCGCGTCCCCCATCCCCGGGGGGTGCCTTCATCGAGGAATACGCGGGGGTCTTTCTGCGGGACGAGCGGTTCGACGTGCAGGGCTTCGTGCCGTCCGCCGGCGCAGGATTGGTGGTCCTCGAGCGCGGCCATGTGTTCCTCCTGCTCGAGGACCAGCGGTCGGCCGTCGTGTTGAATCTCACGTCGGGCGCGGTGTCGGCGGCCGGTGTGCTCTCCGCTCGCCGGTCGCAACCCGAGGCGCTGGCACTGCGGGACGGCCGGGTCCTGCTCATCGGCGGCGACCTGACGGATCCGGTGGGGGGCGTCTCCAGCGTGGCGCACCCCACCGGCGAGATCTACGATCCCCGCACGCACAGGACCACGCCCCTTGGCCGCCTGGCTGGGGCGCGGTGGGCCTTCCCGGCGACCATGCTTGCGGACGGCAGCGTCCTCGTGGCGGGCGGTACGGATCTCGAAACGGTTGAGCCGGTCGCGTTCGCGGAACGGTTCGACCCCGTGACGGAGCGCTTCTCGATGGTTGGCGCGATGGCCGAGCCGCGTCACGGTCACTCGCTCGTCGCCCTTCCGGATGGCCGCGCTCTCGCGATCGGCGGCCGTGCGCCCGGCGAGGGCGCCGAGTGGCTGCGCAGCGCAGAGATCTTCGACCCTGCATCGCGCAAGTTCGCACCCGTCGCGCAGATGCCTGCCCTCGAGCCGGCACCGCGGCTCCATCAGTTTCCGTTGTTTGCACGTGGTCCCGCGGTGGTTCTGCCCGACGGGCGCGTCTTCGTGGCCGGGCTCGTCTGTCAGGCGGTCCACGACCTTGGCCGGGACGGCCGGAGTGCAGGCTTCGCGCCGACACCCGCACTGCTGTTCGATCCGGGGACGTCCGCGTGGACATCCGGCCTGCCTCTGCCCCACTGCGTCGATTCCGCCACCGTCCTCCCGAACGGCGAGGTGTTCGTGGTAGGGGACTGGTTCGAGGCCGGCGAACCGGAGCCCGAGCTCCATGTGCAGCGGCGGTGGTCCGGCCTCGTGAACCCGCTGACCGGGGAGACTCGCATCACCGATCCTGCGCCGGCGGGCAGCCGTTATGGCGTCGATCCTGCGGTCCTGCCGGACGGCACCATCGTTCTCCTGGGCGACGACGGGGCATATCTCTACCGGTGACGCGACGACGGGGGCAGCTGCCTGGCGGCTGTTCGTTCTGACGCCGCTGCAACGCGGCGGTGAGGAGGGGGCCCCTGCCTGTTGCCCCCGGGGGCGGCGTAGAATCGCGGCTCACGAATCCAGGAGCCCTGCCCGATGAAGCTCTACCTCGATACCGCCGACCTCGACGAGATCCGGACCGTCCACCGTTGGGGCGTCCTCGACGGCGTGACGACGAACCCGTCCCTGTACGCGAAGGTCGGTGGCGCGAGCTACGACGCGGTGCTCGAGGAGATCTGCAAGATCGTTCCCGGGCCGGTATCGGCGGAGGTCATCGCGGACGACGTCGACGGCATGCTCCGCGAGGGACGCCACTTCGCGAAGATCGCCGACAACATCGTCGTGAAGGTGCCGATGTCCGAAAACGGCCTGGAGGCAATCAGCCGCTTCAAGGCCGAGGGCATCCGGACGAACTGCACCCTGATCTTCACCGCGAACCAGGGGCTCCTCGCGGCCAAGGCCGGCGCGTACCTCCTGTCGCCGTTCGTCGGGCGGCTCGACGACATCAACGAGGACGGGATGACGGTCATCCGCGAGCTGAGCGACATCGTGAACCTCCACGACCTCGACTCGCTCGTGCTGTCCGCCTCGATCCGCCACCCGCGGCATGTCACCGATTCCGCCCTGGCCGGCGCGCACGTCGCGACACTCCCGCTCAAGGTCTTCCAGCAGATGATCCGCCACCCGCTCACCGATTCGGGGATCGTGCGGTTCAAGGAGGATTGGGAGAAGGCGCGCAAGGCGCTCGACGAGCAGAAGCCGGGCGACGAGCGCGAGCGGGTTGCCGCAGAGGTTCGCAAGCCGGGGGAGTAGCCCCGGAGCGGGC
>DASSPT010000168.1:0-14844 GCA_035699465.1 Gemmatimonadota bacterium
GAACGTCTCTTCGAGCTGCCGGACCCGCGGCAGCATGTGCATGCAGTTGATTCAGCCGTAGGTCCAGAAGTCCAGCAGGACGACCTTCCCCCGCAGATTCTCCCACGTCGGAGGCCGGCGGACCTGCAGCCAGTCGAGGTCTTCGGGAAACGGCGGGGCCCGGATGACGCGCGGGCGCTCGACGTTCACTTGGTACCGGGCGACCCCGGTCCCACCTCGCCGCGACGGAACGCGTCGATATAGGCCACAAGCCCCCCCAGGTCGTCGGCCAGCGTCTCGAACGTGTCCTTCACCTTCGCCCCCGCCAGCTCGGACTCGAGCTTGTCGCCGGCGTTTCGCCGCATGTCCTCCAGCCGCTGGCGGGCGCCCTCGATCGTGTACTTCTTCTCGTACAAGAGCTCCTTGACCAGCTGCACCATCTCGATCTCGCGCCGGCGGTACGCTCGGTTGCCGGCCCGGTTCTTCACCGGCACGAGACCCTTGAACTGCGTCTCCCAGTAACGCAGCACGTGGGGCTTCAACCCCGTGATCTGACACACCTCTCCGATCGAGTAGTATTCCTTCTTCGCTATCGGGTTGAACGCCATCCGGCCTCCTTCCAGCCTTCCTCAGCGGGCGGCCTGAAACTCCGGCTTCGATTCCCGCGTCATCAACTCTTCGACGACGACCTGCGGACTCTTCGCGTGGTACAGCATCTCGTGCACCTGCTCGACGATCGGCATCTCGATTCCTATTCGCGCGGCGAGATCCCGCACCGACCGCGTCGAGCGCACGCCTTCGGCCACCTGCTGCATGTCCCTGAGGATCGCATCCAGCGTCTCGCCGCGAGCGAGGCGCAGCCCGACGGTGCGATTCCGCGACAGTTCACCCGTGCACGTGAGGACGAGATCCCCCAGACCCGCGAGGCCCATGAACGTGAGACGCTGCCCTCCGAGCGCGGTTCCCAACCGCGAGATCTCTGCGAGCCCGCGGGTGATGAGCGCCGCGCGCGCATTCGATCCGTACTCCAGCCCGTCGGCGATCCCGGTTGCGATCGCGACCACGTTCTTGACCGCGCCGCCGAGCTCGACGCCCACCACGTCGTCCGACGTGTAGACCCGGAAGCGCGGCGCGAAGAACGCTTCGCGGACCGCTTCGGCCACTTCGGTGTCGTGCGCGGCGACCGTGACGGCCGTCGGAAGGCCGCGCGCGACCTCCGCCGCGAACGACGGGCCCGAGAGTACCGAAAGGCCGTGGCTCCTTCCGAGGACCTCCTCGAGCACCTCTGTCATCCGCTTGAGCGATCCTTCTTCGATCCCCTTCGAAGCCGAGACGAAGATTGCCCCGCCTCCGACATGGGCAGCGGCCTCGGCCATCACGCTCCGGACGACGTGGCTCGGGACGGCGGAGACGATGAGGGCGGCGCCGGCGACGGCACCTCGAAGATCCGTCGTCGCGCGGATGCGAGCGTCGAGCCGCGCCCCAGGCAGGTATCGCGGGTTCTCGCGGCGGGCCTCGATAGCCGCCGCGAGCGCGGGGTCTCGCACCCATAGACGGACGTCCCTCTCCTTTGCCGCCAGGAGCCTCGCCAGCGCCGTCCCCCACGATCCGCCGCCCACGACCGCAGCCCCACCGGGGCGGCTCACGCCCGTCCTCCCCGTTCGACGATCGGCTTCTCCTCCCCGCGCGCCAGGCGCCCGATGTTCTCGCGGTGCGTCCAGAAAACGAACGCGCAGAGGAAAGCGGTCAACGCCACCAGCGGCCAGGTGACCGGCCATTCGCGGGCGTGAAGCGCGACGACCGCCGCGAGCAGCACCAGCGCTCCAACGAGCGAGGCCAGCGACACGATCCGCCGCCACGCCAGCACGATCCCCCATGCGGCCGCGGCCAGAAGGAGGGCCCATGGCGAAAGGGCGAGGAACGCTCCCGCCGCCGTCCCGACTCCCTTGCCTCCGCGGAACTTCAGGAACACCGAGTAGACGTGCCCCAGGACGGCCGCGACCGCGAGGAGGACGGCGAACGTCCCGGGGCCGATTCCGGACGGCGTGAGCCACCGCGGCAGGAGCTCGACCGGCAGGAACCCCTTAGCCACGTCCACGACGACCGCCAGCGACGCCGGACCGCGTCCGAGGTTCCGGAAGACGTTCGTCGCGCCATAGTTGCCGCTCCCGACCCGCCCGAGATCGACGCCTCTCGCCTTTCCGAGCAGGTATGCCGTCGGAAATGATCCCGCCAGATACGCGATCAGGAGCCCGAGCGCGACGGTCATCCGGCCTCGCGGCCGGCCGGATCGGCGCGCTGCCGCGACCTCGAGGACGACTGGCGGAAGAAAATCCGCAGCGGAACACCGGTGAAGCCCAAGGCCGCGCGAAGCTCGTTCTCGAGGTAACGGCGATAGTGCTCGGGGACGGCCTGCGGCTCGTTGGCGTAGAACAGAAAGAGCGGGGGCCCGGTCTCCGCCTGGTAGCCGTACAGGACCCGCACCACCCTCGCGCCGTGCTTTCCCTTCGACTGGGGCGGATGGACCTTCGCGGTCGCGGCGTGCAGCACGCGATTGACCTCCGGCGTGGGGACCTTCTTGTGCCATTCCTTCCACACGTTTTCGGCCGCCTCGAGCGCGCGTGTCACCCGCTGGCCTGTCTTGGCGCTGATCGTGACGATCGGCGCCCACGCCAGCGAGCGCGCCTGAGCGCGGAACGCCGCCTCGTACCCCGCCGCCGTGCGCTCGTCCTTCTCGATCAAGTCCCACTTGTTCACGCAAACGACGATCCCGCGCCGCCGCTCCTCGGCGAGGTTGAGAATCCGCAGGTCCTGCCGCGACAGGGACTCGGAGGCGTCCAGCACGACGATCGCCACCTGCGCGCGATCCAGGCTCCGGACCGCGCGGAGGTACGTGTAGTACTCGAGCCCCTCCTCCAATGCGGCGTGACGCCGAATCCCCGCGGTGTCCACCATTCGGAACTTCCGACCCTGCCACGTGAACGTCGTGTCGATCGCGTCGCGGGTCGTACCGGCGACCGGCGAAACGATGAACCGCTCCTCGCCGAGGAGGCGGTTGAGGAACGAGGACTTCCCGACGTTCGGCTTGCCGATCACGGTGATCGTGATCTCCTCGGGATCCTGGAGCACTTCGATATCCTCCGGGGGGAGCGCTGCGACGACCGCGTCGAGCAGATCACCCGATGCGATCCCCGACAGGGCGGAGACCGGGCGCGGCTCCCCGAGCCCGAGCTCGAAGAACTCCCACCGCATGCGCTCGCCCATGGCGGCGTTGTCGGCCTTGTTCACGACCAGGATCGCGGGTCTCCCGCTCTCGCGCAGGAGCTGCGCCATCTCCTGGTCGACCGGCGTGACGCCGCTGCGGCCGTCGACGACGAGGAGGCACACGTCCGCCTGCTCGATCGCGGCGTAGATCTGGGCGTTCACCCCACGCGCGATCTCTTCCTGCGCCTCGGGGATCAGCCCGCCCGTGTCGACGAGCGTGAAGCGCCGCCCGGCCCACTCCGCGTCGGCGGCGTGACGGTCCCGCGTGACGCCCGGCTCGTCGTGGACGATGGCGTCCCGCGCGCCGAGGAAGCGGTTGAACAGCGTCGACTTCCCCACATTGGGACGGCCTACGATGGCCACGACGGGGAGGCTCACGCCGGCGTCCCTCCCCCCGAAGCCTCCTCCTCCGCGGGCAGCGGAGCACCGGTGTCCCGGTAGTAGACCGAACCCTTGTACTTCCCGACCATGTTCTCGATGACGAGCTTGATCAGCACCGCTATGGGTATCGCCAGGAGGAGGCCCACCAGCCCGAACACCGACGCGAAGCCGATGATCGCGAGCATCACCCACACCGGATGCAGACCCACCCGATCGCCGACGATCTTCGGGGAGAAGAAGTAGCTGTCGAGGGACTGCACTACGAAGAACACCCCGGCGACCTTGAGCGCCGAGAGCCAGAGCGGCGGCGTGAGGAGCGCGATGAGGGCGGCGGGAATCAGGCTCACGATGAGCCCGAGATACGGAACGATGTTGAAGATCCCGGCGACTACCCCCAGCAGGATCGCGTTCGGGAATCCCACGATCCAGAATCCGACCGCGGTCGCAATCCCCACGAAGGTCGCGACGAGAAGCTGGCCCCGCAGATACTCGCCGAGCAGCACGTCGTAGCGGTGCAGGAACGAGAGCGTGCCCTCGCGGCGGGCCGGCGGCAGGATCTGCGCGACCGTTCGTCCGACGCTGGGAAAATCGCGCAACAGGTAGAACGTCAGGACCGGAGTCAGGATGAGGTATCCCAGGATCGTCAGACCGGTCTGGAGACCGCGTCCCACCCCCATCGCCGCCTCCCAGGACGGATTGAGGCGCTGCAGCTCGTCCAGCAGGTATTGACCCACGTCCCGGCTCTCGACGTCGAGCGCCCGCTCGAAGGGGATGTCCCGGATGAGCGGGAGCTGGGAGTTCGCAAGCCCCAGGACTTGCGCGTTGTACCAGGCGCGGAGCTCTTCCAGGATGCGGGGGAGGTCTGTCAGGAACTGTGCGCCCTGCGCGGCGACCAGCGGCGCGATCAGAGCCACGGCGAGGGCCCCCACGACGAGCGCCAGGAGCAGGACCGCGAGCGCGCCCCAGGTGCGCCCGATTCCGCGCTCGCTCCACCAGTCGACGAGGGGATCGGCGACATACGCCAGGACGAACGCGAGGACG
This sequence comes from Gemmatimonadota bacterium, assembly GCA_035699465.1. Lineage (GTDB taxonomy): Bacteria > Gemmatimonadota > Gemmatimonadetes > JACCXV01 > JAHWKZ01 > JAICNR01. Next base: position 4,666 of record DASSPT010000168.1, read on the forward strand.
AACGGCGCCAGCACGCTGCCCGCCACGTGGAGGAGCCACAGGAAGGTCAGCGCCCCGAGCGGAAGCATGAGCCGCTTGTAGGTGTCGGTCCCGAACAGGGGCCACAGCATGTAGGCCAGGACCAGGAACAGGATGAGCGGGGACAGGACGGGCAGCACCGTCCACAGGAACAGCCCCAGCAGGATGCCCCACGAGATCATGAGGAACGGGCGCCACTGCACCATCGACGGGGCCTCGGCTAGGGACGGCTAATTAGTTTCCGATTCAGAACTTGAGGAAGTCGGCTGAGGCGCGACCTTAAGGGCGGAACGTAGGCCCCGGGCGGCGGAGATGTCAAGCGGGCGACCCCGTCAAACCGCCTGGCTGACGCTGGCGAATCGGAACCGGGAGGCGCGGACGGCCGGCACGAAGGAAGGGCTGAGAACCCAGTCCTCGTCGGCCACCCGCGCGGGCCGCGACATCGCCTCGACTCCGGAGAAGACCCTGACCGGCGAGTCGTTCCACCGGAAGTTGTTGACCGCGTGGGTTATCCTGCCGCCCTCGATCCAAAAGGTCCCGTCCCGCGTGAGTCCGGTCAGCGTCAGATCGGCTGGGTTCAGCGTCCGGATGTACCAGAAGCGCGTGACGAGCACGGCGCGCTCGGTTCCGCGAATCAGCTCCTCGAGCGAACGTTCCTCTCCCCCCATGACGAGGTTGGTGGATCCGGGAACCGGCTGGGTGTCGTTCCGCCCGGCCCAGAACCGGTCGAACTGAAGGGACTCCACTCGTCCCTCGCGATACCACGTCGTCGGCCGCGCGGGAAGCTGCTCTTCCGCCCACGCGCGCCCGGGCGCCTCGCCGTAGAGCGGATCGGTCGCGATCGTGACGAGCGGTGCCAGGAGCCGCTCCCCCAGCTTGGTCCCCCCGTTGGGCGCCGAGAGGTACGAGCGGCCCTCCATCGCCCGGCGGGCGCTCATCTGACCGACGAGCGCTCCCGCCATGACCGCCGCCGCGACGGGCTCGAGGATCACCGGATACTCGCCCGGCTCGAGCGGAACGACCGTCCGCGAGGCGAGCGCCTTCTCGGCGGCGATCCTGGCCATCCCGGCGGCGTCGAGCTCGTCCGCGTCGTGGAGCCGGACGCCGGCCCAGCCCGACCCGCGACCGTCGGGCGTCCGCACGGTGTTGGTGTACTCGATCCACGTCATGGGGAAATAGCCGAAGACGCCGCGCGAGTTCCCCGTCGCATACGCGACGCCGTAGTTCTCGAGGAAGCCGGCGATCGTCGCGTCCGGGCCGGTCGCTGCCCCGATCGCGGCGGCCACGGCAGCCGCGCGTTCGGCGGGTCCGTGGGCGGCCGTGCTCTCGAAGTACGCGGGCGGGCGGGGATAGTCGGCGGACTCGAGCGGCGGCACGTACTCGGGATCCTCGGGCGCGAGACCCGCGGCCTCCTCCGAGCGGGCCACGACCGCCGCGATCGCCTCGTCGTCGATCCCGTTCGTCTGCGCGCTGCCGATCCTGCTTCCGAACGCGGACGTGACGTTCAGCTCGACGTTGGCGACCTCGCCGGAGGTCGTGACGCCGTTTCCGGCGAAGCGCGTGTTGCCACCTTCGCGCGAGACGAGGCTCACGATCGTGTCGTCGGCGGAGGCGCGCTCCATCACCGCCTCGACGATCCGCCGCGCTTCCCGCTCCGTGAGGATGGCCACCGCGCTACCCCGCGGGCAGGACGTTCACCTGCCGGAACCGGGCCGGCGGGCATCCGTGGCTCACGGCGTTCACCTGGCCTGGCTGGCCCTTGCCGTCGTAGTAGGAGCCGTACACTTCGTAGGTATCCGGTCCGCCGAGGCCGTCGCAGCTGTTCCAGAACTCCACCGTATTGCCCTGGTAAGCGACGTCGCGCAGCATGCGGCCCCGCTTGCCCGCCTTGATCTCCCACGTCCCCTGACCCGCGAACTGGAAGTTGTAGCGCTGCTGGTCGATGGAGTACGAGCCCCGCGTGTCGATGAGGAGGCCGTCGTCGATGCCGGCGATCAGGTCCTCCACCGATCCGCCGGCGGGATCCGGCACGAGGTTGACGTTGGGCATGCGCTGGAACTGCACGAGCGACCAGTTCTGGCCGTAGGAGCAGCCGTGGGAGCGCGTGACGCGAGTCTGATCGGCGATCATGTGGACCTGGTCGCGGGTCGTCTGAAAGTCCACCAGGAGACCCCCGTCGACGAGCAGCCACCTGTCGGCGGGCACCCCGTCGTCGTCCCAGCCCACCGACGCGAGGCTATGAGGCTCCTGCTTCTCCGCTTCGAAGCTCACGATCTCGCTCGCGTACTGGAGCGCGTTCAGCTTGTCCGGGGTGCAGAACGACGTGCCGGCGTAGTTGGCCTCGTAGCCCAGCGCGCGGTCGAGCTCCGTCGGATGCCCCACCGACTCGTGGATCGTGAGCCAGAGATGGTTGGGCAGGAGGACGAGGTCCTTCCGCGCCGGGGCGTCGAGGGTCGGCGCGGCCAGCTTCTCGCGCGTGAGCTCGGTCGCCCGTGCGACCTGGCTTGGAAAGTCCTGCGCCAGGACGAACTCCCAGCCGGCCCCCGCGTTGGCCTGGATGTCCTCCCAGCTCGCGAAGCGGCCCGCCTGGCTGTCGACCGCCGTCACCTCCCACGGGACGAACACGCGCAGGAAGGTCTGCCGGATGTAGGAGCCCTCCGTCGAGGCGAAGAAGCGCTCCTGCTTCTGGAACACGATCGACGAGGTGGCGAAGTCGGCGCCCCGGTCGAGCGCGGTGGCGTTGATCCCGAGCAGGAACTCCACCTTCTCCGCGACCGAGATCTCGAACGGGTCCTTCTCGTGCGGCGTCGTCCACTCGGCGTCCGGGAACGCCGCGACCGGCGCCAGATCGACCGGCGTGTGCGGGATCCTCGCATTGCCTTTCGCCTGACTCACCGCGGCGCGCGCCACCCGAGCCACTTCGTCCTCGGCCACGATACGGCTGGCGGCGAAGCCCCAGACTCCATCCGCCAGGACTCGCACGCCGAACCCGTAGGTGATCTCGTCGTTCATCCCCTCCACCCGCCGCTCCCGCGTCCGGATCTGCTGGTCGAAGTGGCGGCTGATCCGGATGTCGGCGTACGAGGCCCCGGCCCTGGCGGCGGCGTTCAGCGCCACATCGGCGAGCTCTCTGTCGTCGGGCTCGAGCCAGCGTCGGATGTCGCGGGGCAGGGGCGGCGCCGCCGGCGCGGGGAGCGCCACCGCGCCCAGGACGGCCGCCGAGGATTGCAGGAAAGTGCGTCGCTTCATCGGCCGACGGAACTTCTACACGTCTCGCGCGCCGAGCGCAACCTCGCGCGGCAGGTCATCGGATGGAACGAGAGAGGTGGAGCGGGCGACCGGATTCGAACCGGCGACGTCCAGCTTGGGAAGCTGGCATTCTACCACTGAATTACGCCCGCTCGTCGTTCAGGGGGCCATTAGAGCCCGCTCGTCGTTCAGCGGGCTTTAGAGCCCGCTCGTTCTACAGGGGCCATCGGAGGCCGCCCCGTCCGCCCGATCGCGGATGCGGAGCCGAAAGTAGGCGGGCCCCACAGGGGCGTCAAACCCGCGGACGACAGCGCGGGCTGCCGACGCGCTATCGGCACAAAAGCGAAAGGGCGCGGCGTCGTGCCGCGCCCTGCGCCCGTGTCTGCGTCGTCCTGTGCGCCTTACAGGATCTCGTACTTGACCCGCGGGTTCTCGGTCGGCTGGCTGAACTCTATCGTCACCTGCTCCCCTTCCCCGGCGGGAAGGGACTGGGGGGCGATGGTGGCTTCCTTGGTCTCGAGCACCTCGCCGGTCGACGACAGCAGCGAGAACCGGACCTGGACGTTCGAGACCGGGCCCTCCAGCCGGTTGACGAACGTGGCCTCGACGTTCCAGGTCTTGTCGGGATTCTGGCTCATGGAGATCTGCTGGAGATCGAGGGGTATCGACTGGGACTTCTCGAACGCCTCCGCCGAACCCGCCGTGTCCCCCAGGTCGCGCCGAACGTACGCCAGATACTCCCAGGCCTCGGCGTTCGAGGGATCCAGGGCCAGCTGTTTGTCGAGGATCGCCTTCGCCCCCTCGAGGTCCTCGTTCTGGATGCGGACGAACGCCAGGTAGCCGAGCGGCTCCACGTCCATCGAGTCGGTCATCGCGACCGCGCGGCTCAGGAGCTCGTCGGCGAGGTCGTACTGGCCCGCGTTGGCCAGGCGGAACCCGAAGTCCGTGAAGACGGTCGCGTCGACGCTGTCGGAATCCATGACCGCCCGGATGATGGGCTCGGCCTTGTCCATCTCTCCGAGCGAGGCGTGGAGTCCGGCGAGCTGGATCTGGATCTCCACGTCGTCGGGATTGTCGGCGAGGTAACCCTCGTAAACGGCGGCGGCCTCCGCCGCGATCTGGACGGCCTCGGGGTTGTCGGCGGCGTCACCGCCGCCCGCTACCTGCTCGGCCTTGAGCTGATACGTCTGCCCCAACCGGAGCATCGCGTTCTTGTACGCGGGGTCGATCTCGAGCGCCCTCTTGTACGATTCGATCGCCAGGTCGTATTCCTGCTTGGCCTGGTGCACCGCGCCCATGCCGAGGTGGCCTTCCTTGCCCGCCGGGTGGAGGTCCACGGCGAGGGTCAGCCTGGCCTCGGCGGTCTCGATGTCACCGGCCGCAAGAGAGCGGACGCCGTCGTTCACGATCCCGCCCCACAAGGAGCGCATGGCCTGGTCGATGTTCTCCTGGAGCTCGACTTCCTCCTCCTCCGCGCCCTCGGCGGGCTCGCCGTTGAGGCTGTCGGCGATCGCGAGCTGTTCGATCGCCTTGGAGGCGGAGTCCTGGGGCGCGATGCGCGCCAGCGTGATGGCGTACAGGTAATGGAGCTCGGCGCTCTCGGGATAGTTGACGATCTCGCGCCCGAGCAGCTCGTTCGCTTCCTCGAACTTGCTCCGCTGTATCCGCACCTTCGCCCCGTTGGCGACCGCGGTGGCCGTCTGCGCGTAGGCCTCGATGCCGTCGAGGGCGGCACCCGCCGTGATCAGAACGGCGACGATCAGGAACCTTCTCATGCATTTCCTCCGATAGGGGTGAAGGGCTTACTCGTCCCGTAATACCAGCGGCTCGGGGTTGAGTTCCGCGGTCAGCGCAGCCAGCACGTCCCGCACGGGGCGCTCGAGCCGCCGGGCGATCTCGCGACACGACTCGTACTCGGGTCGGACCTCCCAGCGGCCGTCCGGCCGCCGGACGCGCTTGACGGCCACCGTGCCGAGCGAGCTGACGGCCTCGCCCGTCTCGCGCACCAGCGTCGACCGCGAGACCGGCCACCAGCGGAAGCCGATGGTGGTCGTCTCCGCGAAGAGAGCCTCGCCCAGCCGCTCCACCGCGCCGAGCGGGCCGAGCACGCGAACCGTGACACCCGGACGCTGCTTCTTCATCTGCACCGGCAGCCAGTGGACGTCGAGCGCACCGGCGGCGTAGAGCCCATCGGCCAGGGGCTCGAACAGCTGCGGGGACATGTCGTCGAGGTCGCACTCGACGATCGCCACCTCGTCCTCTGGTGCGGCCCCGTCGCCGATAACGATCCGCAAGAGGTTCGGCTGCGCCTCCAGCTCTCGCGTCCCCGCGCCGTATCCCACGAGGGCGGGCACGAACCCCGCCGGGATGCCGCGGCCCTCCGCCAGCGTCGTAACCAGCGCGGCCCCCGTAGGAGTCGTAAGCTCGACCGCCACCCGGCTCTCGGCCAGCGGCCAGCCGGCGACGAGCTCGAGCACGGCCGGCGGCGGCACCGGCAGCGTACCGTGGGCCGCGTCGACCCAACCGCTCCCCAGCGTGAACGGTGAGGCGTACACCCGCTCGATCCCCAGCCGCTCCAGGCACCACACTCCCCCTACCACGTCCACGATCGCGTCCAGCGCGCCGACTTCGTGGAAGTGGATCCGATCGGGGGTCGTGTCGTGGACCTTCGCCTCGGCGCCGGCCAGCGCCTCGAACACCCGTCCCGCGCGGTCGCGGACGCTGCCGGGAAGCTCGGAGCCCTCGATGAGGTCCAGGATCTCCGCGAGCCCGCGCTCGCCGGGGCCGTCGGGCACCTCGACCACGCATCGGGTGGCGGCGATTCCGTGGCGCGCCACCCGTTCGGCCGACAGACTCAGGCCGCCGAGCCCGAGGAGGGCCAGGGCAGCTTCGAGCTCCGGCAGCGGAACGCCAGCGTCCAGACACGCCCCGAGGAGCATGTCCCCGCTCACGCCCGAGAACATGTCCAGATACGCGAGCCGCATCTGCCTAGGAAGATACGCCCGCCGGGCCGGCCTCGCACAGCACGGGATACTTGATCCCGTGACCGGTCACGAAGCACACGGTCCGGGCCTCGGGATCGATCGCGCCGCTCTCGAGAAGACCCGGGAGCGCGGCGACGGTGGCGCCCGCTTCGGGGCTCGCGAAGATCCCTTCCTCCGCCGCCAGCCTGCGCGCGCCCGCGAGAAGCTCGCCGTCCTCCACCGCGACCGCCGCGCCGCCCGAAGCGCGGACCGCCGCGAGGATCAGGAAATCCCCGATCGCGGCCGGAACCTTGAGGCCGCTGGCCGCCGTGCGCGGTTCGCGTACCGGCTCCGCGCTCGGGGAGCCGGCCTCGAAGGCGCGGACGATCGGCGCGCAGCCGGCGGCCTGAACGGATATCATCCGCGGGCGCTCGCCCCCGATCCAACCCAGGGATTCCAGCTCGTCGAACGCCTTCCACATCCCGATGAGTCCCGTCCCGCCGCCCGTCGGGTAGACGATCGCGGCCGGAAGCTCCCAACCGCCCGATTCGGCGATCTCGTAGCCCATCGTCTTCTTTCCCTCGAGACGGTAGGGCTCGCGGAGCGTCGACACGTCGAACCATCCTTCCTCGGCGGCCCGCTCCCGGATCCAGGCGCCGGCGTCCGCGATCGTCCCCGCGACCAGCTGGATGCGCGCCCCGTGCGCGCGACACTCGTCCACGATCGGCGTGGGGGTGTCGGAGGGCATGGCCACCGTGCAGGGCAGACCCGCCGCCGCGCAGTACGCTGCCGTCGCGCTGCCGGCGTTTCCGGCGCTCGGAATGGCGACGTGGCGCGCACCGAGCGCCCGCGCGCGATGGATGGCGACCGCCAGGCCGCGGGCCTTGAACGACAGAGTCGGGTTGCGGCTCTCGTCCTTGAACGCGAGGTGGGGCATGCCGAGCGCGGGGCCGACCGATCGGGACCGGAGGAGCGGGGTGCCTCCTTCGCCCAGGGTGAGAGGCTCCTCGCCGGGGGCGATCGGCAGGACTTCGCGCCAGCGCCACACGCCGGGCACGCGGTCCATGAGGTCCGCCGGCCGCCAGCCGCGCGCGAGCGACTCGAGGTCGTACCGCGCGAGAAGGGGCCCCGAGCACGCCGGGCACAGGTTCCGGAGGCTGTCGGCCGCGGCCCACGTCCCGCAGGCCGCGCACTCCAGCCCCTCGATCACGCGCTCTTCCGGCGCGTCAGGAGCGCGACCGCCATCGCCGCGATTCCCTCTTCGCGGCCGACGTACCCCATCCCCTCCATCGTCGTCGCCTTGACGCTCACGCGACCGGGATCGATGGAGCAGGCCGCGGCGATGGCGGCGCGCATCGCTCCGACGTGGGGGGCGATCCGCGGGGCCTCGGCGAGCACGGTCGCGTCGACGTTCTCGACGCTCCATCCCTCACGCAGGACGAGGGCGACCGCGGCCCCCAGGATCTCGCGGCTGTCGGCGTCCCTCCACGCGGGGTCGTCCGGCGGGAAGTGGCGGCCGATGTCGCCGAGCGCGGCGGCCCCGAGGATCGCGTCGGCGATCGCGTGGAGGAGCGCGTCGGCGTCCGACCACCCCTCCAGCCCGCGGGGATGGTCCAACCGCACGCCTCCGAGGACGAGCGGTCGGCCGTCCGCGAAACGGTGGGCGTCGAAGCCGATCCCGACCCGTCGTTCGCTCACGGTCTTCCTTCCCAGCGGACACGCCCCGCTTCCACCATGCGCTCGGCCCACCACCAGTCCTCGGGTCCCGTGAGCTTTCGGTTCAGGGCCTCTCCGGGAAGCCAAGCGACCGCGGCGCCCATCCGCTCGCACATGGCGGCGTCGTCGGTCGCCTCCTCGTCGCCCGGCCACGAGGCGTGAGCGGCATCGAGGATCGCGACCGGGAATCCCTGCGGGGTCTGGACCGCCACCGCCCCGCGCCGCGCGATCGTCTCGACGACCCGCTCGCCGTCCACGCGCTTGATGGTGTCGGCGGTAGGAATGGCGGGCACGACGGCGTTCCCCGCGGCCGCCTTCCTGGCCACGCGCGCGACCAGCCCGGCGCTCGCGAAGGGGCGGGCTCCGTCGTGGACGACCACCGCTCCACCGGCTCCCTCGAGGACCGCGAGCCCCGCGCGGACCGAGTCCTGGCGGCGGCGTCCACCCGCGGTCACCCGCACCCTGCCCGCCGACCCTTGCAGGTGCACGGACCGGAGCTCGGCACCCTCCTCGAGCGCGTCCCCGGGCAGCACGACCACGACGTCGCCCGACAGACCCGCGAGAAGCGGCCGCACGGCCCAGCAGACGACCGGGATGCCCCCGAGCGGGCGGAATTGCTTGGGCGCGCCCCCCAGGCGCTCCCCCCTGCCCGCGGCCACGACCACGCCCGCGGCGGCGATCAGGACCGGCCCGCTCCCTCGATGGCCTCGCTCGTCTCGCCTTCCACCGGGAGCGGCCCCGGGACGCCGGCCTCGCGCTTCCTGGCGAAGATCAAGGTCCCGGCCCGCGTCTGGTGGATGCCCGTGACCGCGACGCGGACGGTCCGCCCGATGTCCGTGCGGGAGTCCTCGACCACGACCATGTTGCCGTTCTCCAGGTATCCGACCGCCTGCTCCTTCTCCTTGCCCGGCTTTACGAGCTTCACCACCAGCTCGTCCCCGCTCAGGATCTCGGGCTCCAGCATGGCCGCGATGTCGTTCAGGTTGACGATCGGGATCCCGCGCCGGTTGGCCTCGCGGATCATCTCGGGATTGTGCGTCACCACGCGGGCGTCGTGCTGCACGGCGTAGTCCAGCACGCCCTCGATCTCCCCGTGGAGCAGGTCGATCTCGCGGATGTAGACGGCGCGCATCCGGTTCTGCTGTAGCCGCCGCAGGCTGTCGAGCCCGCGCTCGCCGCGAAAGCGGTCCATGGGGGTGCTGCTCGCCGCCAGCTGGTTCAGCTGGTCCACGACGAACCGGGGGACGATGATCTCCCCCGACAGGAGAGGACTCTCCGCGAGCTTCACGATGCGGCCGTCGATGAGGGACTTCTCCCCCACGAGGAAGCGGGCCTTGGACCCGCCCTCCTGATCGGGCTGCCGGAACAGGACCAGGTCGTAGGTCACGGCGCGCGCGGTGGCGGCGCCGAGGTACCCCAGCAAGAGCACGATGAGGGCGATTCCGAACGTCGAGACGAACGTCCCGCTACTGATCACCCCGGCGGTGATCGGCAGGCCGCCGAGGACCGCCAGCACCAGCACGCCCAGGACGAGGCCCAGCAGGAACCCGATGCCGGCGACCAGCACCTGACGCGGGTCCCCTTGCCGTATCCGCGCTTCCAGGAGGAGCGCCAGCACGAGCACCCCCACTCCCGCGCCCACCACGATGTAGGTCAAGCGGGCGGGCTCGTACAGGATCGCGAGCGCGCCCACCCATATGATCAGCAAAGCAAGAGTCGCACGCAGATAGTTCATAGCCCTCCTCGCGTTGCGGTGTGCGTCGCCGATGGTATGGGATGATGGGCGACGCTGTGCGCTGCTTCCTCACGACACCTCCTCCATGGCGAGGCCGACGGCCTCCGCCACCGACTCGGCTTCGAGGATCTCCAGCCCGTGGCTGTGGCCGAGCCCGTGCGCGCTCCCGCCGCGCGGGTCGGTCCGCTGGGCGGCGATCACCGCCCGCGAGAACCCCAGCCTCTCCGCTTCCCCGAGACGACCGGCGGTCATCCGCACGGGTCTCAGCTCCCCGGTGAGGCCTACTTCGCCGAACACCACCGTGCCGGGTCCGACGGGCCGGTCGGAGTGACTGGACGCGATCGCGACGACGACCCCCAGGTCGACGGCGGGCTCGGTGAGCGTGAGCCCTCCGACTACGTTGAGGAACACGTCGCGCGCGCCGAGCCCGAAGCCGGCCCGCTTCTCCAGCACGGCGAGCAGCAGCGCGAGACGGCGGGAATCGAACCCTCCCGCCAC